>JALGVE010000029.1 GCA_029820045.1 Candidatus Zipacnadia bacterium | reverse complement strand
GGAGGCCCGACATACGTGTCGGGCCAAGACAGGGGGCCCGACATTCCTGTCGGGCAGAAGGGAACGGCGACAAGAATGTCGCCGCCCCGGGTGGCAGGCGCCGCCCCGGGTGGCAGGCGCCGCCCCGGGTGGCAGGCGCCGCCCTGGGTGGTAGGCGCAACTCCGGTTAGCCGGAAGCCCGACATTCCTGTCGGGGTAAGACAGGGGGCCCGACATTCCTGTCGGGCAGAAGGGAACGGCGACAAGAATGTCGCCGCCCCGGGTGGCAAGCGCCGCCCCAAGTGGTACCCACCCCCTGGAAGGACTGATGCAAGTTGGCGGACCAACTCGGGATGGGTGTGATCGGCTGCGGCAGCATCGCGGGTGCGCATCTGCCCGCGGAACAGGCGCTGGACGAGATAGCGACCGTGGCTGTCTGCGACCTTGATGAGCAGGCGGCGCGGCAGCGGGCCGAGGAGTTCGAGGTGGCGACCATCTACCGCGACTACCACGACCTGCTCGCTGACGACAACGTGGACGCGGTCGCGATCTTACTGCCGCATCATCTGCACCGTGACTGTGCGGTCGCCGCGGCCCAGGCGGGCAAGCACATACTCTGCGAGAAGCCCATGGCGATCTCCATCGCCGAGACCGACGACATGATCGCGGCCGCCGAGGAAGCCGGCGTGGTGCTGATGATCGCTCAGGTGCTGCGCTTCCGCCCCGCCAACATCAGGGCGCGGGAGTTGATTCGCGACGGCGCCATCGGCGAGGTCAAGAACGTCATCCGCCGCCGCTACGGCAAGAGCGGGGACCCGGGCCGCGACTGGGCGTTGAAGCCTGAAGAGGCAGGCGGGTGGGTGCTCTACGGCTACGGCGCACACGAGATTGACATGATCCTGTGGCTGAACGACGCTGAGGCCCATGAGGTCTACGCCCAAGCGCAACGCAACAACCCGGCGTGGCATGACTACGACGAGATCAGCATGGAGATGCGGCTGTCGAACGAGGCCATCGCCTCGATGCATCACACGGTTAACTCTCCCGTCAGCGCGTGGGACTGCCTGGTCATCGGTACCCAGGGCGGTATGCTCATTGAGAGCGAGAGGATACTGCTTAACGGGGAGACCATGGAGGTCCCGCTCGACGGCTCTGCGACTCACCGGGTGCAGACCGCCGAGTTTGCGGCTGCGGTCTTGGAGGGCCGGGAGCCGGAGGCCTCGGGCCGGGACGTGCGCAAGACCATGGCCGCGCTGGAGGCCGCGAAGTTGTCCATCGCCCAAGGGCGCGTCGTGGACGCATCCGAGCTTTGAGGGCGTATTAAGCAGGAGGACTGACAGATGGAAGTTGAGTTGGGCTGCCTGACGCTGCCGTACTCCGAGCTGCCCTTCGAGCGTGCGCTGGAGGGCATCGCATCTGCCGGCTACCACTACGTCGCTTACGGCTGGCCTCACCAGGGAGCGGAGGTGCCGGACCCGCTTGCCGGACCCGAGGAGGTGGCTGAGGTGCGGCGCAAGGTAGAGGACGCCGGGCTGGCGACGGTCATGCTCACAGCCCCCGGAGGCACGCTCGATGCTGAAGACGGCGTGACGAAGTTCAGGCGCCGGCTGGAGCAGGCGCGCGAGGTGGGCTGTCGCTTCCTGTTGGCGCATGGGCCGTGGGAGTACGAGAGTTGGCCCGACAAGAAGTACCCGCCCGAGCGCTGGCAAGAGATCACCGATCCGTGGTTTGAGACAATGACCGGGCTTGCCAAGAACGCCGAGGGCCTCGGTGTGCACATTGTGCTTAAGCCGCATACGGGCGTAACCGCGTCGGGTGCCGTGCTGCGGGAGACGATTGAGAGGATCGGCTCCGAAGCGGTGCGGGTGTGCTATGACGGAGGGAACGTTCACTTCTACGAGGGTCTCGATCCCGTCGAGGACATCAAGCTTTGTGCGGAGCTGGTTGAGGCGATCTGCGTCAAGGATCACAAGGGCCCGCGCGCGAACCCCCTCTTCCCGCGCCCGGGCGAGGGCGATGTTGACCATCCGGCGATGCTGGGCGTCCTCAAGCCTTACGGCTTCCATGGCCCCTGTTGCGTGGAGCGTTTCGAGGGCCCTCACAAGAAGGCGGAGATGTCGCCTGAGTTGATTGACCGCTTGGCCGCCGAGACCTTTGAGTACTTGCGCGATGCCGTGGCGAAGATATGAGCCGGGTCATCGGCCTGCGCCCCTTTGAGGCTGCCGGCTCAAGTGCAAACCGCGACCCGTCGGACGCACAGCATGGACCGCACAAGCCGCGCCCCCGCGGTGATGACGGATGCACCCAACCCTAGCTGTAGTCGGCCCCTGGAAGCCGATCCATCTGCCCGCGGTCTTCGCCTTCTTCCTGGCGGTCGTGATCCTATGGAGCTACCTGGAGGAGCGCAGCGCAGGTGGACTTCGGCGCCTGACCCCCAGACGCATCGCGGAGTTCGCCGTCCAGGCCGCGATCCCCACGGCGCTGACCTACGTGCTCATTAACCGCCTGGGCCCCCTGCAGGTGCGCTCATGGGGCGTGATGCTGCTGGTGGCCTTTGTGGCCTGCTTGACCTGGATGTACCTGGATCGCGCTCGATACGGCTTTGAGAGCCAGACAGTCCTGCAGCTTGCGCTCGCAGGGTTTGCCGGTGGGATCATCGGTGCTCGTATCGGGTCGGTTCTGCTCAACTGGAGCGACTATGCTCAGCGGCCTGCCGAGGCGCTCAACATCTGGGCGGGGGGGATGTCCTGGCACGGCGGCGTGATCGGTGGTGTGCTGGCCGTCGTGGTCGTTGCTGCCTTGATGCGCGTGAGCAGCGGGCGCATGTTCGACTTGGCCGCGCCCGGCATGGTCGTTGCCTACGCGATTGCGCGGGTCGGCTGCTTCCTGAACGGCTGCTGCTACGGGCACCCGACCGACCTGCCGTGGGGGGTGACCTTTCCCCAGCTCGGCCCTGATTCGGCCCCGCCGGTGCCGGTGCATCCCACCGAGCTCTACGCCGTCGCCGGCAGTCTTGTCTTCGTTCTCCCGCTGCTGCTCACAGTTAGCCGGCGGCTGCACCGGCCCTTCAGCCGGTTCATGGCCTTTTTGATTCTGTCGTCGGTGCTGCGCTTTTTCGTGGAGTTCGCCAGGCGCGGGGCGACAGCGCACGCGTTTGCGCTCGTGCCCGCTCTGACGCAAGCCCAGGCGGCGAGCATCGCGATAATTGTGGTCTGCGCGGTGGCGATCCTGCTGAGGGAGCGGCGAGGTGCAGGCGCATCAGTCCACGCGGCTGAAGATCAGTGATCCAGCCGACGAGCGGGGCTGCTACCGAACCGCAGACTCCGGAGCATATGCAGCGCGATGGGCTTGAAGTCCTCCCACGCGTCGGAGGGCGCGACGGCGACCATCAGCAGGATGCGATCCCTGCTGAGCAAGGTGGTGTGGTACCCGGTCAGTTCGCCCGAGTTCTGCCGTGCCGTGAACCTGGACCACACTGCCGGCCTGCCACCGAGAGCTGTGCGTTCCGGTCTATCTGGGCGATAGTCGGGGAACCTCAGGCGAAGGTAGCTCTCCTCAGACTGGTGCCACGTCCTGAGTACCGCGTACACGACTGATCCAGCGCCGAGAAGCACCCTTTGCTCGGATCTGGTCGGCTGACTGACGATCTCCACGTAGATGTTCTGCGAGCGCCCGATGCGCGTGGCGGCGATTCCGCGCCCTTGGTGCGTAGTCGTAGTCCATCCTGCCGGGTACTCAATGGTGAAACGGCTTGCCGCGTCGCGGTGCGTCGCCCAGGCATCCACGCGACCTACCGGCGACTCCGTTGCCGCCGCCCAGAAGCAGAGGAAAACCAGCAGTCCCAGGCAGCCGGTGATGAGGCCGTCAGTGAGCGATGACCATTCGCCGCGCGGGCGGCTGCGCGGATCGCGCACTCCCGGATGGGGCACGTCGAAGCTGCTCGCCCCGCGCCTGCCGACGCTCAAGGGCCATCCCTCTCACTTCTGCGGATAGAGCCGGGCGTCCGCCAACCATATCTGCGAATCGGCGCCACCGAAGCCTATTCTGGTCTTCGTGTCCTCCGGGTCGAACTGCTCCGGCTTGACGAGCCACTTGATGGTATCCCACTGCGCCTTGCCGGAGAGCTCCCCCTCGATGAGCTCCAGGGGCTCCCAGATGCCGCCAGCGGCATAGCCTGCGCCTTTGCCCTGGCTGCAAATGACGGGCGTGAAGCCCGCGGACTCGCCCCACACGACCAACTCGAGCACGTAGGGCTTCGAGCGGTCCTTGAGCACTGTTTCAAGCGTCATCCAGCCCGCCGCGCCGTCCCCGAGGCCGGTCTCGTCGGAGTTGTAGCATGTCCGCCCGCCTTTCTCTTCGGGTTCGCCGACGCCCACCCACGCCATGCCGGTCTGCAGTTCAAGCTCAAGGCCGCGCAGCTTGCGCCGGAACCGCGCGTCACTACGCTTTGCCAGCTCCTGGCCGGCGGCTACGGCCTTCTCGAGCGCCGCCTTATCTCCGGTCTCGTTGTATCTTGCGTATTCGCGGGCGAAGGCGAGTCTCGATGCGCCGCCCTCGAAGGAGGCCAGGCGCTTCTCGACTCGCTCTCGCACCTGCTCGGTGTCGGCGGCCTCCAGCGCCACCTTCAGCCGCAGGCTTGCTGCCGCCAGCGCCTCAACCGAGAAGACCTTGGGGCCCTCGACATCCGGATTGGCGGTGAAGTGCTCCCCTGAGTCAGCAACCGCCTCTTGGAGGCCCTCGACGAACTGCCGCATCGCCGGTCCCGCCGGGCCATAGAAGCCTCGGTACCAGTCGTCCTGAAGCTCATCCACGTTGGCGTTAACATCCCACAGCAGCCGGGCGGTCGTCCAGTAGAGCGACCCCATCTGCCCCCAGTTCCGGGCGCTGCTTTGCGCGACGTAGCGCCGCCAGCCGAGCCGATAGAGCGTCTTGATATCGCGCATCATCTGGGGCACCACCGGCCGCGGCAGGCCCTTCCACATGCTCTTGTCGGTGTATGCGTAGTAGCCCATGCGGTCCGCGCACTCGGCCCAGCCCTGCACGTATTCGTAGAAGGCTGCGTTCCGGGGGCAGTTGGGATCGTCAATCGGATGCGCGTAGCAGGCGGGAGCATAGTGGCACAGCCAGACCGTGACGCCCCTCGCCGGGCGCACCTTGAGCGGCGGCGGAGCATGGCTGACATAGGCGAAGATGATAAGTTCGCGGCCCTCCAGGCCCGGCAGGGCGCGCCTGGCCACCTCGTTCGCGAACTGCACCTGGCGGTCGCTGACTATCAGCCGGGCCGGTTGCTCAGGCCAGGGACGGGGGCCGCCCAGCTCCGCCTCCAGCCTCATGCAATGCTCGCACTGGCACCACCCGTAGCCGTCGTTGGGGGCGATGGAGTAGTAGCGCGCTCCCGGGTCCTCCTGGAAGTAGGTGCGCGCCTTGTGAGCGATGAGGTTGATGACCTCTTCGTTGCTGGTGCATATCTGCCCACTGTGGATGCCGCCCTGGACTCGCCGACCGCCCACCAACGCGTAGTACTCCGGATGCTCGTCGCGGTACTCCCTCGGATCGAGTATGCGGAACCAGGCGTGAAAGCCGCCGACGCCCGGCTGCTGATAGAGCAGGTCATCCTCGACCCCGCTGCCGAGGCTGTCCACGAACTCGCGCGAGAACCAACCGTTCAGCCCATTGCGCAGCGCCCACCAGTATTCCGGGTCATCGCGCAGGAAGAAAGCGCGCACCCTCCAGCTTGGTCTTTCGACGTGTGTGCCGACCGGAATCGTGATGGTGTGGGCCTCGGGAATGACCTCGCCTATCTCGCCACCCACGTACCATCGGCAGCCCACGAACTCCTGCAAGAAGCGATAGACGCCCTGCAACAGGCTAACCGGCGTGGCCGCAGACAGTCGGACACGCTCTGGCGTCACGTCAAGCGTGAAGCCCTCCGGTCCCTCGCCGCGGACGTTGAGCACGACGCGCCCTCCGGCGTTGGCGGTCCGGCACAGGTCTGCGCCGGTCGCCAGCTTCACATACTTGCACAGTTCGTCTCGGGCGAGGGTTTCGACGTCGGTCGGGTTCTCACGGAGTTGGACCACGGCCTGCGGGGCGCCGCTCTCTACCAGCGTGAACTGCTGCGCTGTGGCGCCCCCGCAAAGGAGGCTGGCCGCGACAAGCATAGCCGTCCGCATTGTGTTACACCTCCATCGGGTAGCACAAGGGCAGCCCTGTGTCCGGGGCTGCCCCTCAGTGCGCGCCAACGCTGCTGCAAAGCGGAGGCCTACTTCTCCTCCCAGCTTATGCACTCCACCGGACAGCTATCAATTGCCTCCTGGATGGTGTCCTCGTCATCGCCCTGGGGGTCGATGACTTCCGAGACATCATCTGCGTTCAGCTCGAATGTGTTGGGGGCAATGTCTGCGCACAGCCCGCAGCCCGAGCACTCGTCCTGGTTCACAACGGGGACCTTCATTGCTTTGCGCCTCCTGAATGTGACCTTGATGTGCTGCGCGCGTACATTTCGCCATCGGGCGCGCGAGACCTCCCTCCTGCGCACAAGTTTTGCCTTTGAGGTGCGTCCCAGACAAGCCCTCGCCCGCCGGAGGTCTGGAGGCCTTTCCCGGGGAATCGCCAGTGCGCATAAGGAGCGTTCGGTTCGCCAATGATAGGGTCGCTGGTTGAACAGAGAGTTGAGACACTCTCAAAGGGGATGGGCAAGCTGCCAAGTAGCCACGAAGGAGGGAGCGATGGAGGGGCTGTGCGAGTTCTCCCGCAACGTGTGAGGACGAGCCCGGCCCGCTGCTTGCGCCTCGTCGGCGGGCCGACTTCGGCCTCGCTGCAGCGAGCCCTCAGGCAGCCCTCCAAACGGCACTAACGCTATCCTGAGCGAACTGAAGCCTGTCCGGCGGATACGTTCAGAGGCACCTCGTCTGCTTGCCTCGAGAACGCTAACGCGAAGGGTTGAGCATGATGTTGACCGACACTTCCCTGGGTCTCGCGGAAGCCAACCACGCTCTCGCCCGCTGGGATTTGCAGGTGAGCGCGGACGAGTTGGCGCCGGGCAGCGGTACGGCTAATGCCAGCGTGATCCTGCGCACGCCGCGCGGCAAGCTGCTGCTCAAGCGCCGCAACCCGCGCTATGACAGAGAGGAGTGGGTCCGCTTCGAGCACGCCCTCATGGAGCACCTGCGCGCCCGCGAGATGCCGACGCCCCTCGCCCTGCCGACGAGCGAAGGAGCGCGCTGGGCACGCCTCGATGATAGCGTCTATGAGCTCTACCCTTACATTGAGGGAGAAGAGCACGTCGCCGGCAATGCTAAGCAGATCGCGAGCGCCGGCGAGATGCTCGCGCGGTTCCAGGAGGCGACCTCAGACTTCGAGCCGCCGTGCGAGAAGGCCTGGGAGCGCTATCACAGCCCAGAGAAGATCGCGAAGGGCCTGGTGGGGATCATGGGCAGAGTCGGGGACGAGCTGCCGGACGTACTGGAGGGCAGGCGCCTCAACCTGGGTCCCGTGCTATCGCTCAGCGAAGCTGTCCTGACCGTCGGATCGCTGCTGGAGCGGCTGCCCGACGAGAGCTACTGGGCGCTGCCCCAGACCATCGTTCACGGCGATTATCATCCAGCCAACCTCAAGTTCCGCGGCGATGAGGTGGTGGGCATCTTCGACCTTGACTGGTGCACGCGCCAGCCGCGCATGGTGGACCTCGCCGATGGGCTGCTGTTTTTCTGCGGCTGGCGGCGGGAGCCGGTCATCCCCGGTGACATCTGGTCGCTCACTCAGAGCTTCAGGATGAGCGCGAAACTGGTGCGGGCGTTCGGCGCCGCGTACACCTCGGTCATCACGCCGACTAAGGAGGAGCTGCGTGCGCTGCCCGACCTGATGCGAGCTCGTTGGCTGTACTGCCGGGTGGACGCAATGCAGCGGAAGGTGCGCCGTGAACGCCAACTCGAGTTCCTGCTTCGCGGTCTGCTTGGGCCGCTGCATTGGATTAACGAGCATGAGGGACGCATCGCCGATGGAACTCTCCTCAGGCTTTGATGAGACTGATGAAACTTTTCCGTTATGCCGCGTGTCGAATCGCGAGGGGAAGCTGAGGCCGTAGCTGAGGTGCGGCGGAGCCTGGCAGGTGCCTCATAGGCGGGCTCCCCGTACGTCGGGCTTTCCAGCCCGACTCCGTTGACCGTTGCGGAAACGACTGACGAGTCGGGCTGGAAAGCCCGACCTACGAACGGCATTGTCGAGTTCTTCGCGAACACGGCAGGCCTCTCGAGGGATAGCACTGGCGCGACTCGCCATGAGCAGAGAGATAGAGCGCTGGAGGCAAGAGCATGAACCTCGCACATCGCATTCTGACGGTCACGGTCCTTTGCCTCGCTGTCATCACCTTGGCTGCGGTCCCCGCCGCCTGGGGCGAGTGGGAGACCGAGCGCCTCGACATCGCCGCCAACCTGACCGAGGACTATCGCAACGGCGAGAGCGAGTACGACTGGGCTACCTCAGTTGACAGCGTGATCGCGAGAGAGCACGGCACACAGCGCTGGGAGTTCACCGTGGCCTCGGACTACAACCGCTCCATCAGCGGTGAGGCCAAGTTAGACCGCCTCAAGACCTGGAGCCGATACCTGATGCTGAAGCGCCCGAAGGAGAGATGGAACCCGTTGATCTCCATCTCGACGGACGGCGACCACGCCTTTCACCGGGTACAGACGCTGGTGGCTCTCGGCGTGCGCAAGCACTGGAAGGACGGCTTCATCGAGGTCAGCGGCGGCGTCAGCAAGGACATCAAGAACTCGGAAGACGAGTGGGTGGGAGACGTGGGCGCACTCGTTCAGTACGAGCGCCGCTGGGGGCGCTTCACCTGGACGCTCAGTCCTCAGGGCAATCTCGGCGTGCTGGGCGAGGTGCGTTACCGGCCCAACCGGTTGCTTTACACCCTGGATACCGGCCTCGTCTACGACGTCGGCAGGCACATGGGGGTCGCCTACAAGGTCCAACTCAACAATTCCGGCGGCGACGATCAGCGCCACCAGTTCCTGGGGCTGTCATACAGCAAGTAGGAGGCGCTGCGGTTGCCGTTCGTGGCGGGGGGAGCTATTGCCTGCGGCCGCCGTTGTCGTTCGTGGCACAGGCGACCTCCTTGGTTTCCACAAATGCGAGCGAGGTCAGAGGAATGGCTGCCGCCCACCACGGTCCCACCCAGGGGCGGGATCCTGCCATATCGCCAAGCTCCCCGGACGCATGGGGGCCACGGATCGCCGTCGAGGGCCTGGCCCCATTTCGGTGCCGTATACCGAAATGAGGGCCTATCCCCATGTTGCCCCAACCGCGGGCCGGCCTCATGCGCTTCTGCAGCCGCAGAAGCGCCCTCGGACGGCCCCTCCGCAGGGCAACGACGACGCTGGCCTATCTCGGCCATCGGGCGCGAAGGGTCCCGCCCAAGGGCGGGATCGCCCATGGCTCCACCTGCATTTCTGGAAAGTAAGGACCTCGCCTGGGCGCGCTACTGCACCTGGATCTTGACCGCCTTGTAGATGCGCAGGTCGGGTAGCGTCAGCTCCGCCCTGCCATCCGCCGTGCGCACCGCGAGCGTCTCCGGTTGGGCCTGGTCCGGGTCGTAGGCCTGCGCCGAGGTCGCCTTTGCGCCCTCCGGCAGCGGAATGCTCAGAGTGAGGTTCGACTTGTCTGCCACCGGCTCTTCGTCAACCCCCAGCGGCACATCGTAATTCAGTACGTGCAGCATCAGGAAGCCCTCATCGAGATGGACGAAGGCATTGAAGCGCACCGCCTCGCTGCCGCCAGCCATGACCGCAACGTCCTCGCCCAGCGCAGTGTGCAGGGCCTTACGCAAGCCGTTGCCGGGCATCTGGTCCGCATACAACCACGTGCCCTTCCCATCTGAGAGGGTCTTCTCGCCAGCCGGGCCCTCTTGCGGGAGCCCAAGCTTCTCGGCCAGCGGGGGCGGGTCATAAGGCCTCAGGCACATGTCGGCGGTCGGCGTGACGCCCAGCACCAGCGCGACGCCTCCGCCCTGCACGTACTCCGTCAGCGCGGCTATCTGGTCGGGGTTTGCATAGACTACCTGAGGAAAGATGACGGCCCGGTAGTTGGCGAGGTTCTCGGCGGTGAAGTAGTCCTCGGTCACATAATCGAACAGGATGTGAGAGCCAAGCAGCTCCGCGGTCACCTTCCTGGCCTGCGCGATCTGCTTGTCGTTGCCGTAGAAGTTCTGCTCGGAGAAGGCTGCGACGGCGACCTGCGCGTAGGGTACCAGGCCCGTGTAAAGGTCCGCGTGCTCCTCGAAGAAGCGGCGGTACTGGTTGAGCACGTCGCGGTACTCGTCCCAGCGTGGCCTGAGCAGGAAGCCGGCGCCGCTGCCGAAGGTGGCGGCCTCGGCCATGCCTAGCGCGGCGGTGTTGACGTTCAACTCCAGCGAGGCCCGTGTCTTCGGGTAGCCTGCGCGCGTAAGTACCAGCGCCTTCACCCGCCGCCGCACCGCCTGAGTGTACTTGAACTGCCAGCAGTGGTCGTTGTGCACCTGCATGTAGATATCGTCCACGATTCTGGATCTCACCAGCCCCGGGTGTGTCCCGTAGTCGCCCACCGACAGTTCATACATGATGTAGTCGCTGTCACAGAAAGCAAGCTTCACGTGGTTCGGCCGATGGTGCCCGCCGTTGGGGAAGAGGATGAAGTGCCCGCCGACCTCCTCTCCGGCCTTGCGGATGGCGAGCTGATGCTGATGCAGACTCTCCACCCAGAACCGCTGGCTCTCGACCCACGCGAGCGTCAGCTCCCCATCCGCGCCCGGGCGTTCGGCGAGGGGGACCGGCTGGCCCTCGTCAACGCCGAACAGCTCCTTCATCTCGGTCGGCGTGTACTTGTTCCGCAGGAACCGCTGGAACTTCTCCTGGCAGAACTCGCAGTAACACTGCTGGGTGCCGCTGTTGTCAATGAAGGCGCCGTCATAGCCAACGGTCGCCACCAGCCGCGCGACCGCATCTATCCAGGTCCGCCAGCCGGGGTTGTTGACGCACGCGGCGTAGCGCAGATTCGGCTCGTAGGGCGGATAGAACTCGCTGGTGTCGGGCTTGCAGCCGTAAGTGCTCTTCATGGTGCCGTCGGGGTTGCGCTGCATCCAGTCAACCGGGTCCAGCTTCGGTCGCGGCGGCAGCCCGAACCTCAGGTACTCGTTCCAGTGGTCGTAGAACTCCCAGAATCCGGCTCGCGTTCTGTGGCTGCCGCCGAGGGTCATCGAGCAGATGTAAGGCGTCACGTACTTGCAGCCGGCCTCATGCAGCGCCGCGGCCATGTCTGTCAGGCCCTCGAGGCGCTCCTGGGTCTCCTCGGGCGATAGGCGGCGGATGGCGTCGCCCTTGCCGCCCGCCTGGTTCTCACCACCCAGCCCCTGGACCGGCCCCCAGTTGTGGGTCATCACCACGTCCTTGCCCAGGTGCAGGAGCGTTGGCGGCGATCCTGCCACGGCCTCGATGTATTCCGGATGGCCCAGGTGGTCGCGTCCGTAGTCCAGCACGTAGGTAATGGGCGGCTCGGTGCGCCACCCATCGTCCGCGCCGATAGCGCTCGCAGTCATGATGATCACCGCCACGCTCAAGATGGCAACTGATGATGCGCGCGTCACTTCACTCGCCTCCGATGAATGCACAACTGCGGACGGCGTCGCGCTCGCTAGCTGGACGAAAGGTGCTTCCAGGTCTCAACGGTCTGCTGCACATGCTCCGCGGAGCCGTGCAGCGCAGCCATCTCTTCATCGTTCAACTCAACCTCGACGATCTCCTCCACGCCGCTCCGTCCCAGCCGCACCGGAACTCCGACGAAGACATCAGACAGACCGTACTCGCCCTGGAGCAGCACCGAGGCGGGCAGCACCCGGTGCTCATCGCGCACGATGGCCGCCACCATGTCCTTGACCCCGGAGGCGGGCGCATAGAAGGCGCTGCCGGTCTTGAGCAGGCCCACGATCTCCGCCCCGCCATTGCGCGTGCGCTCGATGATCTCCTCTAGCCGCGCCGGCTCGATGAGTTCTGTGATCGGGACCCCGCCAACCGTGGCGTGGCGCGGCAGCGGCACCATCGAGTCACCGTGACCGCCAAGCACCATCGCGCTTACGTCCACCGGCGAGCAGCCCAGCTCCATGGCGATGAAGGCACGGAAGCGCGCAGTATCAAGAGCCCCCGCCATCCCCATCACTCGCTCGCGCGGAAGGCCGGAGACCTCCCTGGCGATGTGCGTGGTTACGTCCAGCGGGTTGCTGACCACGATGATGATTGCCTGCGGCGCCACGGCCTTGATGCTCGCGGTCACCTCGCTGACGATGCGGCCGTTAGTTTGCAGTAGGTCATCGCGCGACATGCCGGGCTTGCGCGTGATACCGGCGGTGATGACAACTACATCGGAGCCGACCGCGCCCTCGTAGTCTGTGCCTCCGGTAACGCTGCGGCTGTGACCCGCCAGCGGCGCCGCTTCCGCCAGATCCAGCGCCTTGCCCGCCGCGAGCCCCTCAGCCACGTCAACGAGGTAGACTTCCGCAATGTCACCCTCGACAATGCGCTGGGCGCAGGTCGCGCCCACGTTGCCGGCTCCTACGATAGTGACCTTCATCCTTGTCCTCCCAGCGAGTCGTTGGCCGTTGCTGTAGAGCGGGGACCTGTGCCCCGCTAAGACCTGGGCGCGGTACAGGCCCGCGCCCTACAACGGCCACGACCGGTCCGCTGTGCGGCAGTGCCGCGTGTGATATAATGCGATCGCTATGCCCTCTGCCCTCGAACTGATTCGCCGGGTCCTGCTGGTCGCCGGCGAGGCGGTCATTCTCTATGCCGGATCCCGGCTGATCTTCGAGTGGGTCTTGCGCTCGGCGGCCGGACCCACGCGGTTCCGTTGCCTGCTGGTCGGTATTCTGCGGCTGCCGGGCAATATCCTGCACGAGTGCAGCCACGCCCTCGGCTACCTGCTCGCAGGCTACCGCGTGAGGCAGATCATCTTCTTCTTCGTGGACCCGGAGGGGAGGGGGGTGTGCCGGCCGGGGAAACCGTGGTCACCCGTGGCGCTTCCGTGGCTGGCAACGGGCGCGGCGGCCCTGATGCCGCTGCTTGCCGGGGCGATGGCGCTGCAATTCCTGTGTAAGTGGCTCAACGTCCCCGGGGACCCGGGCCAACTGGTGGAAGGGAACCTCGCGGCGATACTCCTAGCGCTTGACTTTCGGAGTTGGCAGACCTGGCTGTTCGTCTATCTCGCCCTGAGCATCGGTGCCGAGCTGGCGCCGAGCGAGATAGACCTCAGGAAGAGCATCCCGGCGCTGCTCGCCGCGGCCGCCGCAGGGATCGTGCTGATTCTCACTGTGTCGTCGCTGGCCCCGGACGCGCTCCTGCGCCATCACTTTGACGTCTACCTGGGTTGGCTGCTCAGTTGGGTCTCATCGGCGCTGGATTTCGGGCTGATGGCCGTGGCGCTGGTGGGCGTCCCGGCAGCACTGATCGCGCCGCTGTTCCGCAGCCGATCCGTCGTTCTCTGCGCTCTCTGCGTCTCTGCGGCTTGCCTTTGCCGTTAGGCGCGCATCGCCTCGCAGATGGCCGCCGCCATCTCGCTGGTGCCGACGGCCGTCGGGTCGTCGCGGTTAGGCTTGAGGTCGTAGGTGACCTTATCGCCCTCGCGGATGACCTTCGCCACCGCCGCCTCCAGGCGCTCGGCCGCCTCGTGTTCGCCCAGGTGATGAAGCATCATCACGCCCGAGAGAATCGTGGCGCACGGGTTGACCTTGTTCTGCCCAGCGTACTTCGGGGCGCTGCCATGGGTCGGCTCGAAAAGCGCGATCTCCTCGCCCAGGTTCGCGCCGGGGGCCACGCCCAGGCCCCCGACCAGGCCGCAGCACAGGTCGCTGAGGATGTCCCCATAGAGGTTTGGCAAGACGAGCACATCGTAGAGTTCCGGCTTCTGCACGAGCTGCATGCACATGTTGTCAACGATGCGGTCCTCGAACTCAATGCCCGAGTCTGCGTACTCCTCGGCAACGCGCCGTGCGACCTCCAGGAAAAGGCCGTCCGTGAACTTCATGATGTTGGCCTTGTGGACAGCAGTTACTTTCCTGCGCGCGTTCTCGAGGGCGTAGTCAAAAGCGAACCGCACGATGCGCTCGCTTGCGGTGACGGAAATCGGTTTGATACTCAGCGCCGAGTCCGGCCGGATGCTTCTGCCCGAGAGCCGCTCTATCTCCGCCCGAACCTCGTCGCACTCCGGCGTGCCGCGCTCGAACTCGATGCCCGCGTAGAGGTCCTCCGTGTTCTCGCGCACCACAACCAGGTTGGCTTCGGGGTAGCGGGCCCTGACGCCCTCGTAGTACTTGTACGGTCGCAGACAGACGTAGAGGCCAAGCTGTTGGCGCAGGGCCACATTGACGCTGCGGAAGCCTGTGCCCACCGGCGTGGTGACCGGCCCCTTGATAGCGACCTTGTTGCGCCTGATGGATTCGAGCGCCTCATCCGGCAGCGGCGTCCCCATCTCTTCCATCGCCACGGCGCCTGCCTGCTGGACCTCCCATTGGATCGCAACCCCCGTGGCCTCGACGCAGGTTCGCATCGCCGCTACGACCTCGGGTCCGGTGCCGTCACCGGGGATGAGCGTTACTGTGTGCACTTGCTCGCCTCCTGGATTCTATGTCGTATGGAGGGCCGCCCGAAGGCGCCTGAGGCCGGCCCGCGCCGGTCCCCAGGTGGTGAGTCTGCCGCGGCCCGTCGGCAAACCTAGACGCAGCAGGTGTTCGCGGGCTTCGTGCGTCTTGCGCGCACGAGGGCGTGTGCGCAAGACGCGCTCAGGCGGCCCCTCCGTGTGACGAGCGGGTTCATGCCAGCGTACGCTTGAGCCGCGCCAGGCCCTCTTCGATCTCCTCCGTGCTGCAGGCGAAGCTGAGGCGGACGTAGTCGTCGGCCCCAAATGCCGCGCCCGGGACCGTGCTGATGAGCCCCTCCGTGAGCAAGTACTCCGCCATCGCCGTCGAATCTTCGACCTTCGCGCCGCCCAGCGTCCGCCCGTAGTGCTCGGTGACATCGGGGAAGACGTAGAAAGCGCCGCGCGGCCGGCTGCATCGGACCCCGGGGATGTCCGCTATGCGGTCCATCACCAGGTCCCGCCTCGCCTCGAACTGCCGCCGCATCTGCTCGACCGAGTCCTGGGGACCATTGAGCGCCTCCACCGCCGCCCTCTGAGCGATGGTGTTCGGGCAGGAGGTCCCCTGGCTTTGCAGCCGCCCGGCCGCCGCCACGAAGTCCCTGTCCCCGACCAGCCAGCCGATGCGCCAACCGGTCATCGAGTAGCTCTTCGCCACGCCGTCAATGATGAGCGTCTGCTCTTTCGCCTCGTCTCCCAGCGTCGCCGGGCTAACGTGCTCCGCTCCGTCGAAGATGATATGCTTGTAGATCTCGTCCGAGATGATGACCAGGTCGCGCTCGATCGCGAGTGCCGCCAGGCCCTCAATAACCTCGCGCGAGTAGACGGCGCCGCTCGGGTTACAGGGCGTATTGACCAGGAGCGCCACGGTCCGGTCGGTCACTGCCGCGCGCACCTCCTCCAGATCGGGCTGGAAGTCATCCTCCCCGCGTGTCATGATCACCTTCACCTTGCCGCCGCAGAAGCGAATCTGGTCGGGATATGTAACCCAGTAAGGCGCGAAAACGATGACCTCGTCCCCGGGCTCGACCAAGGTCTGGAACACGTTCATCAGCGAGTGCTTGGCGCCGTTGGAGATCAGCACCTCGCCGGGTTCGTAGCTCACGCCCAGGTCACGCTCGATGGCCGCGACAACCGCCTCCTTGAGTTCTGTGATTCCCGAGGCGGCCGTGTACTTGGTGAAGCCCTCGGCTATTGCCTGGCGCGCGGCCTCACAGATGTACTCCGGCGTGGGGAAGTCCGGCTCGCCCACGGCGAAGGACAGGACGTCTTTGCCCTGCTTGGCGAGTTCTTCGGCCTTGATCTTCATGGCCATCGTGGCTGAGGGACTGATGCTGTCCAGTCGTGCGGCGATCTTCATCGGGAATCAAATCCTACTGACGCACAGTGCGCCTGGTCTCGTGATGTGTGTCATCGGGTATTTCGCCTCAGGGAAACCGGTTCCTTCGCGGGTCGGGGGGAAGGGCAAATGCACGGCTCACGTTCTCTCGACTGGAACGAGCCCGGGCTCGTGGGCCAGAGCGGGCCTGGGCAACTGCCGCCCGAGACGCCTCAGCTCGGTCCTGGCATCGTTGTACTCGGGGTCAAGTTTGAGCGCGCGCTTGAGCGCTCGTTCGGCGTCCCCGATCCGTCCCAGCCGCGCATAGGCAGCTCCAAGGTGATAGAGCACCTCGGGCTGCTCGGTACGGCCCAGTCTTGCAGCACGCTCGAGGTAGAAGGCCGCATCCTTTATGCGACCCTCCCTGAAACGCACCCAGCCCATGCTGTCCGTGATAGAGGGGTCCAGCGGAAGCAGCCTCAGGGCGGCCTTGACGGCTGCCGCAGCCTGCTTGAGTTCGACATTGGCGTCAGCGAGTATGTAGCCCGCATCGTTGAGGATGACGGCGTACTCGAGCCGGCCCACGGACTTGCTGTGACGGAGCGCCATCGCTTGCGCGAGTTCCCTTTGACAGATCGCTGCGCCCTGGCTCACCTTGCCCGTATTGAGCAGGCACTGGGCGACCAACATCCGACTGTGCGGGTCATCGCTTGCGGCGGTCTCCTCAAGCACAAGCAGCGCCTTGTCATAGGCCTTGGCTGCGACGTAGAGCGCTCCGGCATGTCTCTTGACCGTGGGGTTGTCGGGAGCGAGTTCGAGGGCTCGGTCAAGCTCGCGAACGGCCTCCGCCCGCTGTATCGGCAGGCGAGTGAGGTGGGTGGTCGCGCTCTGCACATAGCGCAGGGCCACGAACTCAGTTCGCAGCTCATCCAGCTTTGCGCACCCGCTGACCGTGGCCATGAGCGCGACCAGCAGCGCCAGGGCCGCGCCTCGCAACGCACTCATCGCGCTACTCCCGCCGTCGGTGTCTTCGGCGTAAACGCCATGACATTGTAGTACTCGAGTCCCAGCACGACCCTTTGCCCCGTGATCGCGGGCGACGAGTACACCGCGTAGGAGGTCTCGTATCTCCACAGCACGCTTCCGTCGCCCAGTGACAGCGCGTAGAGATTCCCGTCCTTGGAGCCTATGTAGACGGTGCTGCCCGCGATGGCGGCAGAGGAGAGCACTTCGTCCTCTGTCTCCGCGCTCCATACGATGCTGCCGTCCGCGCGGTTGAGGGCATAGACAGATCCATCCATGCAGCCGACGATGGCCAGCTCCTCGGTCAGCGCCGGGCAGGAACGCACTCGCCCTTCCAGCCGCGTGCGCCATACCTTGTCACCGCTGGCGGCGTCAAAGGCGAAGACCGCTTCGGCATCGGAGCCGCAGTAGATGTGCTTGCCGGCCGCGCTCACCGCCGCCGCCACGGGGCCCTCTGCGTCGGCTCGCCAGAGTTGCTCTCCAGTGTCGGGTTGCATGGCATAGAGACTACCGTCCCACGAGCCCACGACCAGATTGCCACCAGAGATCGCCGGCGCCCCGGAGATCTCGTCACCGGCCCGCATCTCCCACACGGGCTGCGCGTCCGCTGCACTGAGCGCAACTAGCCTTCCCTCCTGGTTGCAGGCGTAGACTAGCCCGGAGTGGACCGTAGGCGAGCAGCGGCTCGGCGCACCGAGGTCGTACTCCCACATCGGCTCCCCATCCTGCAACCGTGCCGCGTGGAGCTTGCCGTCTCCCGAGGTCGCGTACATGAGGTCGCCGGTAAGCGCCGGGGCCGCCTCCACCCGATCATTGGTCTTCAACTCCCAGCGCAAGCTGCCGGAGCTGCTGTCCAGCGCGTAGAGGTAGCCATCGCGCGAGCCAACGCATACCAGGCCGCCGGCCACGGTCGGCGAGGCCACGACCGGCCCTCTGGTCTGGAAGCGCCAGATCGCCTCCAACGGCGGCTCGACCTCCTCGGGCGTGAACCCCGTGCGCTGCAGGTCTCCATGGAAGAGCGGCCAGTCATCGGCCCCGGCCACAACCTGTTCACGTTGTGCCGCGATCTCCTCGCGTGCCTCCGCAATAGCCTCGAAGCCCCGGTCCGTGGTCGCGAGCTGCTCAGCCTCATCCAGGAGGGCCACGGCTGCGTCGTAGTCTCGCCGGTGTTCATACGCGAGCGCCAAGGCAAAGGTGATCTGCGGCGAGTCGGGATTGTTCCTGCGGGCTTGCTCTATCTGCTCAACGCTCTCGGGTCCCCGCGCGATGTGACCGAGCGCGTACGCCACCGCCCAGGGCGCCTCCTCGCCGGCGCTCAGCCTGTTGAGCAGCAGGGTAGTGGTGCCGGGCGCATCCATCTCCGCCAGCGCCTCGGCCACCTCGTTGCGCATCTCCTGGTCCCCGTCGTCCAGAGCGTCCGCCAACGGCCTGAGGCCCCTGCGGCTCTCTATTCTGCCGAGGGCGTAGGCCGCCAGCCGACGCTCCTGCTCGGTGCCGCGGCCCAGCGCCTGCACTAAGTCTCGGTCCAGCCGTCGCAGTTGCTCCTCAGCCGCCTCCCTTATCTCTTCATCGGCATCGTCGAGCAGGTTGACCAGTTGCGGGAGGTATGCCAGTGATACGCGCCTTCCCACAGCGCGCAGGGCGGCGGTTCGCACGTGCGCTTCATCCGCCTCCAGCATCGCCTTCAGCGTGGGCTCCAGCCGCTCCTGCAGTTCATCGGCCCTGGCGAGCCAGTAGTCTGCGTCCTGCTCCCGATAGGCCGCGCTGCGAATGATGACCTCCATCTCCTCAGGGGCAATGCTGAGTTCGTTGCGGTAGTTGGCGACTATCCGGAGCGCGCCCTTGCCCATCAACAGGCCGAAACGCTGGTAGTTGTTCAGCTCGCGAGTGAGCAGGTCCTGGACGTCCTTCACCTGAATCTCTCGATCGGACATCCAGTGCTCGATCTTGTCGGCCACGTACTCGTGAACCAGTTCATAGGTGCGTTGCGAACCGCGCCCGACGCGTCGCACCAAGCGCAGGTCAATGAGGCGCGCCAGCACCCTCTCGACCGTCTCCTCGCTCTGCCCGACTTCCGCCGCGATGCGCTCGACTGAGCGTGCTGTCCTCAGCTCTGAGGATGCGACCATCTCCTTAAGGATGGCGCGGGCCAGACGCCGGTCCGGGCCGGGCACCTGCGACAGGGAGTAGTCCAGGTAACGCTCGAGGATTCGCTCCGCCCCCTCAAGCTGCTGGTAGGTGTGCAAGGCCATCAGATGTCGGCGGCCGGACAGCGACTGGTACAACCGGTCCATGACGATCTGAAGCTCTGCCGGCTCGATGCCCTCCTCCCGGTCGAGATCGTTGATGACCTCATCCACCAGGTCTTCCTCGACCCGAATGCCAAAGGGCCCGGCAGGGCTGATCGCCGCCCGCTTGGCCTGCTCGCGGTCGAGCGGCCTCAGCCGGTAGGCGTTGTGCATGATCTCGGGCAGGTACTCATGCAACTCATGAAGCTGCCCGAGGTAGTCCTCCCGAATGCTGAAGAGCATCCGCAGCTTCTCTTTGTTTCTCTCCAGCGCTGTCGCGATTTGCTCCGCCGCCTCAGCCTGTGCCCTGCGCCCCAGCTTGACGAAGTACTCCTCGAACTGGTCCAGGAGCACCACCAGGGTGCGATCCGAGGTCGAGATCGCTTCGGCGAGGAAGTCGCAGAACTCCGCGTCCTGGGGTGGTGGCCGAAAGCCGAGGTCGTGCACGGCCTGCCCGACCGCCTCCTTGACATTCGCCACCGGGTCATCGCCGCAGCGCACCCAGACCGGCAGCCAGCGCCGTCCTTCATCCTTAGTCGCCTCTTGCCGCATGGTGGCGACGACACCGGCGCAAAGCAGCGAGGTCTTGCCACGGCCCATGGCCCCGAAGAGCACGCTGAGCTGATGGTCCGCGATCATCTCTATGACATCTTCGGTCTCCCGCTCGCGGCCGAAGAAAAGCTCCGCGTCGTCTACATCGTAGAAGTCCAGGAAGCGATACGGCCCGCCGCTGAGCAAGGTGAGGTCCGCGCTGCCCCCACGTGGCCTGCGCGTGCTGCGCTCGTGGCGGATCAGACGCTGCTCCAGCGCGCTGAAGAACGCACTGGGCTCGCCGGGCTCGCGACACAGCAGATGCCGCTCCGAAGAGCGCGCCGAGAGCATCTCCATCACTTCGGGCTGGAGGCTGTGATACTCTACACTCGCCGGACTCTCAAGCTTGAGTTCCTGGTACAGCTCCTCATCGTTCATGGGAATGATGCGGTTTATCCAGAAGACACGGTCGCCGTCGCGGCTGACATGCCGGATGAACGGCAGATCGCGCTCGGCGTAGCCCACGAACAACGCCAGCGGCCGCGAGGCCGCCTCTATGACCTGGCCGATGCTGTCAATGGCCTCGCGGATTTCCGCGGGCGACAGGGGCAGGAAGTCACGCGTGACCTCGCCCGCGCACTTGATTACCACCACACGCTTAGACTCGTCCAGGGCCACCTGCATGTCGTCGGGAGCGTCCACACCCGCGACCAGCAGGTGGTAGTCCTTGTCCGCCTCCATGTGCTTATTGTGCAGGGCGCGTTGCAGCAAGTCCGTTGAATCGGTGGTCAATACCGCCGGGAAGTAGCCGTCCGAGATCATGCGGGCGAGGCGCATGTGGGCCTCGCTGATGCGGACGTCCTCGAGGGCTTTGCTGAGCAGCTTGCAGCGCTCCTCGTGGTCGGGAACCTCTCCGGCCATCAGTTCAAGCGCGGCCGCTTCAGGCTCCTCCGCCGGTAGCTCGTGGCCGTGGTCGGCGGCCCACTGCGTCGCCAGACCCGCGATCAGGTCATCAACGCGGATCTCCTCCGGCGAGGTGCGCACTGCGCTGCCCAGGAAGAGGATATGCTTGCCCTGCTGATGTCTGCGGCTCTTAATATAGTCTGTGATAGCGCCGAGCATCTATCTCAGCCCTGCCTGCTTATTACGCATGATGATGGCGGCACGGCTTCCATGTCGCCTTGGCGACGCAAGTGCTGTGCCCATAAGCTAAAAGGGCGGCACTCAAGCCGCCCAGGACAATGGCTAACGGTGGCGAACGATAACTGACTCCCCTCCGGTCCCGCCTCCGCGGTTTCTCGCTTCCCGCCTCTGCCGTTTGGTGGGCCCGGCTGGGATCGAACCAGCGACCAATCGGTTATGAGCCGATTGCTCTAACCTCTGAGCTACGGGCCCACACGCTGAGCGGATTATACCATCATGCCCGACCGCGCGTCAATTCCTGTATGCCCGGCAGCAGGAGCATCGGTTTAAGAGTAAGTCGGCTTGTGAGTGTAGGGCGGGGACCTGTTTGTCCCCCGTAGCCTTGGCGAAGGGGGGTGCCCCGCCCATCGGAGGCCCCTGTGCGCCCTTACAACAGCCGTGCGGGGCACGGCGGCTAGCAAAGCCGTGCCGTACGGAGTGCAGGACTTCGACCCGTCGCTCGCCGTTTTACGGCAAGCTATGGGTCGTCCCCCATAGTCCCGCCGAGGCGGGACGACGGGGGACAGCCCTGCCGTCTTACGGCCAGCGGGGCTGAAGCCCCGCCCTCCGTACGGCGTTCCCATCGCGTC
>JALGVE010000137.1 GCA_029820045.1 Candidatus Zipacnadia bacterium | reverse complement strand
GTCCAGGCCTGACACTTGCGCGCGCAGCAGCTCGGAGATCACCAGACCGGCAGGATCGTCCGCGCCACGGTTGATACGTAGACCGCTCGAGAGCCGCTCAATACTCCGTCCGATCCGGGCGGCGTTAAGCTCGAGGTTGCGCTGCGCATTCAACGACGAGATGTTCTGGTTGATACGAACAAGTGACATGGGTCCTCCTCCTTGTAACTATGGACTGTAGGCGGCTCGCAAGCCGCCCCGTATTGTCACCCTGATCGGGCTCGAGTCGATCTGCTCATTTTCTTCTCCCCGACGCGCCATGCCCGGTGATCCCGTCGGGGTCCGTAGGTTAGGTAGGGCCATCTTCGCCGGCAGTCCACGCCCGGGCTCACCTCCTTCTTCTCGTGGAGCGCACCGGCAGAATGAGTATCGGCACCGCAGTCAGAGGCCTTTAGCGATTCACGAAACCTTGCCCCGGCGGGCATGTGGCGGGGGGCGCCCTCCCCCCCGCTCCAACATCAATGCGGGGGCTGGGGGCAGCTCCCGCCGCCGAACGCCCGCGAGCGAGGGCAACCGCCTCACGCTAAAGCCTGGGTCGGGCGGGGCCGATACAATCCCTGAAGTAGCCACCGGCATGCGGATCGGCCGGGCCGAGTGCGTGTCAGAAAACGCTTGACACAACGGAGGAGAATGCGTGCTGCATGAGTTGGCCTTTCCAGCCTCCAGCATCTCGCCTCCGCCGTTAGCCGGTGTTGATCAATGGGGTCGCTGGGCCTCGTTCGAGAGGAAACACATACCAATGGAGGTTAAGGCGCTGGTGATAGACGATTCGGGCATCATGCGCAAGATGGTGATGCGAGCGCTCACGGAGACGGAACTTGCGGAGTTCGAGTTCACCGAGGCCGAAGACGGGGTTGACGGGCTCGCGAAGTTCAACCCTCGCACGACCGACATCGTGTTCGTGGACTGGAACATGCCCAACATGACCGGCATTGACCTGGTCAAGCGCATCCGCGGGCAATACCCCAAGCGCCCCGTACCTATCGTGATGGTGACGACGGAAAAGCTGATGGGCAAGGTGGAAGAGGCGCTTGAGGCCGGCGCGGACTGCTTCATCTCGAAGCCTTTCACACCTGACAAGTTGGCGCAAGTGCTGGCGCCTGTTATCGAGCAGATGGCGCAGGGGAAGGGCAAGAGGGCGGGGTTCTTCCAACGCCTGGTGGCCTAACCGCAGTTGTTCGCGCAGGTGAAAGCGCGCCCCCCAGCGCTTTCAGCTTCCAGCCCGACACACCCTCCGAGAAGGCACGAAAGGGGATTACCATTGCAGCAGGTAGCTGTTGACACAGTTCCTCCCTCAGCCGAACACATCGAGTGCGTCGCCAAGGCAGTCGAAACCATCCTCTCCTCGCTCTTAGGTGAGGCTCCGGTGAGAGCTGACGAGGAGGCCACGCAGGAGTCCCTCAAGTGCAATGGCGTCGTTGGAGTCATCGGCCTCGTGGGCGACGTCGAGTGGAGCCTCGTCGTCGGCATCCCGCGCGAGACGGCGCCTAAGCTGGCTGAGGGCTTCACGGGCTTTGAGATCCCGTTTGAGAGCGAGGACATGGGAGACGCCATCGGGGAGCTGACCAACCTCGTGGCCGGCGACGTGAAAGTCAACCTCGACCGGCTGGGCGTGGCCAGCGAAATCTCTCTGCCCCAAGTCCTTCGGGGGGAGGGGATAGAGCTGCTGCGCCCGCCCCGGGTTCCTTCTGTGATACTCAGCTTCGAGTCCTCATGCGGGCCGTTCTGGGTGGCGCTCACAACGGCAGGAGAATAGGGAACAGTCACCTGTTCCCGGCGCGCGTTGCCTCGTGCAGTTCAGGATCACCATCTAGGAAATAGGTGACTGTCCCTATTTTCTAAAGTGTGACAAGAGCATACGGGGGCAAGGACCATGCAAGATCCCGAAGCAGACGTAGCACGGCTGCTTGAGAATACTCTGAAAGCGCTGGAGGGCCTCGCGGTAGATGACAGGGATGCCGTGGCGGACGCTGGGGCCCAGCTCGAGTCAGCCGTGCAGCAGCTCCCGGGAGACACGCCCAAGGTCGGCTCAGTGCTCAGCCTCGGCCTGGAGGTGCTGGAACGCCTCTACCTCGGTGAAGCGGAGGAGGGCGAGGCCGAGTTGGGCGCTCTTCGCCATGCGCTTGAGTGCGCTGCGACCTGGGTGCAGCAGGGCTACGCGGAGGAGTTGGAGCCCGCTGTCGAAGAGGCGGGCGACACACTGTGGCGGCTGCTCGGCAAGGACTTGGCCGTGTCGCCTTTTCTGGGAGCAGCCGACGCGGATGAGGCGCCGCCATCCGTGCCAGACCTTACGATTGAGGATGTCGCGGCCCTCCTCATCGGTCTCTCGCCGGACGACCTGGACGAGCTGCGTCCGGTGCATCGGGCGCTCAGTCGCCTGGCGAAGGAGCCTGCTTGGCCCGAATCCGCGCGCGAACAGGCGCAGCAGGCAGCGGCCGCGCTCGGGGAGCTAGTCGACAGTTCGACCGATAATCCCGATGCCTCCTTCGATGAGGCCGTCGAGGCCGTTGGCGCCATCCCCCCATTACTGGAAGCCGAGGCGGAGCCGGAGCAGCCGCCATCCCCCGAGCCTGAAGCCCAACCCGAAGCGGCACCTCAGGAGGATCAATCCGCGGAGAAGCCAGCGCCTGCCGCCGAGGTTGAGTTTACGACCCTCGAGTTCGACGGCGACCTGGCCCTGCTAGGCGAGTTCGTGACCGAGTCCCTCGAGCACATCGAGAACATCGAGAGCGGGCTCCTCGACCTGGAGGCTGACCCCGACGACACCGAGGCGGTGAACGCGGTCTTCCGCGGGTTCCACACCATCAAGGGCAGCGCGGGGTTCCTCGGCCTGGGGCACGTTCAGCGGCTCGCCCATCGCGCTGAGACGCTGCTGGACCGCGTCCGGGAGGGCGAGATCCGCCTGACGGGTGGCTACGCCGACCTCGCCCTTGAATCGGGAGATATGCTGAAGGACATGCTCGCGGAGCTGCAGGAGCTGCAGGAGGGGGAGGAGCCACCTGCGCCTCCGGAGGCTCTCTCGGACCTGCTGGCGCGCTTGACCGACCCTGAGGCAGCCGGCATTACCGAAGATACCGGCGAGGTAACGCCGGCGGTCGCTCGCGTCGGCGACATCCTGGTGGCCGAGGGCAAGGCTGACCGTGAGCCCGTCGAGGTCGCGGCAGCGAGCGCAGATGGTGCGCGCATCGGTGAGAAGCTAGTGAGGGCCGGCGTTGCCGGGACCAAGGACGTCGCCCAGGCCCTCCGTCGGCAGAGGAAAGCGGCCGGAGCCGGCGGCGAGGCCTCTGTGCGCGTGCGCACCGATCGCCTCGATGCCCTCATCAACATGGTCGGCGAGCTGGTCATCGCCAACGCCATGCTGGACCAGGACCAGGAACTCCGGACCCTCGGTACCCACGGCGTGACCCGCAAGGTGGACCAGATCAGTAAGATCACCCGCGAGCTGCAGAGGGTGAGCATGTCTCTGCGCATGGTCCCGCTCAGGGGTACGTTCCAGAAGATGGCGCGTCTCGTGCGCGACCTCGCGCGCAAAGCCGGCAAACAGGTTCAGTTCGTCACCGAGGGCGAGGACACCGAGATTGACCGCAACATGGTCGAAGCCCTCGCCGATCCCCTCCTGCACATGGTCCGAAACGCGGTGGACCACGGCATTGAGTCGGCGGAGGAGCGCGCCGCGTCCGGCAAGCCCGAGGCGGGCACCGTCACGCTGCGAGCCTACCACGAGGCCGGCAACGTGGTCATTGAGCTGGAGGATGACGGCAAGGGTCTCGACCGCGAGAGCATCCTCTCGAAGGCCGTGAGACAAGGTATCGTTGACGCGAACAAGGACCTCAGCGATGAAGAGGTGTTCAAGCTCATCTTTGAGGCGGGCCTCTCTACCGCCGAGCAGATCACGGACGTTTCCGGCCGTGGCGTGGGCATGGATGTGGTGCGGCGCAACATCGAGTCCCTGCGCGGCCGGGTGGAGATAGCCTCGACCAGAGGTCAGGGGAGCACCTTCAGCATTCGCGTTCCTCTGACGCTTGCCATCATAGACGGCATGTTGCTGCGGGTCGGCACAGAGCGGTACGTCCTTCCCACCGTCGTCATCCAACAGGCCTTCCGCGCCGAGCCCCATCAGCTTTCCACCGTCACCGGCCGCGGTGAGATGGTCATGTTTCGCGGTGATCTCATCCCCGTGATTCGCCTGGACCGCCTCTTCGGCATCGCGGGGGCATCTGAGGACATCTGTGAGGGAGTGCTCGTAGTGGCTGAGCACGAGGGTGAGCTTTCCGCGCTGGCGGCGGACGAGCTGCTCGGCCAGCAGCAGATCGTCATCAAATCGCTGGGCGAGGGCCTCGGAGACGTGCCGGAGGTGTCCGGCTCAGCGATCTTGGGCGATGGCCGGGTGGGCCTGATACTGGATGTTGGCGGCATCCTGGAGGTCGCCCGCTCGACAGTTGATGACCCGCAGGCCGCCGCGGTCCGACGCGCGGCGTAAGCGCAAGCCGAATCGAGGCCTGACGTAAAGTTATTCCGCCGCCTGCCGATAATCGCTCATGAGAGATGCTACAGCGCTAACCGGGCCTTCACAGAGACGCCCCGTCGTACCGGCACCTCCAAGAGCCGATGCAGACGCAGGCCAGAGAATCGGCGGCACCACACGATATGAAGCATCTACTCCATCCACAGCTCCCCGAAGGCTCGAGCCGCGCACAGACAGTGAAAGGGGGAATTCGTATGGCTGAAGACCGCGGCAAGCCACTGCGCCGAGCGTTCATATCCCAAGCGTCGGCCGGCTCAATCGCCGAAGCCGACACGGACGAGGAGGAAGACCATGGGTGAGACAGAAGCCGCCACCGCCGTGGCGAGTAGGGACCTGGGCGGCAAGTATCTGACTTTCCGCCTCGCCGAGGAAGAGTACGGCCTGGAGATCCTCAAGGTGCGCGAGATCATGGGGATGATGGAGATCACCGCGGTG
>JALGVE010000028.1 GCA_029820045.1 Candidatus Zipacnadia bacterium | reverse complement strand
CACAGTAGGCCGGGCTTGCCGCCCGCCACGGACAGCCTGCCATTCGGCGCGGCTTCAGAGCCATCCGAGAAGCTCGCGCCACCCCGGGGACCCTCCCCTTTTTCGCTGCTTGTCAGCCGTAGCCTTGGCGGAGGTGGATCGTCTGCGAAAAGGCCGACTGTCCGCCTGTTGCCGCCCCTTCATACTTGCACAGCCCGAGCCGGCTAAAACCGATGCTCCTGGCCCGCGCGCCGGGCGTTTGCGCGCCGCCGATAGCGTGTGGTATAATCAAGGCAGAATAGGGGACGGGAAACGGCGGCAGCTCGTAGCTGAAAGCGGCAACGGTGAAGCGGAAATCCTCCCTGCACACACTGACGGCCTTGGCGGCGGCTGTGCTGACGGTGGCCGGGACGTCTGCAGTGTACGGTGAACTCGTCACCATCACGATTGACGGTGATCGGGTCACGTATTCCCCCGATGAGCGCTACGTGAGTGTTCAGGGCAACGCGCGCATCGTCGCCCAGAGTGAGGAGGATGCCGCAAGACGCGTCACTATCGAGGCGAACACCATCGAGGGCGACCTCGTCAAGGAGGTGTTCGAGGCTGCAGGGCATGTATTCCTGGTGACGGCGCAGGGCTCGATGCGGGGCGCGTCGCTCCACTACGAGGCTTCTACCTCGGAGTTTGAGTTGCAAGATCCAGCCGTGATGGTGGGCCTGCGGGAGGTGGAGGGACGGAAGGTATGCGGGTTCGCATACGGCAGGCGGGTGGAGAAGCATGGTGACCGGGCCTACATCTTTCGGGGGCGCGTTACTACGTGTGATCGGGTGCCCCCGCATTTCGCGCTGGAGTTCAGAAGTGCAGCCTACGACACCAGCAACAAGAAGCTGACGGTAAGGGGCGGGGCGCTGCGCATCTACGGCCTGAAGGTGCCCCTGCTCCCGCGCGCCAGCTTCGACCTCGGGAAGGCGGGCGGCGGCAAACCCAGCATCGTCCCGCTGCCCAGCTACTCGCGACGCGAGGGGCTCTATCTGCGCTGGAACCTCCCTCTGGCCTCGCCGGACAGTGCAACGGACGGCAACCTGCACCTACGGCTTACGAGCAAGCGTGGGCTGATCGGGCGGTTCGATGCACAGAGGCCGTGGGGCTCCTGGACCGGCCACCTGGTCATGAGCAGAGCGGAGGACGTGAGCAATGACCTGGATGAGTTGGTCTCCGTGGACCGGCTGCCCGAGTTCTCTATTGGGCGCGAATGGGACAGCGCCATGCTGGGTGGCACACAGATATCCGGGGGCCTGACCCTCGGGCACTACCGCGAGGACCGCGGGGATGGCGGGCCGGAGATCAGAGACGGCCGAGCGCTGGCTGAGTTCAGAATCGCCCGAAACTACGGTCAGTGGGCCGAGGGGGAGGGCACCTGGTGGTGGGCCGGCGCGCGGCAGGCATGGTATGATAGCGGGGACGAGTGCACGGACCTGGACTTCGGCGTGGGCGCGGGTACGGAGCTACCAGGAGGCATGACTAGCTCGCTGACCCTGCGCCATCACGAGCTCGGCGGCCGGACCCCGTTCGAGTTTGATGACGTGGACTTGAGGACCGAACTGATAGCTCGGACGCAGGCGCCACTCGGAGGCGGCTGGGACTTGGGGCTGTCGGGCAGGTGGGACCTCCGCGCCGACGACTTGCGGGACTATGAGTTGAAGTTGTCCAAGCGCGTGCACTGCCTCACATGGGTAGCCGGGTACCGGGATGTCGGCGAGCGCATCAGCGTCGGCGTTGAAGTGAACGGTCTGTGGGGGAACGCGAGGCCGTATTCGCAGCGTTCTATAGAGGAAGGACCGCCGGACGGCGGAGACGAGATGCGGGATGCGAGAGGCGGGCATACGGCAATCCCAAGCGGCGAAGGGCCTTGAGGTCGTTTCTCGCTTCCCGCATCTCGCCTCCGGCTTCCAAACACGGAGGTGTCTGAAGACGTGGGCGTATTGAGACGTATCATTGACCCAAACGAGCGCGAGATCGCGCGGCTGCGCAAGATCGTCAAGGCCGTCAACGCGGTCGAGCCGGAGATGGAGCGGCTCACCGATGGAGAGCTGCACGGACGCGCGGACCATTTTCGGCATCGCCTGAGCGAAGGCGAGACGCTGGACGATATCTTGCCGGAAGCCTTCGCTGCGGTCCGAGAGGCCGCCAAGCGCGTGCTGGGGCAGAGGCCCTTCGATGTGCAGGTGATGGGAGCGATAGTCCTTCACCAGGGCAAGGTCGCCGAGATGAGGACCGGTGAGGGCAAGACCCTGACGGCGACCATGCCGCTGTATCTCAACGCGCTCACCGGCCGCGGCGCCCACCTGGTGACTACCAACGACTTCCTGGTGCGATGGCAGGCGGAGTGGATGGGACGTATCTACGAGTTCCTGGGCCTAACCGTCGGGTACGTCCAGCACACCATGGACGCCGCCGAACGCCGCGCCATGTACAACCGCGACATCACCTACGTCGAGAACTCCGAGCTGGGCTTCGACTACCTGCGCGATAACATGGCTGCCCGACCGGAGAGCCTGGTGCTGCGCGACCTGCACTACGCCGTTGTGGACGAGGTTGACAGCATCCTGATTGACGAGGCGCGCACTCCGCTCATCATCTCGGGCACACCTGAGCAGTCGGAGCACTTCTACGAGGAAATCAACAGACTCGTGGCGCGGCTGGAAGCGACCACCGACCAACCTGAGAAGGGCCCCGATGGCAAAGAGGTAGAGCCTCTCGCGGACTACATGGTGGACGAGAAGTACCACCAGGTGGCGCTGACAACGCAGCATCCAGGTCGTGGTCAGGAGAAGATTGAGAAGGCGCTGAACATTGACAACCTGGAGGCGCCGGAGTACCTGGAGATTAAGCAAGCGGTCATGAACTCGATGAAGGCGCATACGCTCTACCAGCGTGACCGGGAGTACGTGGTCAAGGAGGGCGAGGTCATCATCGTGGATGAACTAACCGGGCACCTGCAGCCCGGGCGGCGCTACTCCGACGGCCTGCACCAGGCGATTGAGGCTAAAGAGAACGTCCGCATCCAGCAGGCCCGGCAGACCGTGGCGACCATCACCTATCAGAACTTCTTCAAACTCTACGATAAGATAGCAGGGATGACCGGCACGGCGAAGACCGAGGAGGACGAGTTCCGGGAAGTGTACGGGATGCCGGTCGTGGTGGTGCCGACCAACAAGCCGGTCATCCGCAAAGACTACCCGGATGTGGTTTACAAGACGCAGGAGGCCAAGTACCGAGGCATTGTTGACGAGATCATAGAAGTCTACGTGCGGGAGCAGCCGGCGCTGGTAGGCTCGCGCTCGGTGGCGGTCTCCGAGTACATCGGCTCCCTGATGGCGCCGGATCGCCTCGCCCTGCACGCGCTGGTCAGGATCATGCAGGAGAAGCTGCGTCTGGGCGAGGGCGACCTGTCCAAGAAGGAGCGTGCCGAGTACCAGAACCTGCTGCGCACTCCGCTCAAGGACCTCAAGCGCAGCGATCTGCACCAGGTGGCCGCGGCGCTTGGGGTCGAGATGGACCCCGCGACCCCCGAGAACCTGGACGCGATGCTGGAGATCACCGGCGCCCTGACCGCCGAGACGGAGCCAGCCGTACGCGAGCGCTACCGCAGGCGGCTCGAGACCATCTACGCGGAGGGCGTGCCCCACGACATCCTGAACGCGAAGTACCATGAGGAGGAGGGGCGTATCATCGCGGAGGCGGGCCGCCCCGGGAAGGTGACCATCGCCACCAACATGGCGGGCCGCGGCGTGGATATCGTGTTGGGTGGCAGGCCAGAGAACCCGGATGAGCAGTTCATCCCCGAGGCATACGAGAAGGTCAAGAGCCTCGGGGGGCTGGCCATCATCGGCAGCGAGCGCCACGAGAGCCGCCGCATTGACAACCAGCTCCGTGGCCGCTCGGGCCGCCAGGGTGACCCGGGCCGCTCTCGCTTCTACGTTTCGCTCGAGGACGAGGTAATGCGCCTGTTCGGGCCAGAGCGCTTCGGTGTGCTGATGAGGGCCTGGCCCGAGGAGGAGCCGGTCGAGGCGCGGATGATCTCCAAGTCCATCGAGCGCGCACAGGAAAAAGTCGAGTCCATGCACTTCAGCCAGCGCAAGCAGGTGCTCAAGTACGACGATGTGATGAACGTGCAGCGCAACGTGATCTACGGCGAGCGCCGGAGGGTGCTGGAGGGCGAGGACATCCACGACGCCGTGCTGGAGATGGTGACCAAGACCGTGGATGGCGTAGTTGACCGCTTCGCCAGCCCGGACATCCATCCCGAGGACTGGGACCTGGATAGCATGTACCATGGCCTCCTGGAGGCCGTGCCCGGTATCGAGACCAGGCTCAGCTTGGAGCAGGTCTACGAGATGGACCCGAAAGAGCTGCAGACAGAGCTGCGGGACGCCGCGCTCGAGCTCTACGCCAGCCGCGAACAGGCAATCGGCGCTGACCTGATGCGGCAGATTGAGCGGAGTTGGCTGCTGCGCGTCATTGACACGCGTTGGATGCAGCACCTGCGCGAGATGGACTACCTGCGCGAGGGTATCGGCCTGCGGGCCTACGGTCAGCTCGATCCGCTCATTCAGTATCAGAAGGAGGCCTACGATTACTTCGAGGAGTTGCTCCAGCACATCGCGGAGGACATGACCAAGGCCATGTTGCTCACGGAGGTGGTCGCTGAGCCGCAGAGGGAGCAGGTCCGGGACCTGGAGGCAACCCAACAGGAGGCTGTCCCTGTGGCGGCGGCTCAGCAGGGGGCCGCGGCGGGGGAGGTCGAGGACGTCGAGACGCCCATGACCGAGGCCGCTGAGGAGATGCTGAACAAGCCCCGTACTTACCACGCGCAGAAGGAACCCGGCCGCAATGACCCCTGCCCCTGCGGCAGTGGGAAGAAGTACAAGTACTGCTGCATGGGCAAACAGCGGTGACGGCGGGGATGGATTATGGGGAAACAGCACTAACGAAAGCAGAGAAACCAACGACAGCTACGAAAGCCCACAGGGAACGGCATGGGCGCGTGACTGAGACACACTAATGCGTAGGTCGGGCTTGCCAGCCCTGTCGCTCGACGGCCTCGCCGCGGTATTCCGCCGATCGCGCCTCGGCGGGACCGCAGGCGCCGCTGTCGTATGTAGGGCGCGCACCCGTGGCGCGCCCGAGGCGGGCGGGGCACCCCCCTTCGCCAAGGCTACGGGGGACAAACAGGTCCCCGCCCTACAGCGCAGCCCCAGGCTCCCCCGCAAAAACGATGCTCCTTTCCGAGCGGCGAACGCATCGGGATGGGAAGCCCGACCCACAAACTACGACAGAACACAACGGTAGGAGTACGATAGGATGTTAACAGAACTGCGAGACCAGGCAAACAAGCTGCTCGCGGCAGCCCACGAAGCGTGGGATCGTCTTTGACCTGAGCACGCGAGAAGCTGAAGTCGAGCAGATGGCCAAGCAGACGCAAAGCCCGGACTTCTGGGCGGCTTCCGACCGCGCGCAGGGCCACATGCAGAAGCTCAGCGCCGCACGCGACCTCCTGGAGCCCTGGCAGGAGCTCCGACAGAAGCTGGAAGACTTGGCGGTCCTAGCAGAGTTGGGTGTGGAAGAGGGCGACGAAAGCGTAGCGGCCGAGATTCAAAGGGGCCTGACGGAGGCCCAGAGGACCTTCGAAAAACTGGAACTTTCGGCGATGCTCGCGGGTAAGTACGACATGAGCAACGCCATCCTGATGATAACCGCCGGGGCCGGGGGCACGGAGGCGTGTGACTGGGCCGAGATGCTGCTGGGGATGTACCGTTTCTGGGCGGAGGACAACGGCTACAACTTCTCAGTGGTGTCGTTCGTGGAGGGCGACCAGGCGGGCTTCCGCAACGTGACCGCCCGTGTCGAGGGGGCGCAGGCCTACGGCTACCTGAAGGCGGAGGCGGGGGTGCACCGGCTGGTCAGAATCTCGCCCTTCGATTCCTCGAGGCGGCGGCATACCAGCTTCGCCTCGGTTGACGTGCTGCCGGAGATCGGTGAGGAGGTGGAGGTGGAGATTGACCCCGAGGACCTGCGCATTGACACCTACCGTTCAAGCGGGGCGGGCGGGCAGCACGTAAACAAGACCGACTCGGCCGTGCGCATCACTCACCTGCCCACGGGCATCGTGGTGCAGTGTCAGAATGAACGAAGTCAACATGCGAATCGTCGTACAGCAATGAGCATACTGCGCTCGCGCCTGCATGAGCTGGAGGAGAGCAAGAGGCGCGAGGAAGTAGCGGCGTTGCGAGGCGAGCGCAAGGGGATAGACTTCGGCAGTCAGATAAGGTCCTACGTGTTGCAGCCGTATACCATGGTGAAGGATCATCGCACCGGCGTGGAGACGGGGAACGTGGAGGCCGTGCTGCACGGCGACCTGGAGCAGTTCATTCGGCCATACCTGCTGTCAGCGGCAGGCGAAGGCCAAGCGACAACGGACAAAGGGGACATGGCAGGCGACGCGTAGGTCAGGCTTGCCGGCCTGACTCATTCCTGCCTCTGTCGCGTGAGGGGTGAGCATAAATGAAAGGGATACTAGCAGTTGCCCTGGCGGTGACAACCGTGATGCTACTGAGCGTGACGCTGGCGGTCGCGGGCGAGACGACCGCGCCCCTGACCAGCGCGAACGCCCAGAAACAGGAGACTACCTTCGGAGACCTGACGGCTGACGCGCTGTGCAAGGCAGCCGGCACAGCCATCGCTCTGGTCCCGGCGGTAAGTTTCAAGAGCGGGACTATCCCGGCCGGACCCGTGACCAAGGCGAAGGTCAAGGGGCTGCTGACCAAGCCCTCGGAGGTGTGGGCGGTCTCCCGGCTGTCGGGAGCGCAACTGCGCCAGGCGTTGGAGCGCAGCGTCTCTCGCGCGCCGATGCCCAACGCGGGCTTCTTGCAGGTGTCAGGCATCAGCCTGACCTACAACCCCAAGGCGCCCCGCGACGAGCGCGTCATCTCGCTGCTGGCGAGCGGCTCCGAAGTTGAGCCGGACGCGAAATACGACGTGGCGATGCCGCTGTCACTGGCGAAGGGCGGGTCGGGGTACTTCCAGGTTTTCGAGGAGGGCCAGATCGTCACCACGGGTTCAGATGAGATGGCCGATCTCATCGTGGCTTACGTGGACAAGAAGGGGACCGTAAGCTACACCGGCCAGGGGCGCATCAACGTCGGGGAGTAGGGAGACCGATCCGCGGCGCGCGGCAGCGGGGCACATGGGTCCACTATCTCAACTCAACGCTTCCGCGTGATACAGGAGGCGACGGGAGAAGCACCTCCGCCAGACCCGAGCGGGAAGAAGCCGGCGGCGGTGGAACTCGGTCGTCTGGGCGGTCTGAAGGGCGGGAAGGCGCGGGCAGCCAAACTCGCGGCGAAGCGGCGGTCGGAGATCGTGCGAAAAGCGGCGAAGGCGCAGTGGCCGCAGCGGCCCTGAGATTTCCCCTTGACATCCCATGCGGTTTTGTGCTTATAATATAAGCATGAAGACGACACCTCGCGAACTGCGCGACCCAGACCACGTCCTCCAGTATCTCTCCTCGCTCCTTCGGGTAGTCCACGCGGGACTCGACAGTGGGATATCCCTGGCCGACCAATGGTTCGGCAGCATGAAGTATGAGTATGACTCCATGTTGTGGTGCTTCATCGTTAGGTATGGGGCGGACTGCTATATGCGCGACCTTCCCCCCGCTGATGACTGGGAGATAGGTCGCGAACTGCCAATGCGTGGCATCCAGGTCTATCGCCTGCCGCTTGTCGTTCGCGTCCTGAAGGCGCAAGGTGACGGCCCCCCGCCTCCAGGCCCTAGCCATAGGAGACAAGCATACTACTCTCAACAATGGCAACTGCCAGGTCCCTGGGAGACCGTCGAGGTCCTGATGCCCGAAGGACCTAACCATATCCTCGATTGGAGCGTGAACGCGGACCGGACGAAGATTGCATTGCACTTGTCTAGGCCGAATGGGGTCTGGAGGCGCCGGGAGGATCAGAAACTGGACTGGCGCCGCGAGGTCATCGTGGGTGCAGACGATACGCCCAGGTTCATCGGAACGGAGGAACGCGACATCGAGATCGGCGCGGTGATCGAGGAGACCGAACTCGGGACAGGCAGCGAGGCAACATGATCGGTGAACGCATTAGGCTGGCACGGGAATTCTGCGGCCTAACTCAACAGGAACTCGCCGATGGCGCTGGCATCTCCCAGCCCGCACTCAGCCAGATCGAGGTGGGGCAAGTTCGGGAGCCAGTCAGGCAAACCATGGAAGCGATCTCCGATGCTACCGGTTTCCCGCTCAGTTACTTCGACTTAGGGCCACTTCCCGATCTGCCGGAGGGCAACTACCGCAAGCTCGCGCGCGGCACTGTTAGAGCTAGCAAGCAAGTGCGCGCCCAGACCCGGCATATCGTCGAGATCGTACAACGGGGCGAGAGATCGCTGAGGTTACCTCCCGTCAGGATCGCCCCTGTCTCGGAACTGTCCGGACCTGACGAGATCGAATCTCTTGTCGTTACAGTGCGCGACACGCTTGGTGTCGGCGAGCGCGACCCGATCCCGAATGTGATCCGCGCCGTCGAGCGGTCTGGCGTTGTCGTGGCGAGACTGCCAGGAGAGGTAGAAGCGTATGACAGCTTCTCCGCATGGCCGGAACTTGGTCTTGGTGAAGGCAGGCCAGTCATCGTACTGACAGGAGAGCATCCTGGCGACCGCGAGAGGTTTACTGTGGCGCATGAATTGGGCCACTTGGTCCTGCATTCTATCCGCCGAGGCATCGAACACGACCAAGCCGAGAAGGAGGCGAACCAGTTCGCCGGTGCGCTCCTGCTCGCCCCTCAAGCAGCGACCGAGGCAATGCAGCCTCCTGTCACTCTTCGGGTGTTGATGAACGTCAAGGCGACCTTTGGCATTTCCATGCAGGCGGCGGCGAAGCGAGCCCTATCGCTGAACCTCATCAGCCTGTCGCAGGGCCAGTCCCTATTCAGGCAGCTTAGCCAGCGTGGCTGGAAAGTAGATGAACCCGTCTCTGTGGATAGGGAGCAGCCCGTGTTGCTGCCGAAGATCATTGATGCATTGACAGGCACTGGCTCAGAACTGCAGAGGGCGCAACGCGCATATACCCCGGTATTCGCCTTTCATGCGTTGACCTCGGCGGCATTGGACTTGCGCTGCTCGTGATACACTTCACCGAGGCTTACTACAGGCGCCAGGAGGGGCAGGAGCAGGACGCGGACGAGGATGCGCCGGCTTGACGGGGCACGTCGTCGGCACTACATCTGACTCTCGCGCATAAACGGTCCACCAGGCCGCGCTGCGCCGCCGGGGCTGATGGTTCAGAGGTATTGGGCCAGGGCCTCACGACTATCCGTCATCGGCCATGTCCAGCTCGGTCTGCGAGTCCACGACCATCTCGACGAAGACCGTGACCTGCTGCTGGCCGCCGGTGAGCGCAGCCGGTAGGCCCATGTTGATCTCCACCGTCGAGGTGCCTTTGTCGCCGATGATACGGCCCAGTTCAGGGTCGAACCAGGAGATGGTCTCGCCGGTCTCGATGCCCTTGATGTCGAACAGACCAGCCTCGGCGCCCACGCCTCCAAAGGGCATCTCGTGGGTGCTCTCCAGCCTCGCGCACGGTCGCCCCAGGTGCTCCTCGTCGCCGACGTACTTGAGCTTCATCTTCATCTGCCGTGGTTCCTCGCCCTCGGCTGCGGCCGCCAGTGGCACAGCGCCCTCCCACTCCTCGCCGGGCTTGACCGCAGCCTCCGGGAAGGGCACGCACTTGATGTCCTTGAGAAGGCTCTCCAGGTCCAGGCTGCTGGCGACCATGGCCTGGAGCGACGCCGCCCCTTGCGCGGGCTGCTCGGCCTCGAGCAACTCCATGCTCAGGATCTTGCCGGTCGGCATGATGACGAATCGGATATCCGGGAGGTTGATCGGCACATCCATGTCCTGGCCGCTCATCTTGACGGTGAGGTCGAGGTTCTCGTAGGTGCTGGATACGGTGAAGTTGCCTTCGGGGGATACCTGTTCGACCTGCATGAGGTTATCGAAGGTGCCCTCGATGCTCAAGGGCTGTTGCTGGCCGGCGGCCTGCATAGAGCCGAGACCGTTGATGGTGACATGATAGGTCAGGGTCTCGCCGGCCTCGTACTTCAGGCGCAGCAGGGCGCCCTCGTCGCCCTGGGCGAACAGCGGGCCGACAATAACCGCGCAGAGAACGACAGGCAAGAGGTAGTGAGCAGTGCGCAATAGTCTCATCGTGAATCTCCTCCGTACTGGTCCGAGTTGTAGGGCGGGGACCTGTGCCCCGCCCAGGGGCTGCCCAAGATCGGGCGCGGTACAGGCCCCCGCCCTACAACGGCCCGAAATCGGAGATTTCTCTCAAGAGAAAGCCTGTGGCTTTCTCAGCCGTTGATCCATATACTCCTTCATGACCCGCCAGGTGTCAAGCGCGCCAGCGACCTGCGGCTCGGTGACCTCTCGAGGGCTGTACGTTGCCAGCACATAGGCGCGAGTGAGGCGCTCGGCCCCTTTCTCGGGCAGCAGCGCCGCAGCGGGCAGCGAGCGCAGGAACTCCAGCGCGGTCTGCTCCGGGCTGCGCTCATAGCCGCGCTCTGCGGCGTAGGTCTGGAAGGCACGGTAGACGTACTCGATTATCTCGGCCGGACTGAGGTTGTCGGCCAGACCCCGGTCAAAGATATTGACGAACGGGTTGGCCGGAAGTTCCCCAGCGGCAATGCGGGAACGGGAGCGCCATCCCAGCCGCGCCAGCCAGGCGCTCAGGCGTGCGAGGAGGCGCGCCATCAAGGCCGCTAAGTAGCCGGGGATCTTGAGTAGCCCCCGGAGGCCCCGGGCAATCCGGTCGCGGTGCGCGACGATGAACACGATGACGGCAATCGCTGTCGCCGCAATGAGCAGCCACATTACGGCGGAGGCGAGATGCGAGAAGCGGGAGGCTGGATAACGACCTCTTCCTTCCTGCATCGAGTGCCCCCCGTCTCCGCCCTCACCTGCTGCTCCTGTGCTGCCAACTCCTCGTTCTCCCTCTTGACCTTCGCCCTCTCTCGCCCCTTGCCTCTCAGCTTCGCCCTCCGACGTTTCTCGCCTCTCACCTCCCGCTTCTCGCCTCCGCCGTTCCCCCTCCTCCTGTCCGCCGGGCTGCTGGCCCTGTGGCCCCATGCCCTCGGCCGGGCCGCGTTCCATGCCACGGCGGTGAGCGTCGGAGAGCCACGCCGGAAGCTGCACGATGCGCTGGCCGACCTCCCCGGGGAACCGGGAGCGCGGCATCACGGCGGAGAAGATGACGATAGCGATGACGATGATGATGCTGGCGACGATCCAGGTGGGCGTGACCGCCGGGGAGAGCGAGATGCCGCGCCGCCTCACGCTCATGCGCAGCGCCGAGAGGTTCGTGAGGGCCAGCAGCGCGAGGGCGAAGAGGACATAAAGGGACATGCACCAGAAGGCCGTCCGCGCGTGAGCACCCTCATCGCCGATAGTGCGCTGGCCGATGGCGAAGAGCACGAGCGCCGCGAGCGAGACCCACAAGACCAGCCGGCCGGGATGACGCGGGCGCACCTGAGCGTGGTCCACCTCCTCGGCGGGTTGCGCCTCTTCGCCCGACTGCCATTCCTCAGTCAGCAGAGACCAGATGCCGCCCTCAAGCTGGACCTCGACGTTCTCCTCCAGGGTTGCCTCACGCGTGACGGCATTTGCGGCCCACCAGATCACTGCGACGACAGCCCAGTTGAAGAGCACCGCCAGCGTCCGCCCGCCTTCACTGAAGGATCCGACCAGCGCCCCCGTGCGGCCCGTGTAGACCCAGATGAACATGCCGACAGCGCCCGCCAGCAACACGGAGTAGTAACCGGCAACCGCCGCGCCGCCGTACTTGGTGCGAATGCGGGTGATGCCGATGATAGCGAGCAGGAACCAGAAGACCACCCACCGCAGCGGGCCCGTTGCCGCCTCGCCTGCCAGGGCCGCGCGCAGCTCGATGAGGTAGTAGAGCAGGCTCCCCAGCAGTCCGAAGACGCCCAGCGGGATGGCGATCTCCGTAAGCCAGTCGAACTCCGTCGGCCCGCCGAGCCGCGCCTCTTCGGTCGGTTCCGGCTCCGGTTGTTCGCTCTCAGAGGCTGATGACATTGAGGTCCGCCTCGCTGACGACATGCATCACGTGCACGCCCTCGGCCTCCAGCACACCGCGAGAGCGCGCGAAGCTGGGCTGGTTGTCAATGACAATAACGAGCACCGTGAAGCCCGAGTTCCGCAGCCGGACCACTTCTCGCAGCAGCTCGGCTGAGAGACCGGGCACGATCACAATCGTTGAGGCCTCGCGCGGCCAGCCCTGGCATTCGTCAGCAATAAGCTCGGCGCAGGTGAGCGCGTCGGTGAGGCGCAAACGTGCGAGGGCGTGCATGATGAGCGTGAGCTGGTGCTCGCCACGGCGCACGGGAATGTGTACGGGCGCCAGGCGGTCCGAGCGTTCGCGGTCGGCAAGGAGCTGGTGCACGCGCTGGCGGGTACGTGCCTCGACGCGCTCCGGGCTCTCGGGCATCACATCTGAGGCGTCGCCACCGTTCGTGACCAGGCCGATCTGCTGGCGGCGGTCGGCGAGGTGGGCCGCGATGGAGGCAGCGGTGGTCACGGCGAGTTCGGCGCGATCGGGGTCCCCATCGCCCCAGGCGGCGCGGCCGAAGTCGAGAACGATGTTAGCGCCGATGAGGGTTGAGGCCTCGTAGATGCGCGAGTGAAGCTGACCCGTGCGGGCGGTGGCCTTCCAGTGGATGCGCCGCAGTGGATCGCCGGTCTGATACTCGCGCACCCCGGCCAGGCGCGTTGGGTCCTCCATGAGCCGGCGCTTGACCACGGTCTCCCCCAGCGGTCGGAAGGTCGGGATAGCGTACTTTGCCAGCGGTACCACGCGTGGATAAACCGTGATGTACTGGGGCATCGCGCCGGTGGCGAAGCGGCGGTTGAGGCCGAAGAAGTCGCCGGTCTCAAAGAGCACCGGGCCGACGCGGAAGTACCCCCGCCGTTCGCAGTCAAGCCGGTAGCGCAGCCGGCAGGAGGCCATGGGCATGAGCAGCGTTGCGCGCGCGAAGGTTCCGGCGGCCTTGAGGCCACGCGGCACCAGGTCCTCCGCCACGAGCCACAGCGTGGGCAGCGGCTTGCGGTTGCGCACGGCCACGGTGACAACGATGCTTTCGCCCGCCTCGACCTCGCGGCGGGTGCAGTGACGCTCGGTCTCCAGCCCGTCCAGTGCCGACCAGGTCATCAGGTACGCGACGAGGCTTAGCGCAGCCAGGGCGTAGAGCGCGAAGGCGAAGAAGCTCAGGCGCATAGCGAACGCCGCAAACAGGAAGGCGACCGCGGCGACGGCGAGGAGTATGCGCTGCCAGCTCATCTCTCCGCTCGCTCCATCACCCTTCGCGCAGGAACCTCTGGCGAGGTCCCTGGGCTACGGGTGGCAGGCCACCTTGCCCTACGGGCTGGGCAAGGCCGCCCGGGGGAATCTCAACCCTCTCTCGTGCCCTCCGCTTGCTCGACGGGCGCTGGTATGCCCGAGATGAGGTCCTCGATGACGTCGCGGGAGGTGCGCCCGCGCAGGCGTGCCTCGGAGGCGACGATCGCCCGGTGGCAGAGCACCGCCTCGGCGACGTACTTAACGTCGTCGGGGATTACGAACTCGCGGTTCTCCAGCGCCGCCAAGGCCTGCGAGGTGCGATACAGCGCGATCGACGCGCGCGGGCTGGCGCCGAGCGCCAACTCCTCACAACGGCGCGTCGCATGCACGATGCGCACCAGGTACTGTCGCACCTTCTCGTGAACGAACACCTCGCGGATGGCGCGCTGTGCCGCCACCACTTCCTCGGCCGAGGCAACCTGCTGCACCTCGTCCACAGGATGGGATAGCTTGAGGCGCTCCAGCATCTCGTTCTCGTCGGTGAAGGAGGGGTAGCCGATCTCCAGGCGCATCAGAAAGCGATCAAGCTGGGCCTCGGGCAGCGGGAAGGTGCCCTCGTGCTCGATGGGGTTCTGGGTGGCAATGACGAAGAACGGTTGGGGCAGCGGGTAGGTGACGCCGTCTGCGGTCACCTGGCGCTCGGCCATGGCCTCAAGCAGCGCGGCCTGCGCGCGCGGCGTGGCGCGGTTGATCTCGTCGGACAGCAGTATCTGATTGAAGACCGGCCCGGGCTGGAACTCGAACTCCACCGTCTTTTGATTGAACACCGAGACACCGGTGATGTCCGAGGGCAGCAGATCAGGCGTGGACTGAATGCGCGCGAAGGAGCAACCCAGCGACTTGGCGAGGCTGCGCGCGAGCATGGTCTTCGCTACGCCCGGGACGTCCTCGAGCAGCACATGCCCCTCGCAGAGCAACGCGACGAGGGTGAGGCGTATCGGCCCCCGCTTGCCCACGATCACGCGTTCGATGTTCTCGGTAAGGCGACGACCCAGTGCCGCAACGTCTGTGACCTCGACAGCCACTTACTGTCACTCCTTCGGCAGCATGTCCCTGGTTTGCAGCCAGTCGCGGACCTCGGCGAGGAAGCGCATGGCTAGCTCGACGAGTTGGTCGGCTTCGGTCTGCGCAATGAGGCCAAACTGGTGGTACTGAGAGCGATTGCGTTTCACGCGTGATGTCTCGAACTGCGCGGCCTCGGTGGCCCACTTCCCCTCCGCTGCGTCCCGCAGGAACTGGAAGAGCGTCTGGTGGTGACCGGCCTGGCCAGCAGTCCTGAACCCCTCGCACGCCATGACGGCCTGCGCTGCCATGCGTGCGGCGTCGTACGCCAGGTTGTGTCGGATCTCCGCGGGCGTGCCCTGGAGGCACGCGGTCCGGATACTTGCCTCAGCGCCGGCAAGAAGGCTCCGTATCTCACTTGGAGCCAACCGCGACGGTCGTATCTTCTCCTGCTCGAGCAAGTCGTCGTAGGGCATCTTCGTCTCCCTTCACAAGCACCTTCGCCCCGCGCATCACTCTGCCCAGGAAGCCCTCGGTGTCCTCGAGCCTGGCTGCGAACTCAGCCCGGGAGTAGTGGATCGGGTTGATCTCCCGGCCTGTGGTTCGTCTCGCCGCCCAGGTCAACTGCGACAGACGAATGCCCTCGATGTCGCCCACCACCATCAGGTCAACGTCGCTGTTGGGGCGGTCGTCGCCAGCGGCGAGCGAGCCGAAGATGAAGGCGACCTCGATCTCCTCCTCGTCAGCGAGTTGCTCACGGAGAACGGCCACAATGCCGGTCGCGTACATGACCATTGAGCGGAGGCCGGGAAGGAGCGGGAAGGTCTCGGCGAGGTAATACGGCTTGGCGCGGCCGAGCTTGCCGGCCTCCAGCATCCCGATCTCTTCGAGCCGGGCCAACTCGCGGCTAACCGCCGTGGCCGAAAGACCCAGCTCGCGCGCCAACTCGGCCCCAATGATGGGCTGCTCCGGATGGCTGCAGATCCAGCCTATCACCTTGGCGCGGGCCTCCGAGCCCAGGAGCTTCCTCAGCGTCCGCTCGCCCCACGTCTCTCGTCTCTTTGCCATAGCGATCACCACCAGGCATTATACACGATTTGTGTTTTTAGCAACACAAATCGTGTAGAGTGGCTCAGGCAGCGGTCGTACGCTTCTCCCGTGCGGTACTCATCATCCTACCCGCTGGCAGGCGAGATGCACGTTAAACCTGTCGTAACCCGTAGCTGCGAAACTAGCGCCCGAGCATGTCCAGGAAGTTGCCTCCCAGCAGGGCGTGGACATCGGCCTCGATCTGCTCGGTAGTCAACTGCCAGCCGGTGGCGAAGAGGTCGAGATACTTGTCGGTGAGGACCTTCGCCAGGATCGGGCGGAAGTGCCGCCACTTGTAGACGAGCTGGTCGAGGATGCGGCAGTCGGAGTGCTGGGCGACGAAGCTGAGGCCCAGCAGCTCCACGCGCATCCGCGTCATCTCCTCGATGAGGCTCGGGTCGTTCAGGAACCACCAGCAGCCGAAGGGCATCAGGTTCGGGAACTTGCGCGCCGCCACGCACAGCTCGTGCTGGTTCTCGCGCGACAGCAGCGTGACGAAGAAGCTGACATCCGCGTGGTTCGCGCACAGCCGCTCCAGCGCAGCGATGTCGCACTTGCCCACGCCGTCCCCGGCGAGCTGGAGCGCCGGGTTGATGAGCCGTTTCACGCCCAGCATCGGCGCGAAGGGCACGCCCAGCTCACGGCACACGGGGATGACCGCCTCGTCAATCAGCAGCGTGCTGGGATCGTCCGAGGGATACGCAAAGCTCGACGCCAGCGACACGGCCAGGTAGACCGGATGTATCCGCCCCGCCCAGTCCGTGAGGAAGCGGCGGACCTCCGAGAGCGTGTCGCCGGACAGGTCGGCTGCCACGTCGTAGCCCCAACCTGAGAGAACGGGCTGCGCCTCATGCCAGGTGACCAGGATCTTGTCAATGCGCAGCGCCGCCAGGAAGCGGTCGTCAGTCTCCAGGCCCTGCTGCTCCCAGATGGGGCGCTCCTGGTCATCGAAGGGGTCGTTGGTCATGACGACCTTCTCAACGTTGGCGGCCGCGAAGACGCGGTCCACATGTTCCTCGACTGTGGTCGAGGCGAAGAACTCGCGGTACTGCTCCAGGTCCCGGCTCTCCACGTCCAGCCCGAAGGCCTGGAGCGCGGTGAGCACGCCGCGGCGGGCCTCAGAGATCGGGCTCTCGTCCAGGAACAGGCTCCGCCAGATGTGATCGGCCTGCTCGCGCTTGCTCAACGCGTAGTACGCGTCTGGACTGACCGCGCGGTTGGTGCGGCAGACCTCGGCGATGAGGTAGTGGTAGGTGACCAGCTCGTCAAAGCCCCAGAGAAGCAGGTCGCCGAAGCGCGGCGAGTAGAGGTGGGTGTGCACGTCCACGGGGATCGGCGCCTCCAGGCAGACGCGCTCGACCTGGTTTGCGATCTCGGAACGACTGTCAAGTACACTCGGAGCTTGCGGGGTTCGCATGGGAACAGCCTCCTCTTTCGCGGGTCAATATGCGGCGAAGGTATATTGCGCCCAACAGACTCTGGCACCTCCTGCACACAAGGCCGCCAACCGTCCGACCCCCAGCGTGGCGGGGGCTGCCCGCAGCGCCCGCAAATAGAGGCTGGGGGCGGCGAGGGCGCCCCCTCCCCCCTGAGACCGCGGCTTCGGCCCGTCTCCTCGCAGGAACTCCGCGAGCAACAGCGAAGGGGCCGAAGAGATGCCCGAGCATGAGCACGGTAACGGGCCGCAGGCCGTGGCGCTCATAGTCAACCCACGCGCGGGCGGAGGCAGGGGTGACAGGGCGCGCGCGGTCGCGACTGAGATTCTGCGCGAGCGCGCCGTGGACTTTGAGTGCTTCGAGACCTCTCATAAGGAGGGCACCGGCCCCGCCACCCGGGGAGCCCTGCAGGCGGCGTACGAGGAAATCTGGATAATCGGCGGCGACGGGACGGTGAGGGACGCCCTCAAGCCCATCGTGGAGGCGGGGGCGACCCTCGGCGTGATCCCAGCGGGGACCAGCAACTGCCTGGCGATGGAGCTGGGCATGCCGATGGTGGTTGGGGCGGCGGTTGACTGGCTGCTGGCGCAGCCCGTCGGCGGGGCGGACCTGGGGAGATGCAACGGGCAGTTCTTCTCCGTGCGGGTCGGGATCGGCCTGGAGGCGCTGGCTGCGCGCATAACCGAACGGAACAAGCAGGGCGTCGGCAAGCTCGCGTACGCGCTTGCGGGAATAAAGGCGATCCGCGAAGGCCGGCCGATGCAGATGAGCGTGCGCGCCGGGAGCACGCTGGTCTACGAGGGCCGCGCGATCGGCAGTATCATCTCGAACGTAGCGCTGCATCCGCTGCTCAGCTTCGCGGGGCGCCAGCGGGTGAGGCCTGCCGACGGCTTGCTGCACCTTACCATCGCCCACGACGCCCCTGTGCTGGCGCACTTCTCTGACTGGCTGGCCGGCGCGGCCCACGGCGATCCGCACCTGGAGCAGATAACGGAGGGCCTCGCGCCGAGCTTCGGGATAGAGGTCCAGGGCGGAGGCGAGGTGCACCTGGATGGGCAATGCATCGGCCCGCGGTCGCACCTCGAGATCGAGTGTCTGCCCAGGCAGCTCAAGGTGCGCGGCGGCTAGTACGAAATGATGCTACCCGCTCTGGTGGCGACAAGGACCTGAGGGTGTGGCTCGGCCTGGAGAACGCAGACCAGGCGCGCCGCGTCGGTCGCATGTACCGAGCGTGCCACCGAGCCGTCGCCCTGGTAGACCCGCACCAGCCCGTCCTCCTCGGCAGCGATAACCTCGGGAGTACCGTCGCCGTCGAGGTCCGCCGCTGTCACATCGTTCACCGCGAAGCCCAGCCGGTCCCGCCACAGAAGCTCCCCCGCCGCGTCGAGCGCGTACAGATAGCCGGTCCCCGACGCCAGCAGCACCTCGGGTTTGCCGTCCCCCGTGAGGTCGGCGGCACAGATACGCTTGACCGCATATCCGTAGTTGTCGAAGCGCCAGAGGATTTGGCCGTCGAGGTCCCTGACCAGCATGTCGCCGGTGGAGGAGCCGTAGATGACCTCCGGCTTGCCGTCCTGGGTCAGGTCGGCCAGGTCGAACTGCACGTCGCCGATGGATGAGTAGCCGATGAACACGCGCCTGCCGTCGCGGCCCACGCCGTGCACGAAGCCGTACTTGTCGGCTACGAAGATCTCATCCAGGCCGTCGCCGTCCGCGTCCGCCAGCTTGATGTCCATCGCGCCGTGGGCGATCTGACGGTACGCCCAGAGCCGCTCCCAGTCATGGCTCAGCGCAATGAACTCGTAGTTGCCCAGGGAGGCCACGATCTCGTCGGTCCCGTCGCCGTCGAGATCAATCCCATCCACCACATAGACCTGCCAGGGACGCTCGCCGAAGGTCCGATTGTGCGGCGTACCAATCGGCTGGTGCTTTGCGAGCAGCTTCCCCTCGGCGCTGAGCAGATAGATGAAGGTGTCCGAGGAGCCGAGGGCAACCTCGCGCCCCGCATCGGGCCGAGCCTGCAGATCGGCGAGGTCGCGCACCTGGTCCTCGGCGGCGAAGCTCCAGAGGATGTTGCCGCTCAGGTCCAGGCAGTGACACCAACGCCCCTGCGCCACCAGTATCTCGGGCACGCCGTCCTCGTTGAGGTCGGCAGTCTGAAGGCGGCTGACGTCGCCCGGCTCCGGGAAGGAGCAGGTCCAGCGGGGCTGCGTGGCCTCGCCCGCCACCGCCTGCTCCGGCCCTGCGGCCTGCTCGGGTCGCACGGCCAGAGCGCGTCTCAGGTCGGCGCGGACCTCGTCACGGATGCTCAGGGGCGCGATGTCCGCCCAGCCGTCCGGGCCGCGCACTGACAGTCGGCCGGTCTTCAGGTCAAGCTCCAGGTCGCGCGGCTGCTCAGATCGCCAGCGTGCGCCCGGCAGCGCGAGGAGCGTCCCACCGGCCATGCAGATACGGTTGGGCTCAATGAGCGTCACCTGTGCGCGGCAGTGGATGTTCCCGTATTCGAAACGGTCCAGCGTCAGCCGAGCGTTGTCGTCGCCGGTTACGAGGTACTGGCCGTCGGCGATCTTGCCCAGGTCATAGTCACCGCGGCGGTCGCCGGCAATGTCGTAGAACACGGAGGCGAACTCGGCCGTGTCGCCGGGCGCCATGCGCCGATGCTGGCGTTGGTGCAGCACGCAGAGCGGGATTGAGATGCCCTGGCTGCTGTGGGTTGTGATGCGCGAGGCGACGGCGGCCGCCGACTTGATGAAGAACTCCTTGCGCGGTCCTCTGAGGCGGTCGCCGGGGCGCAGCGGCTCGGCGTTCTCCGCCTCGATGGTCAGCACCTCTTCCTCCTCCTTGAGGAAGGTGAGGCAGTCAATGTGGACGGGCGGCAGCTCGCGCAGCGTTATCAGCAGCACATGCACATTGCCGCCCTGAAGCGACAGATGCTGGCTCGGCCTGGGGCTGGTCCCGCCGCCGAGGGGCCCGCCGTAGCTGCCCTGGGGCACCCCGAAGGCAATCGGGTCGCCGCCGTCCACGCGCACCCACACGGAGTCGTGGCTCGGGTCTCCTCCCTGCCCGCGAAGGGCGAGAGCGTACTCCCCAGGCGGCAGCTCGAAACGCATCGCAAGGCGGGAGGTCGCCCTCGTCAGCGCTACGGCCTTGCCGCCCGAGGCCTCGGGGTCGTCCTGGATAAGGACATCGCTGGTCTTCGCGGACGTGGCGCCGCGATCAGCGATGAAGACACGCCCACCCTCCAGGCGCTGAGCCTTTTGGTCCTCGGTCTTCCAAGTCAGCTCCAGGTCATAGTCTCCCTCCTCGCGCGCGGTGACACGGTCAATGACCGTGAAGTACTTGCCCTTGCGCCAGGCGATGGTGCGGTCCCAGTCGAGGCCGGTGTACGCCGGGACGGCGGTTCGGGTAATGCCCCATCCCGGAAGGTCGGCCGCGCAGCGCAGCTCAGCCATGCTGGGGATGAGCTGGTCGCCGCGGCCGTCGCGCAGCACCGACAACATGCAGTGCTCGGTGGTGTTGCGAATGAGATAGTCGTGGTCAACCAGCCAGCGCTCGCCATCGGCCACGTACTCGTTGATGCAGTTGGTGTCATAGTGCAGGTGCTTGCCGCGGCCGAAGCCGTCAAGCAGCAGGTACTGGGCTTTGTCGGGATTCCAGCTCTCGCGGAAGGAGATCTTGTCGAAGGCCCGCTCGAGAGGCACTTGAGACTCAGTGAGCGGCTCATTGTAGTAGGGGTGCTTCTGTGTGTAGTGGTAGAGCTGCTCATCGAGCGGGAACACGTTCACGCCCACGAAGCGATCGGGCCTGACCGGATCAACCTCCTGGTAGGGATTGCGCCAGGCGGGGTCCACGTGCTCCAGCACCCAACGATAGCCGGGGTCAGCCGTGGTCAGGAAGGCCAGCGGCAGGACCTTCTGAATGAGCCGCGCGTTCGAGGAGTAGCCGGAGTCCCCGAAGCCGCCAGCCCAGCCGCGACTGTCGCAGATGCCGACCATGTAGTCGGCATAGCGCCGCATGTTGCCGCCCTCCACGAACTCGTCAAGGCCCTCGGCGAGGCAGTACTCGACCTCGTGCTGCATGGTGCAGGTTATGTAGCTGTCGGCGTCCTCCTGCGGCTTCCAGGAGCGGGCCTGGGCGCGGAAGCAGGCGTGGGCCTTCTCAAGGTACTCCTCCGTGACGGTGATGTGATGGTAGTGCTGGAAGTAGCGGCCGCCGAAGTAGAGGCCCAGCAGGGGGAAGGTGGTGTGGTTCCAGGTCACGCTGTCGCGCTGGCCCAGGCGGGCGTAGCCGGAGACGTGAGGAGGGATGCTGTAGAGCAGGCTGAGGAGGGCACGCGTGTAACGCAGCCGCGCTGCATCGTCCATCAGTGGGCAGGGCTCGAAGGCGTCCCACGCCGCAAAGATCGGCCCCGACGTAGTCTCCTCGTTCCAGGGGATGTCGCGATCAGGCTCCCGCTGGTAAGTCTCCGCCATGATGTCGAGCACGGCCATGGCGCGGCGCGCGTAGGCCTGCTCGCCCCAGCGCAGATAGTCGCGCGCGGCATCCAGGAACGCGTGGAAAGTCGGCGGCGGAGCCTTGGCGACATCCGCGCGCACCTCCTCAGGTGGGGGCTTGTCCTCACTCTGAACCTCCAGCAGGTAGGGCAGCACGGTGTTCTCGCGGGCGAGCGCCAGCAGACGCTGAGCGCCGGCGGCCAGGCCGGCCTCGTCGCTGCCGCCGACTACGATGACATTCACGCCGCCATGCCAGGGGTAGGGGTCGCAGACGGTTCGCAGGGTGTATCCGCCAGGGCCGGGGTAAAGGTTGTCCTCGAAGGCGTACCAGTTGAAGAAGAGCCGGCGGATGAGAGGGTTGGTCACGCAGTTGCCGACGGCGATGATGGTGCGCTGGCCGGGACGAGCATCCTCGACCGTGCTGACCAGGTCGGCCTCGCGCCCGATGGTCTTCGCGAGTTCACCGGCGAGCGTCCGAGCCGCGGCGAGAGATGCAGCGTCATCGCCGTGCAGGATGGCGGGCGGCGCATCATTCACGACCAGCGGCGTGTTCCTCTGCAGCGGGCGCGGGGCGGCGACCGTGCCGACCGGGTTCCCCAGCTTCGCCGCACGGGCCGCGTCACCGGGCAGCGGTGGACCGAGTATCTCCACCTCGGCCAGGCAAGGGTGGGCGCGGCGGCCCTCGGAAACGCCTTTCACCGAGCGCAGGCGCACAACGCGCACCTGAGCAGGCTCCCAGCGGCGCTCGTTCCAGTCGCCGATCTTCGCCTGGCTGCCCTCGGCGAGCGTCAGCTCATACGTACCGTCGCCGTCCGCGTCGCCCTCGATGGTGTAATCGGTCGTGTAGTATATCTCGCTGTGCTGGAAGAAGCGAAGGCCGGTGATTGTGCGCGTCCTGCCGAAGTCGAAGGCCACCCAACCATCGCCCTCGGTGCCGACCTCGAAGGAGAAGCCGGTACCCACGCGGCCGTCCAGGATGCTGCCCAGCCTGCCGTCTGGGACTTCAGGACGACAGGTTACTGCTGCGGCGCAAGTGATGTTGGCATCCTCGGCTTCGGCCCACGCGCCGGAGAATGCGTACAGCAGGACTAGACCTGGCAGGGCCCTCGTCACGCTCATTCAACCTCTTTCTCTCTGCGTCAGACTGGGTGAGAGTTCCTTGCGCAAGCGCCGGACACCTGCGCGGAGCGCGGGGCAGCGGGTTGCCGGGAACCGCGTGGGCGCAGTTTGCGTTAACTATTACGAGAGACGTCTCGGAACGCGCCGGGTGGCGCTCAAAGACTATGGCAACGTCTCGGCTGCAGTTCAACCTGCGCCTCATGGCGGTGCTTTCGCTCGCGCTGTTCATCAACGCGACCGCGATCGCGCCTGCATTCCACGAACACCGGGGCATGCACGATCCCCACCGGTGTTTGCTCTGCTCGCTGGAGTTGAGCGGCGTGTGGGCGCCTGCCCCTGAGATGGTCATGCCGACTGTCGGCCTGTTCTCGTTGGACGCGCCGGCAGCCTTGCAGTTGTACTTCCCGACAACGGTAGTTTCCGCCCCTCTCGCACGCGGTCCCCCTGCGTAATGGCCCCACCTCATCGCAGCACTTGCTCGCGGGCGTCGCGCTTCGGCACGCACTCGTGGGTCATGCCATCAACCGTACCATCTGGATGACAGGAGGACCTTTGTTATGCAAAGGCGATTCAGTATCCCTCTGAAGGGCTTCACCTTGATAGAACTGTTGGTTGTCATCGCCATCATCGCGATCCTGGCGGCGATACTCTTCCCCGTGTTCGCCAGGGCGCGAGCGAAGGCGAGACAAACGAGCTGTCTGAGCAACGTGAAGCAGATCGGGCTCGCGCTGATGATGTACGCTGAGGACTACGATGAGTGCTACCCTACTGTGAACCATGTCACCGGGTACGACTGGTTCCCGCCCCTGTATCCGTATGTGAAGAACCGGCAGATCTTCCGCTGCCCGGCGTACAAGGCAGGCGCAGGCGAACCGGAGACCGACTACCTGCTCAACGGCCTATTTGCGCACGGGTCGAGCATGGCGCAGTTCGATGCGCCCGCGGAGCAGATCTGCATCGCAGTACGCCAGCAGGGCGTGAACGCCACCGGCTACCATCCGTGGCCCGACGACGGCACCACGTGGGATGACCTGAGCGCGTACTCGGAGTTCGAGAACCGCATCGCAAAGGCCGTGCACAACGGCGGCTCCAACTACGGGTTTGGCGACGGTCACGCTAAGTGGTACAGGTGGGATGCGACCATCCAGGCCCCGCTGCCGGGAATGCACAATACCGACCGACGGATACCGTAGCGTCAGGCGTCCGCCGCACGGACACATGAGAGGAAGCCCACGCCCGGGCGGGCGTGGGCTTCCTCGTGGCATCTTCGGCGCGGAGCGCAAGCACTCCGCTGGGAGCAGGTCGCCATCACCCCACCCTGCCAGCGTAGGGCTTGCCCTGCGTCCCCTTCGCCCGGCCGCTGCACGCAAGAGCCTGCGGCTTTGCGCGGTCGGCGTGCTTCTGATATAATCCGCGAAGTGCCGAAGTCTCAACGGGGCCGCCCGCTGCTGCGGGCGGCTAAAACAGCAAGGGGAAATGCGCCGATGTACAAGATCGCGGTCTTGCCGTGCGATGGCGTAGGGCCGGAGGTCGTCGCGGAGGGGCTCAAGGTTCTGCAAGTCGCCTGCGACAAGCACGAGGTCCAGTACGAAACCGTCGAGTATGACGTCGGCGGGGACCGCTATCTACGCACCGGCGAGGTTCTGCCTGACTCAGTGATGGACGAGCTGCGCGAGATGGATGCCATCTACCTGGGCGCGGTCGGGCATCCGGATGTACCCCCCGGGATCCTGGAGAAGGGCATCCTGCTAGCGCTGCGCTTCGAGCTTGACCAGTACATCAACCTCCGCCCCGTCAAGCTCTATCCGGGCGTGGACACGCCGCTCAAGGACAAGGGCCCCGAGGACATTGACTTCGTGGTGGTGCGCGAGAACACCGAAGGTCTGTACGCGGGCGCCGGCGGCGCAGTGCGCAAGGGCACGCCCCACGAGGTAGCCACGCAGACGGCCATTTACACCCGCATGGGTACCGAGCGCTGCGTCCGCTACGCCTTCGAGCTGGCCGGAGAGCGCGAGCAGAAGAAGCTGACGCTCGTGGACAAGGCGAATGTGCTCACCTACGGGCACGACCTGTGGACGCGCGCCTTCGCCGAGGTCGCCGAGGAATACCCGGACATCGAGACCGACCATGCCTACGTGGACGCCTCCTGCATGTGGATGGTCAAGAACCCCGAGTGGTTCGATGTCATCGTCACCTGCAACCTCTTCGGCGACATCATCACCGACCTGGGCGCCATGATCCAGGGCGGCATGGGGGTCGCCGCGGGAGGCAACATCAATCCCGAGGGCGTCTCCATGTTCGAGCCGATCCACGGCTCCGCGCCCAAGTACACCGGCAAGAACGTCATCTGCCCCATCGCCGCCATCTCGGCCGCGGGAATGATGATGGAGCACCTGGGGGAGAAAGAGGTCGGCAAGGCGATTGACAGCGCGGTGGCGCAGGCCCTCGCGTCGGGCAAGCTCGGCGACCTGTCCACCCGGAGCGGCGTGAAGACCACCGAGGCCGGGGACCTGGTGGCCTCCCTGATCTAGCAGTCCGAACGGTAGCATAGGCTGCCTGCGCGCCGAAGCCTTGGCGAAGGCGGGCCCCGCCTGTGCGCAAGGCGCAAATCCGACAGGCGAGGGCGCCTGTCGGACCATGGATGAGACAATGAAGGTTACACTGCGGTACGGCCGGGAAGGGCTGGCCGTCGAGTTGCCTGACGAGCATGTCAGTCACGTGCTCCGGCAGAACCGGCTGCCCAAGGTCGAGCGGCCGCGCGAGGCCGTAGAGCAGGCGCTGGCCGAGCCGATCGGCGCCAGGCCGCTCGCCGAACTTGCGCGCGGGCGCAGAGATGCTTGTCTCGTCATCTCAGACATCACGCGGCCCGTGCCCAACGCGGTCATTCTACCGCCTATCATCGGGGCCTTGACGGATGCCGGGCTCGCGCCCGGTGACATGCTGATCCTGGTCGCCACCGGCCTGCATCGTGCAAACACCGACGACGAGTTGCTGGAGATGCTGGGCCGCGAGGTCATGGCAAGCGGCTGCCGTATCGAGCATCACATCGCACGCGATGCCGCGAGCCATGAGCACCTGGGCGAGACCGACCGGGGGACGCCCGTGGTGATTGACCGGCGCTACCTCGCGGCTGACCTGAAGATACTGACCGGCCTCGTCGAGCCGCACCTGATGGCCGGATACTCGGGCGGGCGCAAGGCCATCTGCCCGGGGCTGTGCGCGGTGGAGACCGTGATGGCCTTCCACGGGCCGGAGCTGCTGGAGCCGCCGGAGGCCTGCGCCGGGAACCTCGTGGATAACCCGGTGCATGAGGAGGCGCTGGCGGTCGCCAAGATGGCCGGCGGCGCGGACTTCATCGTCAACGTTACGCTTGATGAGGACCGCGATATGACCGGCGTCTTCGCGGGCGATATGCAGGCCGCCCACGCGCAGGCGATGATCCGCGCCGAAGAGCAGACGAAGGTCGTCATTGATGAGCCAGCGGACATCGTGGTGACCAGCGGTGGCGGCTATCCGCTCGATCTGACCATGTATCAGGGCATCAAGGGCATCGTGGCAGCCGCACCCCTGGTCAAGCCGGGTGGGACCATCATCATCGCCCAGGAGAACGCGGAGGGCATCGGCGGCGAAGAGTTCACAGACCTGATGTTGAGCGTCAGCGACCCGCATGAGTACATCAGGCAGGCGATCGGTGGCGGCGATTTCTGCATAGACGCCTGGCAGCTTCACGTCCTGGAGAAGGTGCTGCGCCACTGCGAGGTAGTAAATGTCTCCGACGCCCTGCCGCAGGACCTGCAACGAGAGTGCTTTGTTGAACCGGCGGGCAGCGTCGAGGAGGCCGTGAACCGCACGCTGGAGGGCGTGCGCGCAGACGCCTCGTCTGCGCGTGGGCAGGTGAGGGCACCTGCCCGCACAAACATGCGGATCGCGGTAATCCCCGACGGGCCGTACGTGCTCGGCTGCCTCGCCGGTGACTCGGTAGGGACGCTGAGCGTGGCTCCGACATCGGACAACCGACAACCGACATCCCAGCCTGTCCGAAAAGTCAGACTCCTCAAAGTTAGACAAATGTGCTAGAATAGGGATGCAGTAGGATCGCTGAAGATGGATACAGCGTCGTGTATGGAGTCAGGCTATGAAGA
>JALGVE010000027.1 GCA_029820045.1 Candidatus Zipacnadia bacterium | reverse complement strand
CCTCCGCGCAACGGCAACGGCGGCCTCACCCCTGAGGCCGCTCGAGACTGCTCCCGGCAGTCTCACGCGGCCTCTTTCCCCTCTCCCGCAGGCCTCCTTCGTCGGCCCTTGGGAGAGGGGAGACACCACAAGGCCACGCTCTGCTTTCGGTGCGGCCCCGTCGTTCACCCGCCCCGGGTCCATTGCCATTCAGGAGGGGCCGCTCGCCCGAGCGGCCCGCCGTCCTTTGTCGGGCTGGAAGCCAAAAACGCTGGACGGCGCGCTTTCGCCTGCGCCTGTCGGTAACCGACAGGCACAGGCCGACCTACGGGAATGACTCTGGCTAGATGCCCGCCACCAGTTCGCCGAACGCCGGCGGCTCGCCCAGGAACAGCGGCGAGATCATGCAAGGAAGCAGCACGTCGTAAAGCCGCCGCGCAATCTGCGGCTCCTCGGTCAGGCGATTCCGGGTCTCAGTTGGGTCGCTGGCTATGTCCAGCAGCTCGGCTCTCGGCAGGGTGTTGAAGCTCAGGCCGTCCCCCGCCCGCCGGTCGGCCTTGATCAGGCCGGTTGATTCGTGGCTCGTGTAGGACGCCGGGACGATCCGCGAGCGGATATACAACCGATGGGTCAGGTCGCGCGCTGCAACCTCCACGCACCGGTACAGGTCCTCATGCCGCACGTACGAGCCAACGGACACCACGTGCTCCCTTATCGCCTCGACCTCGCCCCGCATCAGCGGCAGTACGCTGGCCCCATCGAGGTCGAGTATCAACGGCTGGAAGCTGCGCTGGAGCGGCCCCAGACGGTACTCGACGCCCGCCGCCTCCAGGACGCTCGGCATCAGGTCGGCGTGGCTCACCAGCGCCGGCACGCGCGAGCCAGCCGCCTCGGCCTCGGGCGTGCCCACCGCAGGCTTGACGATGAGCGGCAGGTGCGTGCAGCATTCGTACGGCTCGCGGTGCTCGAAGTTCGAGTGGTGCTCGCGCATGTCGTCCCCATGATCGGCGTTGACGATGATCAGCGCGTCATCGTAGAGGCCCTCTTGTTTGAGAGTCGCGATGACCTCGCCGATGGCGGCGTCCACCCGCAACAGCTCCTCATTATGCCGGCAGACCGACTCGCGCGCGAACTCATCGTGCTCCAGCAGGCGCTTCGGCCCCGCCCCCAGCAGCCATCGCTCGCCGCTCGGTGCGGCGATATCGGTCAGGTCAGACAGGCTGCGGTCGAAGGTTCCCAGGAAGGGCTCCGGCGGATCGTAGCGCTGGTGCGGGTCCCAGTAGTGCACGAAGATGAAGTTGTCGCGCTGCCGGTCGAGCCGCCGCAGCCAGGGAACCAGCTCCGCGTTCATGTCCTCACAGGCCAGGGCCGCGGGGCTGGACTGGGGTGCGGTCAGGTTGATGTAGTAGCGATAGCCGCGCGCCATCCACTCCGGGTGCGCGCGGAAGTGAAGCTGGTTGTCGAAGCCGTGCGTCAGCCAGCCACGCGAGTACAGAACCTCGGCCAGGGTCAGCGTCTCGCCGCGCACGCGCATCTGCGGCTCATTGTCCGAGGCGTGCAGGGTGGCGATGACGCCGTGGTGGAAGGGCTCCTGGCCGGTGAACATCGAGCTGAACGCAGGCGTCGTATGCGCGCTGGAGGAGATGTAGTTCTCAAACAGCACGCCGTCGGCGGCCAGCGCGTCCAGGTTGGGCGAGGTCTTGCGCGGGTAGCCGTAGCAGCTCAGATGATCCGCCCGTTGCGTGTCGAGCGCTATCCAGAGGATGTTCATGTTGGGCCTCCTTCTTCGTCGCACCGCCTTGGTGCAGCGCACTCGACGCCGACGCGGCGCCGCGCCCTACACATACGGCCGCCCGTGTAGGTCGGGCTTTCTAACCCGACTCTGAAGGCGGCATGGCGGGAGTCCGCGCCCTGCATGGGCTACGTCTCGGTCGCTCTCCCCAGCATCCGCTCCAGCCAGCCTATCTCCAGCGCGCCGCTGTCCGCGTGTTCCCGCGCCCAGACCAGGAGTTCGCCAGCGTTCTGCCTCGCGCGCGTCTCAAGCTCCGCCCTACGGTCCTCTCGCGCCTCCTCAGCCTGCTTCACCAGCCGCTGCCAGGCACCGAAGCGTCTCAGCAGCTCCATGCCCACCCAGACGCGCTCCGTCGCCTCCCAGTGGCGCTTCTCGCCGGTGGCGGCAGCCGCCCTCGCCCTGCCGAAGGCCTCCATCGCTGGCCGCAACAGTTCATCACTGGCCCGCGCGGTGTAGGTCACGTCGTAGTGCCCGGTGCAGGGCCCGGGGAGGATGAAGTCCTCCTCATAGCGCCGATAGAACTCGCCCATCTCCTCCGCTGCCGGCCCGAAGAGATGCTTGTAGTACTCACCAAGCCACGCGTCCACGTCCAAGGCGGGGTCCCATGACAGCCGCCCGATGAGGTGAGCGTTGACGCCGAAGGTACCCCATTCCTCAGGGATAAACTCCATCACATAGCCGTCCACGCCAGCCTCTGCCCAGAGTTGCCACTGCCTGCCCAGCATGTGCGTGATCCGGTACGGCAGCGAGCACATCTGTATCTGCATCAGGTAGCAAAACAGATAGAGGTCGCCGCTGACCTTCTCGCGCCACTGCCCAAGCATCCGGCCGTAGGCCTCGTTGTTCCGCTCACATTCCCCCGAGGGTGGCACCGTGTGCTTGATGCACCGCTTGAAGGGCGCGAAGCAGACCGCAACGTTCTCCGCCGGCTCGACCTGCTCGGGCGGTTCCACGTAGTTGACGTAGGCCAGCGCGCTCAAGCGCCGGCCGGGATGCTCCTCAGCCACGCGCTCAGCGACAGCATTCACGAACCGCAGATACGTATCCGTGCGCCGAGGACGGTTCGGGTCGTAGAAGGAGGGTCGCTGCGGCTCAAGCGCCTGGCAGCGCTCGCACTCGCACCAGCCGAAGCCGTCATTAGGCCACAGGCCGATCATCTCGATGTGCGGATGCTCGCTGAAGAACCTGCATACGCGCTCGGCGACGAGCCTGACGACCTCCGGGTTAGAGGTGCACAGTTGCCCGTTGGGGTTACGCTCTCCATTCAGCAGAGCATAGTACTCCGGATGGTCCTCGAAGAACTCCCCGGGGGGCAGGAAGTAGCGGAAGCTGTGATGCCCCATGGTCGCCTGCATCCCGCGGGCGACGATCTCTGCTTCGAGCAATTCCGTGTATCTCTCGAACGAGTCCTTCTCCTCGTTGGTACCACGGGCGCCCTCGCCTGTGCGAACGCCGACACTGCCGACAGACGAGGGCGTCTGTCCTACCCGAGGAGGGCCGAGGTTGGCGAAGACCATGAAGCGGTTGAAACGGTTCTTCGCCATCCAGTCAATCATCAGGGGGTAGCTGTCATCAATGGGCATGAGGTTCGTGAACTCGCGCTGCACCATCGCGGGCTCGTGCAGGCGCGTGCCAAGCGGCAGAGACGCCTCCAGGTTGCGCGGGATGATCTCCCCTCCCTCCCAGGCATGAAGCCAGACGCACCCCAGCTCCTCCAGCAGCGTGTACACCGCGTGAAGCACCGCCAGGCCATCGGTCCCCGTGATGGCTATTCCATCCTCAGCAACCTGGTAGGCCAGGCTTCCGCGCTTGCGCCCGGTCAGATCGGGCGCGTTCGGCAGGTGAACGCCCAGACGCAGCACCGGCGCGCCCTTCCCCTGCTCAATGGGGAAACGCGCGCCGGTGATGATCGCCAGATAGCGGCTCAACTCCCGCGCGGCAAACTCAACTGCCGGCGGCGGGTCAGGCGCGAGCGCGATGCTCACGGCTCGCTTTCTTTGCGCTGCGAACGAGAAACTCATAGCCTCAGCCCCTGCTCATGCCGCAGACGCCCCACGTTCATGGAGGGGCTCGCGAAGCGATGGCGGCCGCTGTAGGGTGGGGACCGCTGCCCCGCTCCTTATCTGCCGCCCAGCACCAGCCGCCGTGCAAGTTCGCGTCCGTAGCAAGCGATACCTTTATTTCCTTGACAAACCAGATGGAACCGCAAATCGCGAAGGACCCCGCGCAGTTGAGGTGGAAACTACCCAGGGAAATGGGAAACCACCGGCTCAGCAGCCAGGGGCGAGGGGAAGGCAGGATACGGCTATCCGAAGTCGAAGGAGAAGCACGGGCTGCAGGAAGTTGCCTGCACGCCTTTGCCGCACGAAAGGGGAGCTCGCAAGTGCGAAAGACCATGATGATCTGCGTCGGTATCGCGTTGTTCGCCGGGACCGGCTGGGCGCTGGACCAGGACCTGGTCAAGGCGGCCGAGATGGGCATGCACAAGGCCGTAGACTACCTGCGCTCCGATGTCGCCTACGGCGGCGGCTATCTCAACTACTACCTCGAGGACCTGAGCGACCAGTGGGGCGAGGGCCACGCGACCCGCACCCAGAACTGGATTCAGCCGCCGGGCAGCCCAAGCGTGGGCTTCGCCTTCCTGCGCGCGTGGGAGGCGACCGGGGATCAGTTCTACCTCGACGGCGCGAAAGAGGTCGCCGATGCCCTGGTCTACGGCCAGCTTGAGTGCGGCGGTTGGGCCTACATCGTGGATCACTCCCCGGAGGGGGCGAAGCGCTGGTTCTACCACCACAACCGGGACAGCAATGACGAGAGCCTCAAGTCCGGCCGCAATCAGGCGACCTTCGATGACAATGTGACACAACACGCGACCCGGCTGCTGATAGCCATGGACCAGGCGCTGGAGGAGAAGGACCAGGCCATCCACGAGGCGGCGCTCTACGCCCTGGAGTTCATCCTGGAGGCTCAGCACGAGAGCGGGGGATGGCCACAGCGCTACCCACCCTCGGGCCGCGGCTACGGCGACTTCTTCACCTTCAATGACAATACCATCCGCGACTGCACGGACGTGATGATGATCGCGTACCGCACCTACGGGGACGAGCGCTACGCCGAGGCGGTGCGCAAGTGTGGCGACTTCATCATCAAGACGCAGCTTCCGAAGCCGCAGGCGGTCTGGGGGCAGCAGTACGACTTCGACCTGAAGCCGGCCTGGGCGCGGCGCTTCGAGCCGCCCGGGCCGTGTGGCGGCGAGAGCCGGGGTGTGCTGCGCCTCCTTACCGAGATAGCGTTATTCACTGGTGATGAGAAGTACCTGGCGCCGATTCCCGCAGCGCTGGATTGGTACAAGAGTTCGCAACTGCCGGACGGGAGGTGGGCGCGATTCTATGAGCTGAAGACCAACCGGCCGCTGTACTTCACCAGCGACAACCGCACCAGCTACTGGCTCACCTACGATGACAGCGACTGCCCGGACCATTACGGGTTCAAGGGCCAGAGCTATCCGAGCCGCACTGAGACAGCATACAATGAGATCAAGGAGAAGGGCATCGAGCAGTACCTCAAGGACCGCGAGCCGAAGCAGATGACCGAGCAGGAGCGCATCGCCAAGGCGGAGGGCATGGAGGGGACGGTCAGAGAGATCCTTGACGCGCAGGATGAGCGCGGACGATGGGTGGACAAGGGCCTCATCAAGATGCCCACCTTCGAGAGGAACATCCAGAGGCTCGCCGCATACCTGAAGCTGGTCAAGGGACGGTGACGGCCGGCAAAGGCAAGGGGGCAAGATGCAAAGGGGAACGGCGAACGGGTGACGACGCTCGGAAAGGGGAAGCAAATGATCATTGACAAGCTCGATAACGCCGATCGTTACTGTGCGCTGCACCCCGGCTTCGCCGCAGCCTTCCGGCTGCTGAGCGAGTTCGACTTCGCCGCGGCAGAGGCCGGAGCGCGCGAGGTGGACGGTGCTCGCCTCACAGTCAATGTTGTCCGTGCGCCCGCACGCACCGCGGATGAGATTAAGCTGGAGGCCCACCGCCGCTATGTGGACATCCAGTACCTCGTGGCCGGGGACGAGTCGTTCGGATGGAAGCCAACCTCTGAGTGCGCGACGCCCGCGGGCGAGTATGACGAGGCGAAGGATGTCATCAAGTTCGAGGACCAGCCCGAGGCGTGGTTCCCGCTGACACCGGGGAGCTTCGCGGTGTTCTTCCCCGAGGACGCCCATGGCCCCATGCGCGGCGAGGGGCAGCTCGAGAAGCTGGTCGTCAAAGTCGCGATGGACTGGTAAACCGCGACGGCTGGTCTCACTCTCTGCGGGAAGAACTGCTGTTGCTGTCGCCGTAGTGCCGGGCCATCCCTGCGCTCTACTCGACGACGATGTCCGAGAGGTCAACGTCGGTTTCCGGCCACTGTGGGTCCATGTCACGCAGCGTAGCCTCGATGGTCTCCGCCACCACCATGTTTCTGTACCACTTGCGGTTGGCTGGGATGATATGCCAGGGCGCAGCCTCAGTGTTGCAGTTGGTAAGGGCGTCCTCGTAGGCCTCCATGTACTGGTCCCACAGCTTTCTCTCCTTCAGGTCAGCGACGGAGAACTTCCAGTGCTTGCTGGGATCGCGGAGGCGAGCCTCCAGGCGCTCCTTCTGTTCATCCTTTGAGATGTAAAGGAAGAACTTGAGAATGCGCGTGCCTGTCTCCGTGAGCAATCGCTCGAACTCGTTGATCTGCCGGTAGCGTCGCCGCCAGACCTTCTTGGGCACGAGCTTGTGGACCCGCACCACGAGCACGTCCTCGTAGTGCGAGCGGTTGAACACCGCGATCTGGCCCTTGCGCGGGGTCTGTCTGTGTACGCGCCAGAGGAAGTCATGCGCCAGCTCCTGCGTTGTTGGCACCTTGAAGCTGGCGACGTGGCAGCCCTGCGGATTGAGGCCGCTCATGACATGCCTGATGGTGCCGTCCTTGCCGCCGGTGTCCATGGCCTGGAGCACGATGAGAAGCGCCTGCTCGCTCTCGGCATAGAGGCGCTGCTGAAGCTTGTACATGCTCGTCGCCGCCGCTTCGAGCCTCTGCGCGACCTCCGGGTCGCGCTTGCTGAGGCTGCCGTGATAGTCGGGATCGTAGTCCGCCAGCTTCACTTTCGTGCCGGGCTTGACGAGGGTTGGCTGCGCCATGTTACCTCTTCCCTACCTTGAACGGCTCACGAGATCAGCTCACGTCCGATTGCGCGAAGGTAGCCGTCAAGGCGACCGTGCGACGGAAACGATGCGGCTCTCTGAACCGTGGTTCACCAACTCATGGGAGAAGACCTCTACGGCTCTGAGGATACGCCTGACGAGTTGGCGGCCGCGCTTCGGTCCGCCAACGGAGGAAAGGGGCGCAATCGGCGGGAATGTGTCGGCAAGCCATTATTGGGAGGTGGAGATCAGACGTCAACGGCGGCCTCACCCCCCGCCCCCCTCCCCCGCGACGATCCGCCTTCGTCCTGCCCACGGGCGGGACTACGGGCGACAAGCACCTCGGGAGAGGGGAGAACGGACGCGAACTCAAGAGACGCACATGCGGCAACCCAGCGGCCCGCAGGCGCGAGCCGGGGCGTCACGGTGCGGGCTGTCATCATCGCCTGTCTGCTTCTGCCTCTGAACGCTTATTGGATCACGCAGATGGCCGTGGTGCGCTACCAGGGCCATCCCACGACGGTCTCGCTCTTCTTCAACGCGGTCTTCATCCTGTTTCTCCTCGTAGTCCTCAACAGCGCGCTGCACCGCCTTTCCCCCCGCCTTGCCCTGCACCGCAATGAGCTCCTGGTCATCTACGCGATGGTCACCGTTGCCTCCGCGCTCTGCGGCCACGACCTGGTGCAGGTGGTCACACCACAGATCATCATGCCCTTCTGGCTGGCGACGCCCGAGAACCGCTGGGAGGAGTTGTTCTTTCAGTACCTTCCGCGACATCTGACCATCAGCGACCCCACCATCTACCTGCCGGCCTTCGAGGGCGGCGCCACGCTGTACACGCGGGAGCGCCTGCTGGCCTGGGCGACGCCGGTAGGAAGCTGGGCCCTGTTCCTGGCCGTGCTGACCACGATGATGCTCGCCATGAATGCGCTGCTGCGCAAGCGCTGGATGGTGCGCGAGAAGCTGACCTACCCGATCACGCACATGCCGCTGGAGCTGACGGCGACCGGCGCGCCGCTGCTGCGCAACAAGCTGATGTGGATCGGCTTTGCGGTAGCCGGGCTGGTGGACCTGGTCAACGGCCTGCACGAGCTGTGGCCAGCCTGGCCGCTGATCAAAGTGCGGGTGGTGCACTTCGACCAGCACATGCGCGGCATCTTCCGCGGATACCCCTGGGGGGCGCTCGCGGGCACGCGCATCTCCTTCTATCCTTTCGCCATCGGCCTGGGCATGATGCTGCCGCTCGACCTGGCCTTCTCCTGCTGGTTCTTCTACCTGTTCTGGAAGGCGCAGGGGCTCTTCTCCACGCTCCTGGGTCTGAGCCGCATCCCCGGCTTCCCCTACGTCCACGAGCAGTCCTCCGCCGCCTACCTCGGCCTGGCCGCCTTCTCGCTGTGGATGGGCAGGGACCAGCTTCGGCACATCGCTCAGGGGGTGATGGGCAAGAGTGCACTTGAGGACGAGGGCGAGCCGATGGGTTACCGGGTAGCGCTCTACGTGCTGGTGGGCGGCGCGCTCTTCCTGGCGATATTCGCGGCCAGCATCGGCATGTGGCTGTGGGTGGCGGCGCTGGTCTTTGTGCTGTACTTCGGCATCTCCCTCGCCGTGACGCGGATCCGCGCAGAGCTGGGGCCGCCGGCTCATGACCTGCACCGCGGCGGGCCGGACCTCATACTCACCAACATCTTCGGAACCAGCGAGGCGGTCTTCAAGCCCAAGCAGCTTACGGCGCTCAGCATGTGCTATTGGTTCAACCGCGCCTACCGGGCGCACCCGATGCCGATTCAGCTCGAGTCGTTCAAGATGGCGGAGAGCGCCGGCATCCGGCAGTCGAGCATGGCGCTGGCTCTGACAATCGCGACCATCGTCGGCGTCGTCGCCGCGTTCTGGGCACAGGTGCACAACTACTACGTCTACGGCATCAGCGCGAAGATGAGCGGCGTGGCTACCACCTTTGGCCGGGAGCCCTACCAACGCCTGGCGTCGTGGCTCGATCATCCCTTTGCGACACGCTGGCCACAGCTCGGCGCCTATGGCGTGGGCTTCCTGTTCACGCTCGCGCTCATGTTCCTGCGCGTCAACTTCGTTCAGTGGCCCTTCCATCCAGTAGGGTACGCCATCTCCAGCAGTTGGTCCATGAACTGCCTTTGGCTGCCGATCTTCATCGCCTGGCTGGTTAAGCTGCTGATCATGCGTTACGGCGGTTACAAGGTCTTTCAGAAGGCCGCGCCTATCGCCTTGGGCCTGGTGCTAGGCGAGTTTATCGTGGGCAGCTTGTGGTGCATCATCGGGATCATCCTGCAGATAAGCACGTACAGCTTCTGGGTGTGAGAGCGGAAACACACGGGCCGAGAGGCTCCTTTCCGGCGCTCGGCGGAGGTGCCGGGGCCGCGCCGCTGAATCTTATGGGCAGCCGGGTTCGTACCTGCGCGCAGAGGGGAGTGCCGTCATGAGCAACAAGCCGGAAGCCATCAGCGCAAGGCTTGAGAATGCCGCCCTCTGCCTGAGCTGGGAAGAGGGCAGCCTGCAGGCACAGAACCGCCTTTCCGGCCGCACGCGCCAACTGAGCTTCCCGGCCTTCGCCCTGCGCCTGGCGGGCGAATACCTGACCGGCGAGAGCTTCACCTTCACTGACTTCGCGGCGACCCCGGAGGAGGTCGTGTTCTCCTACCAACACGAGGGCGCCGGCATCGAGGCCGAAGTCAAGTACTGGCTGGAGGGGGACAAGCCCTGGTTCCGCAAGCAGGTGGTCCTGCGAGCTTCGGCGGACAGCCCAACGCCGGAGCGTGTCTGGGTGGACATCCAGCAGGAGGCGCCGACTCCGCTGCGGCGCGTTGGCTACGGTCTGCGCGGCGGGCCGGATGCCGAGGAGCAAACCGGCCTGGACACCTACGGGACCCAGCCCGGCTGCGGCTATCCCGTCTACGCCGACGACTGGTTCATCGGCCTGGAGCACCCGGCGGCCTTCACCGTACCCGGTGACTTGTCCCCCGAAGCACCGCGCAACGGGGCGAAGGGGGAGCGGCTGGAGCTTTTCCACCATCCGGTCTGGGATGAGCGCGGCGTCATCGAGAGCTTCCCGGCGGTTTTCGGCGCGGCGACCCATCACCACCACGTTGCCAAGGCCTTCATGGACTACCTCTGGGACATCCGCCTGCCGCGACTCGCGAAGCCTTTCGTGACCATCAGTGTCGGCTGGTCCACCCGGGCGCTCGGGCAGGGCGAGTATCTCGGTTCCTTTGAGGCGAACGAAGCCTTCGTGAAGGCGATGCTCGACCTCGGCCTGCATCCCGATGCCCTCGCGCTGGACGCAGGTTACTTCGAACGCCGGTCGCTTTTCCGGCACAAGGCCGACGACGATGAGGATAGCCGCTTCATTGCCTTCCGCGAGGCCCTGGAGGAGAAAGGCCTGGAGCTGTCGCTGTGGGTCAGTCACAACGGGCGCACCGGCTTCGACATGGAGTGGATCAAGTCGCAGGGATGGAAGACGGGCGAGGGGCCCGGCTCGTACGCTCATGGCGAGTATGTCATCATGATGCAGCCTGACTACGAGGAGGCGCTAAGCGAGCGCTTTGAGCGGCTGGTGGGGGAAATCGGCGCCAGGCACCTGAAGATAGACTGGGATAACGAGTGCGCGACCAGCGGCGAGTTTGCCGAGCGCTATCCGACGCCCGACCATGTGCGGGAGGCCTCCATCAGGGCCTTCAACCGCATTGACCGGCGTATGAGGGCGAAGAACCCGGACCTCATCACGCGCAACGGCTGGTGGCCCAGCCCCTGGTGGCTTCAGTGGGCGAACCACGTCTGGCTCGTCAATTCGGGGGACTGCGAGTACGCCTCCTGGCCCTCGCGCACACAGCGTGATCGGGAGATTACCCATCGCGACGCCATGTACTATCAGATCACCCGGCGCTCGGAGACGCCCTGCCCGCTGGATGGCTTCGACAATCATGGGTTCGCCGACGCGCTCGACAACTGCTTTACCCAGGAGCCGCATACCTGGCTCGACAACGCCGTGCTGGCCTTCACGAGAGGCACGACCTACCTGCACGTGACTGTGTGTCCTGAGGACCTGAGACAGTGGCAGGCCGACAGTCTTCAGCAGGTCCTCGACTGGCTGCACTATCACGCCGATGAGCTGGGCACGCGGGACACGCGCATGGTCGGGGGCAATCCGGCCTTCGGGGAGGTGTACGGGTTCCTGCATCCCGCGGACAGGAATGTCCCCGCCACCGGGAGCGCTGAGGACAGCGCGTGGCTGGTTCTGCGCAATCCATCTCCGCAGCCGCAGACGATGGCCATGTCCTGGGCCAACGAGCTGGGGTACGCACCCCGGACTGTCCGGCAGGTCTACCCCTTCTGGCAGGACCTGCCGCTGCTGCAAGGGCTGACGCTGCTGGGCCACGAGGTGCGGCTGGTGCAGCTCCTGTGCGAGCCACGGCCGGACCCCTCGCCGCTTCCCGGTGTTCCCTTCATGGTGGAGGCGTGCGAGGGCGGCTTCGAGTACTGCTTCCCGGGCAACAAGCCGCTGACCGATAAGATCGGGCCGACCGTCCATCCGGACATGCAGATTCCCGAGTTGACCGCCGAGAAGACTGCCGACGAGGCCATCGAGCGAGGCTGGCGGCTGCAGTGGTACGCGGGCATCCCCCATCGCTTCGAGAGGGCTGAGCTGCTCGTTACTCTGCGCGGGCCGCAGGAGGTCCTCGATTCCGTCACGGTGCGCGCGGGCAGCTCCCGCTACCCTGGGGTGGAGGCCCGGCACATCGCGGCCGTGGAGAGGGTCTTTCGCAAGGAGACGCGCGGCTACGGGACGGCTCGCTTCCTGCCGCCGGTCGGCCCCAGGGAGCGGGATGATTACATCTTCAAGGTGCCCGACGGTGGCTGGAGTTCGCTGACCGTGGACATCCTGGGAGAGGCCGCCGCCGCCGTGAAGGCGGAGGCGTGGATCACCGGCTATGAGGCCAAGGCGCGGCAGACCATCGTGAGCGACCAGGCGCCAACCGCCGGGCCGCTGCTGCCGCCGCATCCGTACGGCTTTTCCAGCTTCATCGCGATCTGAGGGGTTCATCTGACTGGCCCATCGGCTGTGTCGGGCTGAAGGCTGAAAGCGCTGCAGGACGCGCTTTCACCTGCGCCTGTTACCGCCCGCTGGGCGGGACCAGGCGCAGGCCGACCTACGCGAATGATTGAAAACGAGAGGTGAGAGTATGACTGCGAAGCTTGCGACCATGATGCTCTGCGCAATTGCGACATGTTCCATGGTGATGGCCGCTCAGGAGCCGGGCTGGTGGAATCCGAGGTGGCAATTCCGCACGACCGTGACCCGGCCAACGCCCTATCGCAGCGATGCGCCGCGACCGGTCGAGGTCGCGGTAGACTTCCCGCTGCTGCTGAAGAAGGCGGGCGTGGAGGGTGAGTTCGACCCGGCATCAGTGCGCATCATCGAGCGCACTGAGGAGAGACAGGCGCCGTTTGCCTGGCGAACGGAGTTCAACGCGCCGGCCGGGCGCGAGCAGTCCTATCTCACCTGGATGGCACGACCCACGGCAAGTCGGCTTGGCGTCTACGACATCTACTTCGACACCAGGGACCGCGGCATTGAGGCCCAGGATTACCCGGCGGACCGGCTGCCGCCCGAGAACCTGCTCGCCAACCCGGGCTTCGAGGACGAGGCGGCGGGGCTGCCTTCCGGTTGGGAGGTAGCGCCGGCAGAGCTGGCAAGCCTCGGCGCCTGCGAGCATACCACCGGCGAGCGGTCCCTGAAGATCCAGGTGGACGAGAACACGCCGGACGACGTTGACCGCGAGGTCACCATCTCACAGCGGATTGATGTGCGCGAGTTCGCCGGGCAGGAGATGGCCTTTGAGTGTGACCTGCTGGCCGAACGGGCGGCCTACGGGGCGCCGGTCTGCATTGAGCTTCGGCAGTTCCGCGCGGATGGGTCGCGGATTCCGGAGTGCGCCATCCAGCCGCGCTGGCTGACGCTGGAGCTTGCCCAGGGACAGCTTGTGCAGTTCCGCCAGCGCGGCCGGTTCGATCCCGAGGCCGCGACCGTGGAGGTTCATGTCCGCCTGCGGTGCTACGTGAGGGACGCCGACACGGGGGAGACGGTTACCGGGCCCGAGTCGTTCTTCACCGTCTGGCTTGACCGCGTGGTGGTCCGCCCGGGGGAGCGCTGGCCCTGGCCCGCCGCAACTAACGCCTGCTTCGCGGAGGGCGCGCTGGAGAATGCTCCGCTCAACCGCGGCTTCGAGTTCACGGGCCAGCGGCGGCTTGCCTTCAACGGCGCCTCCGAGGCCACACTTACTGCGTCCTGGCGCGAGCACGACCCGAAGTCGGTGCACTGGGGCCTTCAGACCGGGACGCTGGAGTTCTGGTGCAAGCCCTCATGGAACGCCGACGACGGGCGCGAGCGCATCTTCTTCCAGGGGTACGCGTACCTGTACCGGCTGCAATCGCGCCTGCGCAAGCTCAACGCCGATGGCAACAATGACCTCGAGTTCACCATCTCGGACTCCAACCGAGACCTGCACACGGTGCGCGGCCCGGCGCCGCTGCAAGCGGGACGCTGGCATCACCTCGCGGCTACCTGGGACCTGCCCAAGGCGCAGCTCCAGCTCTTCGTGGACGGGAAGCGCGTCGCCGCGCAAGGCCCCGGGGCAGAGCCGTGGCCCAGCAGCCTGACTTACAAGGGGCCTGAGGGCACACAGTTCAAGGGGAACGGTATCTCCGACGTGGATAAGCGGAGCATCCCGATGCAGGCCTTCATCGGCGGAAGGATGGCGGCGAAGGTCTGGTCTGAGGGCGACGCGGCGGAGGCGGTGCTGGATGAGTTCCGCATCTCCGATGTGGTGCGGTACTCAGGCGACTTCACCCCCGCGCGGGAGGAGTTTGCGGTTGACGACAATACCAGGGTACTCTTTCACTTCGAGAATGAGCGCAACGGTGTGCACGGCGGCGATGACCGCTTCGTTCGCGCCTACCTCGACTGCGAGCATCAGCCCCAGGAGCAAGAAGCCACGCTTGAGGTCCTCAGGAATGGAGAGGTCGAGGCCCGGGCAGCTCTCGTCAAGCCCTACGCGCCCGAGGCGCTGTTCGAGAGGAACCGAGGCGACAACAACCTGAAGGACAGATGGGAGCCACCCGAGCAGATGCCCGACCCACGCTTCGTCGAGTACCGCAAGCGGCAGGTCGAGCGCATCGTCACCGGCAGGGCTGATGACTTCACCTTGGAGGTTGGCGGGGACCTGGAGCCGCTGATGGGCACGGTCACCTTCGAGCGAGCGGAGGACGCCGGGCCTGAGACGACCCTGCTGCCGCGCTGGCGCGCGAATGACAACGTGGTGCCCTTCAGCGCTGAGAGCCTCGCCGCGACGCTGGCGCCGGACGCGAAGAGCGACCCGGAGAAGGCGTTCGCGGTCATGCAGTATGTCCTGGACACCACCGCCTACTACGACGCTCACTACTGCGAGACCCTCCCGGGCGGACGTCATCGTCCGCGTGTCTCCTACACCTTCATCAAGGCCCTGAACATCTACCCCTACGATCAGTGCGGGCCTCTGAACTTCACGCTGCGCAAGCTGTTCCTGGCCGTTGGCATCTCCTCCAACAACTCGCCGGGCACTCACCATCAGTTTCAGCAGGCATACTTCGACGGGGACTGGCGGCTCTACGACCTCTCCGCCCGCATGTACTGGCTGCACCGGGACAACGAGACAGTTCTCGGGCTGCCCGACGTGGGCGAAGACCCGTACTGCAAGCTGCGGCAGCCAGGGAACCTTAACTCCTACTACCCGGGCCGTCCAGGCGGGCCGCCCTTCGGCTCAGCAGGGCGTCCGCACAACATGGACTTCCCGCTGCGCGCCGGTGAGCGGGCCAGCATCTCCTGGCAGAACGAGGGACGATGGTTCGAGGTCACAGACCAGGATCGTAGGCCCATCTCTCTGGCGAAGATACCACCGTACTTCGGCAACGGCGCGATCGTCTATGAGCCGACCGGCGAGGGAGAGGCGGCGGAGTTCGACAACCTGGCGGTCCAGGCGGCGAATCAGGGCGCCTCAGTGCTGCGCGCGCAGGACCCGGCTAAGCCCGCGAGCCTGATCTATCGCGCCGAGTGCCCCTACATCTTCGCGGACGGGCTGGTCACCGGCGACTACCAAGCGGACCAAGCGGGCGCAATCAGCCTGTCTCTGTCCTTCGACGAGGGCGAGAACTGGACGCAACTCTGGCGCAGCCCCGATAAGGCCGGGGAGATGTCCGTCAGCCTGCTGGAGCAGGTGGCCGGCCGCTACGCCTACTGGCTCAAGGTGGAGCTGGCTCCCGACCCGGGCGCGGCCGTGACCGGACTCAAGGTACGCACGGTGCTGGTGAACTCCGCACTGTCGCTGCCGGGCAAGCTCTCGCTCGGCGAGAACCGCATCAGCTTTACCGGCGGGCCGGTGACGGCGCCCATCAAGACGACCTGCTCGTGGATTGAACGCCGTCTGAGCGACCTGGGCGTCTCGCTGAATGCTATCAGCTATTACAACCTCGACCATGCGCGGCATCGCAATTTGTTTATCGCGGCGCCGGGCGACAAGGTGCCCGTGCGAGTGACCCTCCAGGGCCGGAAGCTCACGGGCGAGGTGTCGCTTGAGGGCCTGCCCGAGGACTGGGGCGCCGAACCCGGCCGGCAGCGGGTCGCAGTGACCAGCGCGGAGCAGCCTGCCAGCGTGCAGTTCACAGTCAGTGTGCCCGAGGTCGCCGAGGGGCAGATTCACGCCTTCGAGGTGGTGGTGCGCGACGGCGCCAGCGAGCGCCGCGTGCCGGCGGAGGCGCTGGTTGCAGACGCTCCGCTCGTTCGCGAAGCCGAGCGTGCGGACGAGATATCCGGCGAAGCGGCCGCCGCCGAGGTCGCGGAGCTGAGCCGCGCCGAGGGAGTGACCTTCACTGGTGATGGCTCGCTCGCCTTCGATTTCAGCGCGCCGGTCGCCGGCAAACACGCCCTCTGGCTGCGGGCGCGGTGGCAGCCGGGCAGTCGGACCTCCATGACGCTCCGGTTGGATGAGGGCGATACGCGGCAGCTTCGGATCCATCGCATGATCGGGTTCTACGAGTGGACGAACCCGGAGCGCGCATACACAAAGGGTTTCGTCCACTACCCGAGACAGGGCGAGTGCTGGGCGTGGTATCGCGTCCTGGACTGGGACCTTGCGACGGGGGAACATCGGCTGACCCTGGGGGCAGGCGCAGGGGCGCAGTTCGATGCGGTGGTGCTGCTGCCTCAGAACGCGGTGATGGACCGCGCGGCAAACAACCTGTTCACGAACTGGAACTACGGCCCGTGGAACAACCCGCTGTAGCAGCACCCTGTCCCCTGGCCGTTGTAGGACGGGGACCTGTGAGCCTGTCCGTTAAGTCCACTTCGGCCCGTTTTTGGGGGCTCAGCGTCTAGGTTTAGGCACCCAATCTTGGACACAATCGGGGCCAAAAGGGTCAGCTTCCGACTTTCCGGACAGGCTCCTGTGCCCCGCCCCACAGCTTGCGGGCCTTCGGGTGGAGGTCAGAACATGCGAGGCACCGCGCCTTTGCTTATCACGTCCCTTATGATCTGCGCCGGCGCCTGGGCGCAACAAGGGCCGCTCTTCTATGCCCCGTTCGATGGCGGGGACGAGGCAACCCTCAGTGTCCAGGCGCCTGAGACGATCATCGCCTACACGACCATGAACGGGCCGTATGTTCCCGCTCTCAAGGGCAAGGGGCGCGTCCTCGGCGGGATGAATCGGTGCAGCTACTTCGTGGACAGCGGCTTCTTCCCAGCGGAGGGAACCTGCTCGCTGTGGGTCAGAGCGGAGGACTGGACGCCCGCTACCTCAGATCACTTCGTCTTCTTCGCCAGCTTCACTTACACCGAGGTCCAACGGGACTACGTGCGGGTCATCCTCTACAAGATGTACAACGACAGGAACCTGACGGTCCTGGCGCAGAACACGGTCGCTGGTGACAAGAGCGCTCGGATCCAGGCGCCCATTAACGTGTGGCAGGAGGGCGAGTGGCATCACCTCGCGCTGAGCTGGGACGCGGCGCGCTATCGGCTGTTCATTGACGGGGAGCCGGCCGGTGAAGCCGCCGCCATCGAGCTGCCAGACACGGGACGCTGGGAGATCGCCGTGGGAACCTCCTACAAGGGCTGGGCCTACCTGGGCAAGGAGAAGACGGCGATTGATGAGTTCACGGTCTGGCCGCAGGCACTCTCGAGCGAGGAAGTGCGACAGTACTACCAGGCCACGCTGAAGGCAGCCCCGCCGGAGGCGTTCGAGAAGCCCGACCTCGCCGACCGGCTGCCGCCTGTCGAGGGCAATCTGGCCCTCGCCGCCGATGGCGCCTTCGTGCTGGCCTCATCCTTCGCCAACTACGAGAGCCTCTATCCCGACAATCTGATTGACGGCAATGACACGACCTCATGGCGGCCCTTCGAACCTTCGCTGCCTCAGTGGCTTGAGGTGCGATGGGGCGTACCGCTGCGCCTCAACGAAGTGATCCTGCGGCAGAAGAACCCCGGACAGGTCTCCGCGTTCTCCATCTACGCGTGGGACCGAGACGCCTGGAAGCTGCTGCGGGAGGTCGAAGTTGACACTCCACATGACGAGCGAGAGGTTAGCGCCGCGTTCGATGAGATTACCACCGATCGGCTCCGCGTCGTTGTCGAAGGAGGTCTCCCCGAGGACCTGGAGCTGACGACCCTCGCGGTGCGCGGGCCCAAGCAGCCGATTATCACGAGGCTCAAGCCAAGCACGGTGACCGAACGCATCGCCTTCACAGGAGCGACCGTCGCGCCCACGCGACCTCGCCCCGGGCAGACGGTGACCATTGAGGTGAGCCTACGGCCGCCAAGGAAGCTTCAGAACGACTACGTCTTCCTGCTGGAGATAGCCGACCGGCCCGAGGCGCCGGGATACAGCGACTTCTCGGTGGCGAAGGCTGTGATGGAGCCGGAGACGCCGACCTCTCAGTGGCCGCCGGGGCAGGATCGCAAGCTCAAGTTCGAGGTGTACCTCCCGGCCTATGCTCCCGACGGCCCGACGCAGGTTCGGCTCAAGGCACTGAGCGTGAGCACTGACACCGCCCTGGAGCTCCTGGGCCCGGATGGGAACCAGCTCAACGAGATCGCAAAGCTCGACACGCGCCGATTCAAGACCCCGCCCGGGCGGGTGGAGCCCTCGGTGGGCCTCTCCTTCGTCAACGCCTCGGCCTCGCTCAGTCTGGGCGGCGAAATACTCCCGCCTGTCGCCTGGGCCTTCACCGCGCCCTCGTACGACCGCTATCACTACTACTCGCAGACCGGCGTCCACCTGTATCACCTGAAGACCCACCCGCTCCGTTACGATGACGAACCCGGGTACTTCGAAGGGGTCTGCCGACACTTGGACCAGCGCCTCGCCTGTACGCTGCGTGTAGATCCCGCGGCACAGTTCATTGTTCATGCCGATCTCCGTCCGACGCCGGGCTGGCTGGAGCGCAACCCCGGGGAACGGCTGGTGACCGCGACGGGTCTGCTGGGGCCGGTCTCGTACTCCTCCGCGAAGTACAACCAGGGAGTGCAGGAGTATGTCCGGCGGCTCCTCAGGTATCTGAAGACGCGGCCCTACTACGACAGCATCGCCGGCTATCTCCCCATGAGCTGTGGAGCGCCTGACTCGGCGATGGGGGGGAGTCGAGCAGAACCTCTTCCAGAAGGACCGCTCGAAGCTCACCATCGGCGACTACAACCCGCAGGCCATCGAGGAGTTCCGGCAGTGGCTGAAAGACAAGTATGACGGCTCGGTGGCGGAGTTGCGCCGAGCATGGCAGGACCCGCAGATCAGCTTTGAGACGGCCAGGCCGGTTGTGTCGGAGTTGGTGGCGGAGGGCGCAGATGGTGGTGTCTTCCGCGATCCGCTGGGAAGCGCCATGACCTTCGATTACGCGGAGTGGCTGTCCGGGGTGATGGGACGGTTCTACTCGCGGGTCATGCGCACCATCAAGCAGGAGGCGGGCCGGCCCGTAATAGTCGGCACCTACTACGGCTACAACGTGGCGCACCTGCGCGGCTACAACACGCCCGGCGGCTGGCTGCAAAACAACAACTTCGACCTGCACGAGAGGCTCGAGAACCCTGACTGGGACTTCTTCGCGGCGCCGACGCCGTACTCCAACCGTCGCCCGGGCACTCCCTTCTACACCTCCTTCACCTACGATTCGCTGCGGCTGCACCGCAAGCTGCTCATCGGAGAGATGGACGATCGCACCTTCATCGCCGCTCCCACCACGTACGGCCGGATGCGCAGCGACCGGGAGACCGACGCCGTAATGAAGCGCGACATGGCGGGCGCCATCATTGATGGCGCGGGCTATTGGTTCGCTGACTGGAGCAAGGCTACGGGACGCGAGGGCGTCGGCTGGTTCATGGACCCGGGCATCCTGCGCACTATCAGGGAGACTCATGAGATTCACGGGCAGGCCCTGGCGCGGGAGAAGCGGTCGGTGTCGGAGATAGCGGTCTTCACCTCGGGCAGGACGATGGCGTATCACGACGTGTACCGCGCCCCGCCCATCTACCACAACCTGATCGTGTACACCCTCTGGGAGGCGATGGGCAAGGTCGGAGCGCCGTATGACATCTACATGCTGGAGGACCTGGAGGATGAGGCGGTGCGCGGCGGGTACAAGCTGTACGTCTTCCTCAACACGTTCTTCCTGACGCCACAGGACCGCCAGCGCATAGCCGACCTCAAGCGTGACGGAAAGACGCTGCTGTTCTTCTATGCGCCGGGGTACGTGAGCAGGCAGAACGGCCTCCAGGTGAGCAACATCGAGCAGACCACGGGCATCGCGGTGGGCAAGAAGCCCGGTAAGGAGCTGATGCAGTACCAGCTTTCGAATACCGACCACCCGATAACAGAGGGCCTCGACGCGACGAAGCTCTATGCGATTCATCCCTTCGGCTACGCCATTTCGCGGGAGCTGCACCCGCCGGAGTTCGCGCCGGTGTTTTACATAGACGATCCACAAGCCACAGTCCTGGCCCGCTACCCCGATGGGCAGGCGGCGCTGGCAGTGAGGGATTTCAGCAACTGGCGTTCGGTGTATTGCGCGGTGCCGCTCATGACCTCGGGGCTGCTGCGAGGCGTCGCGCGGTACGCAGGCGTGCACATATACTGCAACCAGGATGTCGTGCTGAAGGCCGACAACCGCCTCCTGATGCTGCATAACGGGAACGAGACCGAAGTGACGCTGCCCATCTCCCTGCCCGAAAGCCGCGTGGTGACGGACGCCTACACCGGGGAGGTCGCGCTGCCCGGAGGGACGGAGTTCACCGTCACGCTGCCCAAGACGGAGACCCTGCTCTACCGTCTGCAGTAACAGCCGCCCCAGGCAGGTTTGAATGAGGCCAACTGGGCAGGCTGCAAGCGAACTGGCTGCCGAGCCAACGCTCGCCGCTCTGCGCCGGCCAGGAGCATCGGTCTTAGAGTAAGTCGGCTTGTGAGTAGTAAGGCTGGTCTGCTAACAAAGCGATAGCGTACGGAGGGCAGGACTTCGACCCGTCGCTCGCCGTTTTACGGCGAGCTATGGGTCGTCCCCCATAGTCCCGCCGAGGCGGGACGACGGGGGATAGCCCTGCCGTCTTACGGCCAGCGGGGCTGAAGCCCCGCCCTCCGTACGGCGTTCACATCGCGCCGGCGTCTGGAATTGCAATCGCCGAACCGTTGTGCTACACTCATGCTCCCTAGCACGAGCAAGAGCGCAATCGCCACGGAGAAGCCGCCTTGAGCGCTGACAAGGGCGATCAGCCCAGACGGGGTGTCCTGTTGGTCGTCGCCGGGCCAACAGCCGTGGGCAAGGGCACTCTCATAAAGGCCCTGCTGGAGCAATACCCCGAGATCGAGTGGTCCGTGTCCTGCACCACACGTGAGCCGCGAGAGACCGAGGTGGACGGTGAGGACTACCACTTCGTCACCGAGGCCGAGTTCGAACGGATGCGGCGCGAGGGCGAGCTACTGGAGACAGCCGTCGTGCACGGGACCGATCACTACGGCACGCCGCGCAGGCCCGTTGAGGAGGCCCTCGCCGCCGGGCGTGACATTGTTCTGGAGATAGACTACCAGGGTGCGCGCAGCATTCGCACGGCCATGCCGGAGGCAGCGCTGGTATTCGTGGCGCCGCCCAGCATTGAGGCTCTCAAGAGCCGGCTTGAAGATCGGCACACCGAGTCGGACGAGGAGATCGCGAGGCGCCTGCGCAGCGTTAGGACCGAGATCACCAACCTCGGCATGTTCCAGTACGTGATCGTCAACGACGAGCTTGATAAGGCCATCGAGACGCTGGTAGCGATCTACCTCGCCGAAGGCGTGCGCATGAGAGCGCTGCGGTGGCAGGGCCTTCAGGAGAGACTGCTGGGAGAGCTCGAGTCCGAACTCTAAGGTATAACGCTTCCAAAGGAGGGCGCCGTCCCGCCTGGCATGGGGGGGCGTGCGAGGCTGGACTAGGGGCGGCGAGATTCTTGTCGCCGACGGAGTGCCCGACAAGAATGTCGGGCCCCCTCGTGGCAGTGCGCGATAGGAACGCCGGGCCTCGCGCTCCGATGCGGCCGCGTGAGGGTGAACTAGGGGCGGCGAGATTCTTGTCGCCGACGGAGTGCCCGACAAGAATGTCGGGCCCCCTCAAGACCACCTGGCCGACACTAATGTGGGGCCTCCTGGTGCACGCAGCACAGGTGAAAGCAGGGCGATGAGGGACCGAAGAGTCGTCATCGGCGTTACCGGCGGCATCGCGGCCTACAAGGCCTGTGAGCTGGCTAGCCGCCTGACGCAGGCGGGCGCGCAAGTCCGCGTGGTCATGACCGACAACGCCCAGCGCTTCGTCAGCCCGCTGACCTTCGCGACCCTCACCAACCACTCAGTCGCCACCGACATGTGGGCCGAGCGGGAGGAGATGGCGCACATCTCCCTGGCGGACTTCGCGGAGGTCGTCATCGTTGCTCCCGCCACTGCCAACCTCATCGGCAAGTTCGCGACCGGCATCGCCGACAATCTGCTCGCGACGACGCTTCTGACCGTGACCTGCCCGGTGGTGCTGGCCCCAGCCATGAACACGCGCATGCTCGAGAACCGCGTCGTTCAGGAAAACCTCGAGCGCCTGCGGGAGCGCGGCGTGACAATCATCGAGCCGGAGGCGGGACGCCTGGCCTGCGGCGACACAGGTCCGGGGCGGCTGCCAGCGACAGACGTGCTTGTTGAGGCCGTTGAGCGCGCTCTGGGCCTTGAGACCGATAGCCCCCTGGCCGGGCGTCGGGTGCTGGTGACCGCCGGGCCCACGCGCGAGGCCCTCGACCCGGTGCGCTTTCTCAGCAATCCCTCCACCGGCAAGATGGGCTACGCGCTCGCGGAAGCGGCTGCCGCGCGGGGGGCGGAGGTCCTGCTGGTAAGCGGGCCGACGGAGCTAGCGGACCCGGCGGGCGTGGAGGTCGTGCGGGTGATGTCGGCGGCTGAGATGCATGACGTCGTTCAAAAGCGCTCGGGCGAAGCCGATGTCTTCATCGGCGCGGCGGCCGTTGCCGACTTCCGGCCCGCACGCGTGGAAGCCAGCAAAATCAAGAAGGCCCAACGCACGGAGTTGACGCTCAGCCTGGAGCGCACGCCCGACATCATTGCGGCCGTCGCCGAGTGGGAGCCGCGCCCCCTCATCGTCGGCTTTGCAGCCGAGACCGAGGACCCGCGCGCGAACGCCGAGCGCAAGCTGCGCGAGAAGAACATGGACCTGATCGTAGCCAACGATGTGACCGACGACGACAGCGGCTTCGGCGCGGACACCAACCGCGTTACCATCCTCGATGCCCACGGCGGCGCTGAGGAACTGCCGACCATGAGCAAGGCCGAGGTCGCCGGGCGTGTGCTGGACCGAGTACAGGAACTGGTTGCCAGTGGGGACGACTACTGAGCAACTCATACCGTGTCATCGTCAGGGAGGAAGCACCATGGCACAGAAGAGCTACCTCTTCACCTCCGAGTCAGTAACCGAGGGACACCCGGACAAGGTGTGTGACCAGATTTCGGATGAGGTCCTCGACTTCGTAATGAAGGAGGACCCCGAGGGTCGGGTGGCCGTCGAGACGCTGGTGACAAACGGTACCTGCATCGTAGCGGGAGAGATGACGACGACCTGCTACGTACCGGTGGACAAGGTGGCCCGCCGAGTTATCGCCGCTATCGGGTACACGCGGGCGAAGTACGGCTTCGACTCGCAGACGGTCGGAGTGCTGTCGGCCATTCACGGTCAGTCACGGAACATCGCCCAGGGCGTGGACGTGGGCGGCGCGGGCGACCAGGGGATGATGTTCGGCTTCGCCTGCGACGAAACGGACACGTATATGCCCATGCCGATCTACTACGCGCACAGGCTGGCTCAGCGGCTCGCGCAGGTGCGCAAGGACGGCACATTGCCCCACCTGCGGCCGGACGGTAAGACCCAGGTGACCGTGCGGTACGAGGACGGTCGGCCCGTGGCAGTTACCAAGGTCCTGATAGCGGCGCAGCATGCGCGCGACTACGACCAGGATGAACTGCACGATGAGTTGGTCGAGTATGTTGTCGAACCGGTCATCCCAGAGGAACTGCGCGCAGCGGACATGGAGGTGCTCTCCAACCGCACCGGGCGCTTTGAGATCGGCGGCCCTGAGGCAGATACCGGCGTAACCGGCCGCAAGATCATTGTTGACACCTACGGCGGCTACGCGCGCCACGGAGGTGGGGCCTTTTCGGGCAAGGACCCGACCAAGGTAGACCGCTCAGGGGCATATATGATGCGCTATGTGGCTAAGAACGTGGTGGCGGCGGGGCTTGCCAAGAAGTGTGAGATCGAGATCGCGTATGCCATCGGTGACACGCAGCCGTTCTCGGCCGCAGTGTTCTCTTTCGGCACGGGGGCGATCCCGGAGGAACGGATCGCGGAGATCGTCCTGAGCAACTTCGACTTCAGCCCCAAGGGCATGATCGAGAAGCTCGACCTGCGACGCCCCATCTACCGAAAGACCGCTGCCTACGGCCACTTCGGCAGGGAAGAGCCTGAGTTCACATGGGAGAGGCTCGACGCGGTGGACATGTTGCGCGAAGAGGCGGGTCTGTGAGCCGCAGCCCACACCAACGCCGACTTCTGGAAGACGAGCCAGCGCCCCCCACTGAGGCAGTGCCTCCGAGGCAGGGGCGCTTTGCTCAGGTGGTCGTGGACCAGGCGGGCCGCGCCCTCGACCAGGCCTTCACTTACCTTGCCCCCGAGCCGCTCGCCCGGCGCCTGGAGATCGGGAGTTACGTGCTCGTGCCCTTCGGGAGGCGGCGGCTCCCAGGCTTCTTCGTCGGATGGACCGACGAAGCGCCGGCGGTGCGCCTGAAGGCCATCCAAGGGCTGCTTCTGGACGAGCCGCTCTTCGATGTGCGCCGACTGAGGCTGGCCGAGTGGCTGGCCGCCGAGTACCTCTCTTCGCTGAGAGACGCCCTCCGCTGTCTCTTGCCGCCCGGCGCTGGACGCGCGGCACAAACGCTGATCGAACTCACCGAGCAAGGGCAGTCCCCCGACGCGGCCACCAGCCTCGGGCGAGCCCCTCGGCAGCGACAGGTTTTCGAGGTGTTGCGTGAGGCTGGCGAGGCGCTGGAGTTGGATGATCTCGTGGCGCGGCTCGCGCAAGGCGATGCGACGGTCACAACTTCGGTGGTGCGGTCGGCGCTCGACAGCCTACAGGAGCGCGGCCTGGTGTCCGTGGAGAGGCGGCTTCAGCGGCCGCGCGTCCGTGAGCTTCGCCACCAAGTAGCGCGTCTGAGTGAGGCGGAGAAGGGGTGGGACGAGGTGCTGGCCGAAGTGCGCAGGCGTGCGCCGAGACAGGCTGAAGTCATCGAGGCTCTGCTGGAAGCCGACGCCGACGGCCTCCCGGTAGCCGACCTGTCGCGAGGGGCGGTAAACGCCCTTGCGGACAAGGGCCTGGTCGAGGTCGAGGACGAAGTTCAACAGCGTCGCCCGGAGGCCGCCGGCCTCGGAGGTGAGGCGACGGAGTTCCTCCCCCTTAACCCCGCTCAGCAGCGCGGCTTCGATCTCGTCGAGCGGGCCCTGGACGCTGGCGAGCATCGCGGCGTGCTGCTGCACGGCGTGACGGGAAGCGGCAAGACTGAGGTCTACCTCCACTGCATAGAGGCGGCACTGCGGCGCGGGCGGAGCGCGATCGTCCTCGTGCCCGAGATCGCGCTGACGCCGCAGATGGTCGGACGCTTCCGCGCCAGGTTCGGCGATCGCCTGGCGCTGCTGCACAGCGCGCTCGGCCCGGGCGAGCGCTTCGACGAGTGGCATCGCATCCTCCGCGGCGAGGCGAACCTGGTCGTCGGCGCGCGCTCGGCGATCTTCGCGCCGCTCGAGAACATCGGCGTGATCGTCATAGATGAGGAGAACGAGCGCGCGTACAAACAGGACAGTCCGCCGCGCTACCACGCCGTTGAGGTCGCGCGGCAGCTCGCGCGCGAGCACAACGCCGTGCTCATACTCGGTGGCGCCACGCCCTCGGTGGAGACTTACCACGCGACCCAGGGCGAGCACAGCGACCTCACGCTGGTCCACCTGCCAGAGCGCATAGATAACCGCCCCCTGCCGGAGGTCGAGATCATTGACCTGCGCGGGGAGACGCTGATGGGCAAGGGCGGCACCTTCAGCCAGCGCCTGCTCGACGCGCTGGCCGAGTGCCTGGCGCGCGACGAGCAGGCAATGCTCTTTCTCAATCGCCGGGGCTTCTCGACCTTCGTGATGTGCCGCAGTTGCGGTTACACGCTGCGCTGCCCGGACTGCGCGGTCTCGCTGATATACCATCACGCTACGCGCGACATGCGCTGCCATCACTGCGACTACGCGCGTCCGGTGCCCCATGAGTGCGAGCAATGCGGCTCCAAGGACATCGGCTTCCACGGGCTGGGGACGGAGCGGGTGATGGACCAGGTGCAGCGCGAGTTCCCGCAGGCCCGCGTGCTGCGCATGGACCGGGACACGACCGCGCGTAAGGGGGCTTACACGGACATCCTGCGGCGGTTCGGGCGCGGAGAGGCGAACGTGCTCATCGGCACGCAGATGATCGCGAAGGGCCACGACTTCCCGGACGTGACCCTGGTAGGTGTGCTCAACGCCGACGTTGGCCTGAACCGGCCAGACTTCCGGGCGGCTGAGCAGACCTTCCAGATTCTCACGCAGGTGGCGGGCCGGGCCGGGCGCGCGGACAAGCCCGGTATCGTGCTGGTGCAGACCTACAACCCCGACCATCCGGCCATCGTGGCTGCCAGCCATCACGATTACGCACAGTTCTATGAGTATGAACTTGCCAAGCGCAGGGAGAACCTGTATCCTCCCTTCACGCGGCTGATCAACCTCACTATCGCCGATGAGAACAAGCAGCACGCCTGGGAAGTGGCGCAGGCCCTGGCGAAACACCTGGAAGAGTTCGGCGTAAGGGAGAAGGCAGGGCAGCGACAGTACGTCGGTCCCGCCCCTGCGCCACTGCACAAGCTGCGGGGACGCCACCGCTTTCATCTCCTGCTCAAAGGACCCAGCGTGGACGAACTGCGCGGCACGCTGATGACGGCCTTGGAACGGATGGAAGGCGACGCTGGTGCTGTGATCGTTGACGTTGATCCGCTGGACATGATGTAAGAGCAAGTGTGACCTGACTGAGGGAAGTTCCGATGGCCAAGAAAAGGATAGTCATCTGCGGAGAGCCGGTGCTGCGGCGACAGGCGAAGCGCGTGAAGAACATTGACGGACGCATCATCGAGCTGCTGGGAGACATGGTGGAGACGATGCTCGAGAACTCCGGCCTGGGGCTGGCCGGACCGCAGGTAGGAGAATCGAAAACTATCATCGTCGTGCGGCCCGACCCCGAGCAAGAGGACGTGCTGGAGTTGATAAACCCTCGCATCGTCGAGACCGAGGGCGAGGAGGAGGGGCTGGAGGGCTGCCTGAGCCTGCCGACGCTGCGCGGCACTGTCATCCGGCCGCAGCGCGTTGTGGTTGAAGCTGTCACCCCGGACGGCGAGGAGGTCGTGGTCGAGGGCGAGGGGCTGATGGCAAGGGCGCTGGTGCACGAGGTGGATCACCTGGCTGGCACGCTATTCATTGACCGGGTCGAGCCGGACAGCCTGGCGTGGCTGCGCCCGGATGACCGCAAGGAGTCAGGCTACCGCCTCGACCCGACCACGATGGAGGAGGCCCTGGCTGCCTTCGAGCGCCTGCGTAAGAGGCGGAGCGAAGCTTAGCAATGCGCATCGTTTTCTTCGGCACCCCGTCCATTGCCGTCGGCTACCTGGAGGCGATCCAAGCTGCGGGGCATGAGATCGCGGCTGTTGTCACCCAGCCCGACCGGCCGGCAGGCCGTGGGCGCAAGCTGAAGGCCAGCGCCGTCAAGGAGGCGGCGCTGGCTCGCGGGTTGCAGGTCCTGGAACCCGGCTCAGCCGCCTCTGCTGACTTCATCCGCGCTGTCGCGGAGCTCGAGCCCGAAGCGTGCGTCGTGGTGGCCTACGGGCAGATACTGACCGGGGCGCTCCTGGCGATCCCGTCGGTGGCATTCGTGAATGTGCATTACTCGCTGCTGCCGCTGCTTCGCGGCGCCGCCCCGGTCTACGGAGCGCTGCGCGAGGGCCACGCCGAGACCGGTGTGACCATCCAGCACGTGGCCGAAGAACTCGACGCGGGCGACATCATCCTGCAGCGTGCCCTCGACATACGCGGGGACGATAACCGCGGCACACTGACTGAGCGCCTGACCGAGCTGGGGATTGATCTGCTGCTGGAGGCGCTGGCCCTGCTCACTCAGAGAGAGGCGCCGCGCACGCCGCAGGATGATTCGCAGGCTACCTATGTGGGGCGAGTGCGCGCAGATGACTGCCGCATCCGCTGGTCTGACGCGACACAGGAGATCAACAACCAGGTGCGCGCTTGCACCCCGTGGCCCGGCGCCTGGTGCCTGCTGGATGATAAGCGGCTGAAGGTCCTGGCGGTCAGTGCCGTTCAAAATACCTTAAGAGAGGAAGGAGTCTGTGGGGAGGTCGTCGAAGTAGGAACACACGCAGGGCTGGTGGTGCGGACGGGAAGCGGAGGGCTGTTACTCGAGCGTGTGCAACCCGCTGGCAAGCGGCCTATGTCCGCAGCCGAGTTTCTGCGCGGTGCGCGGCTGCGGGCCGGTGACTGTTTGCGCTAGGGCGCTGCGGGGCGTGGGTCGGGCAGTCGGATGAACTCAGCGCATATCTGAGCGCCCGCGCGAAGGAATAACGCTCATGGGCGAGTCTGTGCAGGAGCAACTGGCTGAGGCGCACAAGTATCGTATGAACGGCGCCTACGAAGATGCGATGGCCCTGTACCGGCAGGTTCTGGAGGCTGAGCCTGACCATGCCGAAGCGCTCTGGGGCATGGGGCTGTCTCTGATGAACACCGGCGAGTTCGATGAGGCCCTGGCGGCGCTCAACCGCGCGGCTGAGCTTGAGCCCAACAACCCGCAGTACTTGCTCGATACGGCAATGCACTATACAATGCTCGGGATGTATGAGGAGGCCAAGCCCCTCTTCCTGAAGATCGTCGAGATGGACCCCTCCAGCGTGCAGGGCGCGAAGGCGCAAGAGCAACTCGCATACTACGATTGAGTGGAGAGGACAGTGCCGGGCCCGGAGGGGGCAGGCGCGTGCGCCCGCCGCAAGGCCCGGCTGTTTGTGATAACATGATACACGTAACCTTTCAGCCGAGCGGAGAGGCCGGTGAGGTTGAACCCGGCCTGACAGTGCTCGCGGCCGCCGAAAGCCTGCAAGTGCCCATCACGGCCCCCTGCGGCGGGGATGGTCGTTGTGGTCGCTGCCGCGTCATCGTCGAGGGCGATTGCGCTGCTCCCACCGCCGCCGAGACGGAGCATCTGTCTGAAGAAGACCTGACGGCAGGCTACCGCCTCGCGTGCCAGGCTCAACTGCGTGGCGATGCGGTTATAACCGTTCCCGCCGAGTCGCGAACCACAGCCGCGAAGATCATCTCCGAGTACTCCTGGCGCGAAGTGGAACCGGCGCCGAACGTTCGCCAGCAGAGCTTGAAGCTGGCAGAGCCTGCGCTCGAAGACCAGCGGAGTGACTTCACCCGGCTCGCTGAGGCGCTGGACGAGGGCGGAGACGAACTCGAAGCCGAGCCGGTGGTTCTTCGGTCGCTGTCAGATGCGGTCCGTGCCGAGGACTTCTCGGTCACTGCCACGACCGTAGGCTCCAGGCTGGCGCGCGTGTTGCCCGCGTCCGCCCTGGCCCGATCTCTAGGCGTGGCTATTGACATCGGCACGACGACAGTGGTCGTCTACCTCGTGGACCTGCAGACCGGCGAGCAGCTTGCCACGACCTCGACGTTGAACCCTCAAGACCGGTACGGCCACGACGTCATCTCGCGTATTGAGCACGTGAGCCAGGGCGAAGGCGGCCTGGAGGAGTTGCGCTCGACGGTCGTGGGCTGCGTTAATGGTTTAGTCTCGCAGGCCACCTCAGAGGCCGGGGTCTCACCTGACGACATCTTCGAGGCGACGATAGTCGGCAACACCTGCATGCACCATCTCTTCCTCGGCCTGGACCCGACCAACCTGGCGCAGGCGCCGTACATTCCCGTGATGAACCGACCGCTGTCGGCCTCCCCACGTGAGGTCGGCCTCGCGATCAACCCACAGGGCAACATCTACTGCCTGCCCGTGATCGCTGGCTTTGTGGGCAGCGACACGGTGGCGGTGCTGGCGCTCTCACGTCTTAGCACGCGCGAAAAACCTGCATTAGCGATTGACATCGGTACCAACGGCGAGGTAATGTTATGGTCAGGTGCGCGACTCCTGGTGACATCGTGCGCCGCCGGGCCCGCTTTTGAGGGCGCAGAGATAGAGCATGGCGTGCGCGCCGCGGCAGGAGCGATAGACCGCGTCTGGCTGCACGACGGCGACGTGCGTATCAGCACGATCGGCGGCCGGGCGCCCAGCGGTATCTGCGGTTCGGGCATCTTCGATGTGGTAGCCGCGCTGCTTGACAGCGGCGCGGCTGATGCCATGGGGCGAATGGCGGATGCTGAACGAGCGGGTGAGTTAGCCGAGAGCATCGCCAGGCGTCTGCGCGGCGAGGGTCCTAAGCGCGAGTTCCTGCTGGCCTCTGGCGCGGATGCCGCCGACGGGCGCGACATTGTCTTCACGCAAAAAGACTTGCGCGAAGTCCAACTGGCGAAAGGCGCCGTGCGCGCCGCTGTGGAAATACTGTGCACAGAAGCAGGGATCAAACCGGACGACCTGCAAGAGGTGTTGCTAGCGGGAGCGTTCGGCAACTACATAGATGCGGGCAGTGCGTTGCGCATGGGGCTGCTGCCGCCGATGCCGGTGGAGCGCGTCCAGGGCATCGGCAATGCAGCGGGGGCAGGGGCCTTGCTTGCGCTGGTGTCAATGAGCGAGCGCAGGGTGGCGGCGGAGTTGGCGAAGAACGCCGAGCATATTGAGTTGTTCACGCGTACCGATTTCCAGATGGTGTTCGCGGACAGCATGATTTTCCCGGCGGCAGGCGAGGCTGGCGGATAAGCCGTTCTGTTGTGGTATAATAGGTCAATCAGGGGTTGACGTGTGGTAGCAACATTCGGACAGGAGGTCCACAGATGGCGGATCTGCAAGCTCTGGCAGAGACAGTGATCAGCGGCAACAAAGAAGAGGCCGAACGCCTTACCAGGGAGGCGGTGGCAGATGGGACGGACCCGGTGACCATCGTCAATGACGGCCTCATCGCCGGGATGAGCGTGGTCGGCGAGAAGTTCAAGAACAACGAGTTCTACGTGCCCGAGGTGCTCATCGCGGCTCGCGCCATGCACGCGGCGATGGATGTGGTCAAGCCGCTGCTCGCCGAGTCCGGCGTCGAACCCCGGGGCACAGTCGCCATTGGCACTGTCAAGGGGGACCTGCACGACATCGGCAAGAACCTCGTGAGCATGATGCTCGAGGGCGGCGGCTACGAGATCATTGACCTCGAGGTGGACGTGTCGCCGGAGAAGTTCGTGGAGGTAGTCAATGAGGGCAACGCGCAAGTTGTCGCGCTCTCGGCTCTGTTGACCACCACGATGCCCTCCATGAAGGACACGATTGACGCGCTGGAAGAGGCTGGCGTGCGCGACAACGTGAAGGTCATCATCGGCGGCGCGCCCGTCACCCAGAACTACGCCGACGAGATCGGCGCAGATGGGTACGCGCCCGACGCGGCCTCTGCCGTGGACAAAGTTGGGGAGCTGCTCGCGTAAGCTAGTCAGAGCACGATGGCAGTCCCGACGCCTGTTTGTGGGGCCATCGTCGCGCCTTACCCGAACGGCCGTGGGGTTCGAGGGGCGACGATGGCTCTTGTGTTGGGGCTCTCAGTCCAGTCGGAGGTGACCAGTGAGGTGGTACGCGCAGTCGTGATGCTTATCATTGCAGTGTCTCTCGGCGCCGCTGGACAGATGTGCCTCAAGTACGGTGTCAATCTGCTCGGTGAGGGCGCGTCGCCGGTCGTCGTGCTCAAGGGCATCTTTACGCCCTATGTCTTCGGCGGGTTCGTCCTGTACGGGGTCAGCTCCCTCTTCTACCTCATCGCTCTCTCCCGGCTGCAGTTGAGCTTCGCGTACCCATTCGTCGCGCTAAGCTTCGTGATGGTGCTGGTGCTCTGCTGGCTGCTGCTGGGCGAGAGCCTTCCCCCTCTGCGCATAATCGGCGTGGGGTTGATCGTTATCGGCGTTCTCACCGTCGCCGGCAGCTACCGAGGGGCGGCAGAGTCCCAAGCCCAGCCTCCCCCCGCCGTTGAGCAGCCGCAGTAGATGGCGCGCCGGCGCTCTCGCGGGTACCCGCTTCGTGTCGTGATGTCCCCGTAGGTCGGAGCTCCTGCTCCGCCTCGCCTATCGTACGCATCGGTTTTAGAGTAAGTCGGCTTGTGAGTAGTAAGGCTGGGTATTGCCAGGGTCTGAGCGGGCGGGTACCGAGGCAGCCGTCAGGGCGCAGGTCTGCTAACAAAGCGATAGCATACGGAGGGCAGGACTTCAGTCCTGCCGGGCGTTGCCGTTGTGAGCCGTCTCTGCCTGGCGGGGCTGAAGCCCCGCCCTCCGTACGGCGCTCACATTGCGTCTCGCGGGCCGGGCTGAAGCCCGGCCCCTCCAACGGCTCCCGGCTCGCGTAGGTCGGGCTTCCTAGCCCGACTCTCAATGCGGCGCGACACAGGTCCCGGCCCTAGTCAGAAGACTTCACACCCACCAGCTAGCTAAAAACGATGCTCCTGGCTCCTGACCCTCCCTCTGGCCTGCATTTGCCTTTTCTCGTATAATGCCTGCGGAATGCCTGACACGCGCGCGAGGAAACTGACATACCTGGTGCTGGCCGGGCTGGCATTGCTCTCCGTCTTGTTCTGGGTGGACTGCCTGCTTGGGCCCAACACGCCGCTGGCGGCCGGCCCTCAGGCTGAGATGGAGCCGTGGCGGAGCGAGGCTGATTTGCCCGGCACTACGCGGCAGTGGGACGCGCTGCTCTGGGATGGCGTGGCGCAGTTCTACCCGTGGCGCCTGTTCGCCGCTCGGGCGCTGCGCCGAGGCGAGCTGGCCCTCTGGAATCCCCATCAGTTCTGCGGCTACCCGTTTGCAGCCAATGGTCAGTCGGCGCTCTTCTATCCGCCCAACTGGCTGCTGGCCCTCGTTGACGTCAAGTGGGGGCTCGGCGCGCTGGCAGCGCTGCACTACTTCCTGGCCGCGGCGCTGACCTACCTCTTCTGCCGGCAGATCAACCTGCGACACTTGCCCGCGGCTTTCGCCGGCATCGCCTATGCTTACGGCGGGTTCATGGTCACCTGGACTGAGCTGCCAACGCTGATGAACTCAGCCGTCTGGCTGCCCGGCTGCCTGCTGGGCGTGAGCCTCATCTACGGCCGCAGCCGGTGGGGCGCGCCGACGCTGGGCGTCTCGCTGGCGATGAGCGTGCTCGCCGGGCACTTTCAGATCGCCGCCTACGTGTGGATGATAACGGGCCTGTACGCGTTGGCGCGCTTGGTCTGGGAGGGAGTCAACCAGCGCGCCATGCACGCCGCACCGCTCCTTGCCGCTTTCGCGCTGGGGGCTGCGCTCTCCTGTGCGCAGGCGCTGCCTACGCTTGAGCTAGGCCTGAACTCGCCGCGCGGCGGCGACCGGGTCAGCGAGGCGGGCTTCGAGTTCCACCGGGCGCGGGCGCTTCAGCCCTTTGAGGTGCTTAACCTGCTTCGACCCAACCGGTTGGGCAGCCCGGCACACGGTGACTATCAGCTTGCGCAGGTCTTCAGTTACAGCGAGCATTGCGGTTTCGTGGGCATAACCACCGTGCTGCTGGCCCTGGTCGGCATCCTGCTGTCGCGCACCCGGCATTTTGCGTTCTTTGTGGTGCTGGCCGTGGCGCTGCTGAACGTGGCGATGGGCGGGCCGCTGGCACGGTGGCTGTACTTCGGGGTGCCGAAGCTGGGGTTAGCCGGCGGCTTTCATCGGCTGCTGTGCGTGTACACCTTTGCCCTAGCCGTAGCGGGAGGTCTGGGTCTCAACGCACTCTGCAGGTACGTGGGCCGCGACGTCCTGCACGAAGATGACGAGGGCGCCTCTCCGTGGAACCTGACGGCCGGCCGGGGCCTCTCTCTCATTGCACTGCTGCTCATCGTCTACGAGCTGCTGCCGTGGGCCCATGAGTTCCTGCCCCGCTGCCGCCGCGAGCACGTCTATCCGGTGACACCGACCATCCAGCGGCTGATGGGGTGCAAAGGACGCGTGCTGGCGATCACGCCGCATAAGGAGTGGCGGCTGGATCGGGTCCCGCACGCCGTGTTGCCGCCGAACTCCGCGACGGTCTACGAATACGACAGCGTGGCCGGATACGACTCCCTTTTCCCGCGGTCGTATCGGGAGTTTGCTGCCGTGGCCGAGAGCGCAGACCCGGCCCCGGTGACGAACGGGAACATGCTTCTGCCCAACCGTGGTGTCGGCTGGCTTCAGGAGTTAGCAGGGCTGCGCTGTGTACTGACCACGGAAGAGTTGCGGCATCATTACGGCCTGCGAGAGGTCGCTCAGACCGCTGGGCTTCATCGCTACGAGGGTTCACTTGCCTACCCGCTGGCTTTCGTGGCTCGGGGGAAGAGCTGGACGGACTCTGCGAGAAGCGACTTCTGGCCCCTGGGTGTCTTCCGTGGCCCTGAACTTGGCGGTGCTGAGGTCACGCCGTGTACCAAACAGCGCGTGGGGCTCGGGCGGATCGCAGTCACCTTGCCCCAAGTCGAGGGCCGGGACTGCTACCTGGTGGTCAGTGAGACCTTCTATCCCGGCTGGCGCGCCTATGTTGACGGGCAGCGGCGGGAGATAGAGACGGTCGCGGGCACGTTCTGCGGGGTGCGCGTCGCGGACCGGGACAGGGCAGTACGGCTGGTATTTATGCCCGAGAGCGTGCAAGTCGGCGTGTTCGTGACACTAGTGGGCCTGGCGGCGCTGTGTGCGCTGCTCGTGGGCATCCGGCCCTTGCGGAAGGCTGTTCGTTCTTGAAAACCCTGCTGGTCTTCCCACGCTTCAAGTACCCGTCGGGCGATCCTCCGCTGGGAGTTGCGTACCTGGCTGCCGTTCTGCGGGAGCGCGGGCTGGCCGTTGACGTGTTCGACGCGACCTTCGTCCCGCAACCGGTGCGTGAGCTGAGGCGACGTGTGCGCGACACTCGCTACGACCTGGTAGGCATCAGCACGCTGACCTCAATGATAGGCGACGCGGCGGAGATTGCGCGGACAATCAAAGAGATCAGCCCTGACACGATGGTCATCGCGGGTGGGGCGCACGCGACCGTGGCGCCGGAGCACACGCTCTCGCTTGGAGCCTTCGACGCGGTCATGCTAGGGGAGGCGGAGGAGACCCTGCCGGACTTCATCGAGGGCGACCTGCGGGTCGAGGACCAACCTGGCCTGTGGTACGTGCGCGAGGGGGAGATCGTGCGCAACGACCGCGCGGAACCGATCGCCGACCTGGACGCGCTCCCCTTTCCCGCGTGGGACCTGCTGGACATGAGCAAGTACCTCAGTTTGTGGTATCAGCTCGATGCGGTGCGCTACGGGCTGCGGGGGACCTCGATCATGGCCTCGCGTGGGTGCCCGCACAACTGCTCGTATTGCCAGCCGACGCTGCGCACCATCTTCGGCAGGCGCGTGCGGCGACGCTCACCGGAGAGCCTGGTCGCCGAGGCCGCCGAACTCAAGGCGCGGTACGACATTGATGGTCTGATGTGGCTCGATGATACCTTCCTGCTGGACCGCCGCTGGATGCGTAAGCTGTGCGAGGCGCTCGTTGAGGCTGACCTGGGCCTGATCTGGGGATGCAACATCCGCGCAGACACGTGGGACCGGGAGACGCTGGCGGAGATGAAGGAGGCGGGCCTGCGCATCGTGCACCTCGGCATCGAGTCAGCCTCGCAGCGAGTGCTGGATGACATCTATCACAAGGGCATCACCATCGAGCAGGTGCGCGAGGCGGTCGCGACCGCCAAGAGCCTGAAGCTCAAGGTGCGCGGGTACTTCATGCTGGGAGCGCCCACCGAGACTGAGGAAGAGGTGCGGGCGAGCATCCGGCTGGCGAACGAGCTTCCGCTCGACGACGTTACCTTCAGCATCACTACGCCGCTGCCGCACACCGACCTCTACGAGATGACCAAGGACCTGATCCGCGCGGACTTCTCGGAGTTCGACTACTACAAGACGCCCGTCTACGGCACCGAGGGCGTCCTACCCGCGCGGAAGCTCAATTACCTCAAGAGGCTCGCCTATGTGCAGTTCTACCTGGGCCCGAGGCGCCTGTGGCGGACGGTGCGGTCAATGCTGGGCGTCTCGGGCATTCGCAAGGGGCTGCTGAAGGTGAAGAGGTTCTAGCGATGGACCTGCCGACCAGCGAAGAGCGTCCGCACCATGCTCAGCGCCTGGTGACGCGGCGCGAGGTCGCCCTCGTGCTGGCCTGGGCGGTGTTTGTGATGGTCTTGACCGCTCTGCCCTATCTGTGGGCAATCAGCCTGACCGGAGCCGGCAAGCCCCTGCAGGGACATCAGTTCGAGGGCTTCATCTGGGGCGTGGACGACGGCAACGTCTATCTGTCGTGGATTCGCCAGGCAGCCAAGGGCGAGCTGCTGCTGCGCAACCAGTACACCACCATGCCGCAGGATGCGCACTTCTTCAACGTCTTCCTTCTCGGCCTGGGCAAGCTCGCGGCAGCGACGGGTCAACCGCCGGCGGTGGTCTTTCACGTCGCGCGGCTGGTCGGCGGGCTCTTTCTGCTGGTGTGCATATACCTGCTGACGGCCTATCTGACCGCGACGACTGCCGTGCGGTGGGCGACGCTCTCCCTGGCCTCGCTGGGTTCGGGCTTCGGGTGGCTGGCGGCAATGTGGGCTCGCTCGCGACCGGACTACCTGCCAGCGCCGCTGCGGTCCCCCGACTACGCCCTCAACTGGCAGGCGATGCCGGAGGCGGTCACCTTCTTATCGCTGCTGCTCAATCCGCTGTTCGTGTGGTCAATGGGCCTGCTGTGTCTCGTCTTTCTCGCCGCGCTGGTGGGGCTCAAGCGCGACAGGGCAGGCTATGCTGTTGCGGCAGGTCTGTTGCTGCTGCTGCTGGGCAATGTGCATAGCTATGACGTGTTCGTCGTTCATGGAGCGCTCGTGCTGTATCTGATTGTGTCGGTCGCTGCCGGCAAACTGCCGCTGCGTCGAGCCCTGCTTCACTATGCCATCATCTTCGCGCTCGGCGCGCCCTCGCCCGTGTGGGCGTACTACGCTTCCCATGCCGACCCGGCCTACCTGGCAAAGGTGAACACGCCGACGCTGTCGCCGCGGCCGATTGACTACGCGGCGGGCTACGGGCTGATCCTGCTGCTGGCATTGATCGGCGCCGTCTACGCGGTGCGAGTGCGCAGGTATCACTGGCGTATGGTCTTTCCGGTCTGCTGGGTGGCGGCCAACGCGGCGCTTGTCTATGCGCCGGTGTCGTTTCAGCGCAAGCTGGCCGAGGGCATGCACATACCGCTGTGCATGCTTGCCGGGCTGGGGCTGGTCATGGTCATCGGGCAGGCAGTAGGCGCGCGCGGCGCACGCGATCCCCTCCGGCAGAGTGAGCTGCGCGCCCGGCGGCTGCCGCTGGTCATCGCCCTGGCGGTTGTGCTGTCGCTTCCCTCCAACGTGCTCTTCGTGGGCGACTGCATGGAGCATACGGCCGCCAACAACAGGGACATGCTGCATGTGCTTGCCCCGCCGATGTACCTGTCCTGGGATGAGGTGCAGGCGCTAGCGTATCTTGCCGAGCGCGCCAGGCCGGACGAGGTGGTGCTGAGCTCATCGCTGACCGGCAATCACATCCCCGCACACGCGCCGTGCCACGTGTTCGCGGGTCACTGGGCTGAGACGCTGCATTTCGGGGACGCTGTGAGTTGGGCCGGGGAGTTCTTCCTGCCCGGCTGGGATGCGCGCAGGCGTCGGGCCGCGCTTAGCCAGGCGGGAATAGACCTGGTATACTACGGTCCTCACGAGATCCTGATTGCCGAGAGCATGATGAGGGCAGCCGGGATCGAGCCCCCGGAGGACGTCAGAGGGGTCTTCCAAGAGGAAACTGCACCTCTGCTGCGCCCGGTGTTCTCGAACGAGCAGGTCACGATCTATCGGCTCCGACTACCGGCATCCGACTTCTGACATCCGACTAACGACTGACGGCAACGACGCAAGTTGGCTGACACTGGAGATAGTCGTCATGCAGGGCGTTGAGAGAGCCACGGAAACGTTGGCCGTGATTGTGCCCGCTTACAACGAGAGCGAGAGGATAGAGGAGGCCCTGTCGCAGGTCTTGCGTTACCTCGATGAAGCGGGGGTTGAGGGCCAAGTCATCGTGGTGGACGACGGCAGCGCTGACGAGACGCGCGCGCTTGCGCAGCAGGTGGCGACCGGCGACGCGCGTGTGCATATCGTTAGGTACGACACCAACCGCGGGAAGGGCTATGCGGTGAGGCAGGGCGTGGCGGCCGCGGATGCCGACGTCATTGTCTTTCTCGATGCTGACCTGTCCACGCCCGTGAGCGAGATAGACAAGGTTCTGGCGGCCGTGAGGGAGGGCGCGGACCTCGTCATCGGCTCGCGCTTCCGCCCGGGGGCCAACGTCATGCAGAGGCAGCCTCTGCTGCGGCGCACCTTCGGCGTGGGGTTCAGGTGGCTTGCCTGCTCGATGCTGGACCTCAGCGTGTCGGACGTGACCTGCGGCTTCAAGGGGTTCACGCGTGATGCCGCCCGCCGCGTGTTCGCGTTAAGCACCATCAACGGGTGGGCCTTCGACGCCGAGCTGCTGGTGATAGCGGAGAAGCTCGGCCTGAAGGTGGTTGAGGCGCCGATCACATGGAATGACTGCCGGGACAGCCGCGTGCGCCCGCTCGCCAACGCGGTCGAGGCCTGGCGGCAGTTACGAGCAATAAGGCGCAATCTGCGCGAGGGAGTCTATGAGGGCAGTCATTCGCAGGCACAGGAATGACCTGTGCGCCCTGGCCTTTATCCTGGTGGTGGCGCTTGGCGTCACCTGGCCGGTGACGCTTGGAGGCCGGGCGATGCTGCCGACCGGGCTCTATCTGCGGATGCAGCCGTGGCGAGCTCATGCCGCTCAGTTCCCTGACTTCCGCCGGCCGCAGAACCCCATCCTCGACGCCGTGCAGCAGTTCTACCCCTGGCGCCTTTACGCCTCGCGGCAGGTCCGCGAGGGCATCGTTCCGCTGTGGAACCCGCTGATGCTGTGCGGCACCCCTTTCGTCGGCAACAACCAGTCGGCGATCTTCTACCCCGAGACCTGGCTGCATTACTTCATGGAGCCGCTGCGCGCGCTCGGCTGGGCGACGGCGCTGTTCTTCTTCCTCGCCGGGTCCTTCATGTACGGATTTCTGCGAACCATCCGGGTGAGGCCGCTAGCCAGCACCATCGGCGCGGTGGCCTTCATGCTTAACGGCTTCTTCATCGGCTGGTTATGCTTCCCGACCTTCCGCTCGGTGGGGGCATGGCTGCCGCTGATGTTGCTGGGCTTTGAGAAGGCCGTCAGGAGCGAGCGGCCGGGCTGGCTGGGGCTGACGGCCCTGGGCACAGGGACGCAGTTCCTGGCCGGCAATCTGCACATCTCCATCTACGTGCTGATGGGTTTCGGCGCGTACGTCATTGCGCGCGTTGCCCATCTGCTGATGCGAGGTGGCACGTGGCGGCGCGCGGCCCGCGATGCCGGGTTGGCAGTGGCGGCTGTCGCCGTGGGAACGATGCTGGCGGGCTGCCAGCTTGGGCCGAGTCTCGAGATGGCAGCTCTGTGCTCGCGCACGGGCACTCAATCGTACGCGCAGCAGATGACGTATGCCCTGGCGCCGCCTTACCTGCTGCTGGCGCTGATGCCGGATGCGTTCGGCAACCCGGTGGACTACAACCACTGGGGCGCAGAGTTGAACTGCTGGTGGGGTCGCGCCTACCGAACGTACACTGAGACTGCGTGGTACATCGGCATTGCCCCGCTGCTGTTGGGCATCGCGGGCTTAGCCGTCCGCCCGCGGCGGCAGTCGTGGTTCTGGCTCGGCATCTGGCTGCTCGCCCTGGCGCTGGTCTTCGGCACACCTCTTGACGCCGTGCTCTACTATCTCGTCCCGGGCTTCAACAAGCTCAGCGGCCTGAGCCGGGCGTTCTACCTGGCCTGCACGGCAGGATCGGTGCTCGCGGCGCTTGGCGCGGACGCTCTGATGAGAAAGGACGCCCGGGAGCGGAACGCCGGGAGGACGGTGATCGCGACCAGCCTGGCGCTGCTGACCATCGGGGTTATCGCCGGGGCATACATCTGGGTCGTGCTGGGCTCGACAGCGATCGGCGAGGTGCAGCTTGGCGCGTACACGCTCGCGCAGGTCGGGCGGTTCGCCTTGCTGGTGGTGGCCTCGGCTGCTCTCATCCTCTGGGGCGTGACGCGAGGCTCGACGGCCGCCTGGTGCGGGCTTGCTGTGCTCGTGGTGATTGACCTGGGTATCTTCGCACAGAAGTTCACTCCCGAGGGCCGCACCGAGTACCTCAAGGTGAAGCTTGACGTCATCAGCACGGTCAAGGCGGACCGGGAGCCGGTGCGCTTCTGCTCCGTCGGGGACGACTTCCTCAACCGCATGGCGCCCAACGTTCCGATGCTCTTCGACCTGCAGGACATCCAGGGCTCGGACTCCCTCGTCTACGGCCGGTATCAGCGCGTTCTTGGGGGGATATCCAACGAGCGGCTGGGCTATCTGCAGCCCGACCCGGCCCTGCCCGCACTGGACCTGCTGGGCGTCAAGTACCTGCTGACGCCGCTGCGCATCGAGGACAAGGGCTGGCGGCTTGAGCAGAGCTACGAGACCAGGCTCTACGTGAACGAAGATGCCATGCCGCGCGCCTTCGTCCCCCGCAGCGTTGAGTGGCAGAAGAGTGATGACGAGATACTCCGTGTTGTGACCGGTAGGCAGCTTGACCCGTGGGTGATTCATCTGCTGCGTTCGGAGGCGCAGGCCACGACCTCACCACGGATCGAGGCCGCCGACGCCGGAGCAGTCGAGATCTCGCACTACGGGACGAACCGGGTCGAACTCTCCGGCGACTTCCGGGCGGGGCAGTGGATCGTGCTGTCGGATGTGCTCTACCCGGGCTGGCGGGTGTACGTTGACGGAGACGAGGGGACGATTGTCCCCGCCAACTACGTGCTGAGGGCAGTCCACCTCTCGCGGCCCGCGAGGACTGTGACCTTCAGCTATCTGCCAGCCAGCTTCCAGCTTGGCGCGTTCGCGTCGTCTCTGGCTCTGGCGGCGCTGGCAGCGCTGGCTGCGGCAGTCGCGTTGAGGAGGCGCTGTGGTGAGTGAGGGCGGACGGCGCGGGCTGGAAGCGACACTCATCGCGCTCGCGGTGCTGGTGACACTTGCGCTGACCGCCCATCACTACGGGCTGGGCTACGATGAGCCGGTGTACATGTCGCGGGCGCAGGAGGCGCGCATCTGGCTTTCGCTGCTCGTGTTGGCTCCCGGCGAGGCTCTCGGCGATGCAGCCATCACGAGGTACTGGCACGCCCGTGACGAGCAGCCTGGCTTCCTCAAGCTCGTCGGCGCCCTGACCACGGGGCCAGCCTCGGCGGTTCTGCCGGTGCTGGGCGCCTTGCGGGCGGGGACGCTGCTGCTGGTAGCGACGCTTTGCGCCAGCATGTATCTGTTCGTCGCCTCAGTGTGGGGTCGCGCGGAGGCGCTAGCCTCGGTGGGCGCACTGCTGACGATGCCGCGCGTATTCGCGCACAGTCACCTGTTCGCGCTTGACGCGCCGGTAATGGCTACCACCTTCATGACGCTGCACCTCCTGTTCCTGACCGCGCGCGAGCGGAGCTGGGGCTGGGCGGCGCTGGCGGGCGCGACGTGGGGCATCGCCCTCGGCTGCAAGGTGAACGCGGTCTTTGTCCCTATCATCGCGCTCCCGTGGTTGCTGTTGTGCGCGAGGGACGCCGTCGTGCCGGCGCTAGTGTGTGGCGCGACGCTTGGCCCGCTCACGTTCTTCGCAACCTGGCCGTGGCTCTGGCACGACACCTGGCCCCGCTTGCTCGCGTACTTGCAGTTCCACGCGCATCACTGGCAGATTAACGTGACTTACTTCGGGCGGAAGTACCAAGTCGCGCCCTGGCACTACCCGATCGTCATGAGCGCGATCACGATGCCACCGGCGACCCTCGTGGCCGCCATCCTCGGCGCATGGCGGATGATTCGCGAGCGCGCGGCAACCGCTGAGATGGGCGCTCAGCGCGAGCGCTGGCAAGACCCGTCATGGCGGCGGCGAGCCGCCGGCGCCCTCCTCATCTGGGGCCTGGCGGTCAACTACCTCTTCGCCTCTCTGCCGAGCACTCCTAAGTACACAGGCTGCCGGCTCTTCCTGCCGGTGTTCCCGTTCATCGCCATCGCCGCGGGCGTGGGCATCGGCTGGGTGGCGCGCATCGTCGGCAACTGGGCCGCCGCGCATAGCCCGGAGAACGCTCAGAGGACGCGCAGCCTGGCGATGGCGATGGTTCTCGCGCTCGCGCTGGTTGGCCCGGCGCGCGCCGTGGTAGACTTCCACCCGCACGAGCTGAGCTACTACAACATGTTCATCGGCGGGCTGCCGGGCGCGGCGAGAGCCGGGATGGAAGTGACTTACTGGGGCGAGACTTATCTCGACGCAGCGTTGTGGTTGAACCGCAATGCGCCCCGCGGGGCGGTCGCATGGATCGAGCCGCCCGGCTGCGAGTCAATGATGGGAGTCTACCGCAACCTGGGCATCCTGCGGCGCGACATACGCACCACCGCCGGCCCTCAGGCCCTGCCTGGGGCGGACTACGCCATCTTTCAGAACAAGGTCACGGAGTTCTCAGATATCGCGCGACGACTGCTGGCCGAGCGCCAGCCGCTGGCGGTGGCGCCACTGCACGGCGTACCGCTGGTCTACGTGTTCAGCATCGCCGACTAAGGAGCCTCATCGTGAAGCCGAAAATGCCTTTGCCTGACCCCGTGGGAATACTCATCATGGACTGCGACGGCGTCCTGACCGACGGTGGCATGTACTTCGATGCCAACGGCCAGGCGCTGAAGCGCTTCGATGTCAAGGACGGCCTGGCGCTGGTGCGGCTGGCGGAGATGGGCTTCCCGACCGCCGTCATCAGCGGTGACGACTCGCCCATCACAGCCGCCCGCTGCGAGAAGTTGCGCATCGCGCACACGGTCCTGGGAAGGATGGAGAAGGAGAGCGCGCTGGCGGAGGTGCTGGCCGCGGCGGGCGTGGAGCCGGAGCAGGCAGTATGCGTGGGTGATGACGTCACCGACCTGCCGATCATGCGCGCGGTTGGGCTGGGCGTGGCGGTCGCTGACGCGGTTGACGAGGTGACGGCGGCTGCCGGATGGGTGACCGAGCGGCCGGGCGGCTACGGAGCCGTGCGCGAGGTCTGTGACGCGATCTTCGCCCAGCTCGCCGAAGAGGAGTAGGGCACGCCCCGGCCTCCGGCAGATGTCGGTCGTCGTCGTTCGCCGTTGGTGCGCAGTCGGCTGTCGGTAGTCAGTAAGCGGAGCCTTCCATGGACCTATCAGTGTGTATCGTCAGTTACAACTGCCGCGACGCCCTCCGCGACTGCCTGGCGAGCATTCAGCGCACCGCCACCGGTCTCGAGCATGAGATCATCGTGGCGGACAACGCCTCCGACGACGGCACGCTGGAGATGCTGGCCAACGAGTTCGGGCAGGTCGTGTGCCTGGCGAACGATGAGAACCTGGGGTCGGCGGCCGCTACCAACCGGGCGATGGAGCGCGCCAGCGGTGACTTTCTCATGATGCTGGACCCTGACACCGAGGTTCAGCCTGGCGCACTCGAACACCTCATCGCCTTCCTGCGCGGCCGGCCCTGGGTGGGCGCCGTTGGAGCCAGGCTCACCAGGCCCGACGGTGAACTTGAGCTCACATGTCACCCCTTCCCCAGCCTGGCGCTGACGCTCTACGCGCAACTCGCCCTTCACCGGCTCTTCCCGCGCAGTTCCGTCTTCGGCGCGTATGACATGACTTGGTGGGACCACGCCGCGCCGCGCCGCGTTGACTGGGTGAGCGGCGCCTGCCTGGCGGTCTCCCGCGAGGCGTGGGAGCAGGTAGGCGACCTGGACGAGGAGTACTCCAAGTGCTCGCAGGAGATTGACTGGTGCTACCGCCTGGCGCAGGAAGGCCTGGAGTGCTGGTATCTGCCTGAGGCCAAGGTCATCCACCACGAGGCGGCAAGCTGGAGTTCGACCAGCCGCGAACGTATCCTCGCCTCGCAGCGGTCGAACTTACGCTTCTTCGGCAAGCACTACGGGCGGGCCCCGGAAGTACTTGCGCGGTTGATGGTAGCATCTGGCGCGGTGGTCAGGGGGAACTTCTGGAACATCGCCGGCCCCCTGCTCGCCAAGCCGCCAGGCATCATCACGGACCCGCACACGCACTCGGAGGTCGCGAACCAGGCGCTCCGCTTCGAGCAGTTGTACAGAGAGCCGGAGCCACCCGCGAGCTGACAGACTATGCGCATCGCTCAACTCACTTACAGCTATCTGCCCATCACCGGCGGCGCCGACGCCTACGCCGAGCAGCTTCGGCTCCTGTTTGAGTCAGCCGGGCACGAGGTCATCACCTATCAGCGTCACACGCAGCCAAGCGACGCGCGTATCCGGCGATTGCCTCGGCTGCCCTGGCCGCTCAGCCTCAAGGAGTTCTGGCTGCTGCCGCACTTCCTCTCGCTCCGCCGCCGGGAGCTGGCTGAGTTCGAGGTGCTCGTCGGGCACTACCCTCAGTACTGCCGTCCCGCACGCTTCCATCTGCGCACCGTTGGGCTGTCACACGGCGTCACCTGGGACGATGCTCCGGACGGCGCTGCGGCGCGTCACAAGAAACGGTGGGCGCAGTGGGCGTTCGAGGCGTGCGCGCGCTACGTGGCTAACGACACGTTCTTCCTGCGGGAGATGGGCCTCGAGCTGCCGCCGGGCGCCGAGGGCTTTCGTGAGGTGGCGCCCGGTAAGTGGTACGTGCCGAACTGCGTGGATGAACGGGTCTTCTACCCGCGACCGCCTGACGAGCGCTCTCCGGCCTTCCAGGCGATCCTGGTCCCGCGCAACATCTATCACAACCGGGGCGTGGACCTGGCGGTCGCCGCCTTCGCGCAGATAGTGAAGCAGATCCCGGGGGCGCGCCTGGTTGTCGCCGGCAAGCCCTCGCAGGTAGCCGCCGTGGAAGAGGTGAGACGGCAGATCGCGCTTGGCGAGCTTGGAGAGCGCGTTCGACTCATCGGCCCCGTGCCGTGGGAAGAGATGCCGGGGCTTTACTCGGCCGCTCGCGTCACGGTCATCCCCTCGCGCTGCGGCGAGGGCACCTCGCTGGCGGCGCTGGAAAGCATGGCCTGCGGTACACCCGTGGTGACGACCAAGGCCGGGGGACTGCTCGATGTCCCCGCCCTGCACGCGGAAGTCTCCGTGGCGGACCTGGCCGAGAAGTTGCTTTATGCGTGGAAGAACGCCGAGCAGCTATCCCAGCAACAGCGCGCCGCGGCTCTTGAGCGGCACAGCCGCGAGCGCTGGGAGGCCTGCTGGCTACGGGTGGTGGAGGACTGGTGAGCGCACGCCCACCGGAGTCGGGCAAGAATGCCCGACCTGCGCTCTCAATCTGCATCGTCACGTGGAACACGCGGGAGATGCTCGACGACTGCCTGCGCAGCATCGCCGAGGCGCCGGACGCCGTCAGCCGCGAGGTTATCGTCGTTGACAACGCCTCTGCGGACGGCACCGCCGCAATGATCCGCGAGCGTCACCCTCAGGTAACCCTCATCGAGAACGCGGAGAACCTCGGCTACGCGGCCGCAAATAACCAGGCGCTGGAACGCGCTGTCGCGCCCCTTAAGCTCCTGCTCAACCCGGACATCATCGTGCACCGGGGGTCGCTCGACAGCCTTGTCACACTGATGCAGCGGCGCCCGCAGGCCGGCGCCGTCGCCCCGCGACTCCTGTTCCCTGACGGTAAGGTCCAGGCAAGCTGCCGCGCCTTCCCCACGCCGGACACCGTCCTTTACGAGGCGCTGGGCCTGAGCAGGCTCTTCCCGCACAGCCAGCGGTTCGGCAAGTACCGCATGACCTGGTGGGGCTACGACGAGGAGCGCACGGTCGAGCAGCCCATGGCCTCAGCGCTGCTGCTGCGCCAGCGCGCCTTGGATGAGATCGGGCTGATGGACGAAGACTTCCCGATCTTCTTCAACGACGTGGACTTGTGTAAGCGGCTGTCGGAAGCAGGTTGGGAGATCTGGTTCACCCCCGCGGCTACCATGACGCACTTCGGTGGGGCCTCCACCTCGCAGGTCCAGCAAGCGATGATCGCCGAGTCCCACCGCAGCTTCCTGCGGTTCTACGCCAAGCACTACCGCAGCGCCCTTCCCTCCTGGCAGTACCACGGCGTTCGGGCCCTGCTGCGGGCCGGCGGCGCCATCCGGCGGGCCTTGGGCTGGGCCAGGGGCCTGGTCAGCCGGGGCCGCCAGCGAGGAGTCTGACCGAGGCCCGCGCAGCCAGCGTGCGAGCGCTGCGCGCTCGCGCCGTGGCGCCCGCAAGCAAGCTTCGCTTGCGGCACGCATATGCGTGCCAGCCGCCCCTACGGGGCGGCTTTGCTGGCGCCACGGCCAGGGCCGGGCCTGACGGCCCGGCCCTGACGCTGGCTGCTGAGTTCGCGCGAGCCCTCGGGCTTAGGCTTTGACGAGTCCGTTGTTGTCGCGCCGCAAGAGTCAAGAGTGGTGACAAAACCCACACAACGGGGTATCATGATGGGGGAGGGAAGTCCGCATTGTGAGCGCTTCGGGCTTGAGACAGCCATCCAGGCGAACTACGGGCGGCGGCTCGCTACTGACGTACGCTGCTGCTGTCCTACTGCTTCTCATTGTGCTGTTGGTGGTGGCCGCTCAGGTACTCCACATCGCCCCGGCGGCGCTCGCCGGCTTTCCGGTGATCGGTCTCGCGGTGACGGCGCTGGTTCTGCTGGTGGTGGCGGCTCACGGGAGGCCGACTCGGCGGCCACGCCGCGAGTTCGGCCAGGATGGGCAGGAGTTCCCGGGTGTTCAGCAACGCCTCATGAGCAACATCAGCCATGAGTTGCGCACCCCCCTGAACGTTACGCTCGGCTACTCCGAGATGCTGAGGGATGGCGTCCTGGGCGAGCTTACGGAACAGCAAGTAGACGCTGCAAGGGAGGCCCACGAGGCTGGTCAGCGCATCCTGCGCATTATCACCGATATCCTGGATGTCGGCCGTGCGCGCAGCTACGTATTGCCCTCCGATCCTGAGCCCATCGCCCCGCGAGAGCTAGTGGAGCGCGTTCAGCTTCTGCTGGTGGGGCAGGCACGGGCGGCCAAGGTAAGCCTGGAGGTGGAGGTCCCCGACAGTCTACCCTCGGTTGAGGCTGATGAGCGCCGCTTTAAGCAGGTTGTGTATCACCTAGCCTTGAGCAGTATCATTCGCAGCTCTGAGGGCGACGCGATACAGATCAGGGCCGAACCCAGCGGTGAGTTTCTGTTGTTGAACATTGCTGACCACGGCCCGCAGATGTCGGATACGGACATCGCCGCGGTCTTCGAGCAGGCCCCTGCGAGCGTGGCCGAAGAGGGAGCGTCAGCGCCGAATGCCGTTGGCTTGCCACTGTGCGTGGCACTGACGAAGGACCTGGGCGGCCGCCTCGACATCACCAGCAACCCGCTGACCACGACCTTCACCGTGGGTCTCCCCATCTCGGCCTGAGCTCCGCTTGCCTGAGAGGTCCTCGGGCGTGTTGCTCCGTCAGAACACGCCCGTCTCACGCGTCGCCACGTAGCCGGAGTTGCCCCCGGGGCCGCTGCAGATGGTCCATTCCTGAGACATGACGATATCGTCTCCGTAGCCGCAAATCTCAGTCGTGGACTCGATGCGCTCGAATAGCAGGTCGAACAACTCCCGGGCGGGCACGGTCGCGCCGGGCATCAGGCCTAGCTTCTGCAGCACGTCGAGGTCCTTCTTGTAGTCCCGGATCAGCCCGCCGGCATGAACGCACCGGCCGGTTGCCGGGTTGAAGCCGTCGCAACAGTCGCAGACCTCGCAGCAACCCTCGACGAGGACAATCGGCACCTCAGGCTCGCGTTGGATCCTCTGCAGCGCCTCGTAGATGGTGTCGTTGGGCCTGGGCCCTTGTCCCTTCCCGCCAGCGTACCAGCAAGCCAGGCACATCAGGTGGTGCGGACGGATGTACAGGCGGTCACCGTTCATGATGCGCTCGACGTTGCGGCGGCGGTACTCCGCTATCTCCTGGTCGCTGCGTGCGTAGACGACGGCCTGCCAGCCCTGTGCGCGAACGCTCTCGTAGGCTCCGGTGCGCGCCAGCGGGCAGCCCTCCCAGCCCGGCGTGTCATAGGCGCAGATGCCGTCGGGCGTCTCGACTCGCGTGAACAGCAGCTCGTAGAGATAGCGCGCCCGGCGAATCGAGCCCGGCACCAGGCCCAGCTTCTGCAGCACGTCCAGGTCTCGCTTGCGGTTGAGGACTTCTTCCGGGTCCAAAGCCAGGTAGTACTCCGGGCCGAGGTCTTCGTAGTGCGTGATCTCATCGGCGTTCGACTCCAGCCTGATGGTGAGGGTTGGGTCTTGCTTCACCCGGTCGAGAATCTCCTGAGCCTGTTCCTTCTCCATCAAGGGGCAGTCCGCGCCACCGAGGATGCAGACCGTCGCCAGCAGTTGGCGCGCCTGCATAGTGATAGCGGCCTTGCACAGTCCGTCGCCTATGCCTCGCTGCTCTGTCATGGTTTCATCCCTCGCGGTATAAAGTCGGACGACTGCCTTCTTCACCAGGTACATTTCCGCGTTAGGAGGCCTTTCACCTTACTCAGGGCATCCGCTAAGCGCTCACTCTCCGTCCGCCGATGCGCGCCGTTCTCCGTGTAGGTCGGAGCTCCTGCTCCGACTCCGTCCGCGCGGGAGGAACAGGGCCTTCGCCGGCGAAGAAGAACAGTGAAGTAAAGCTGACCGGTATCCCTACCTGCAGCAGGAGGAGTACTCTGTGAGAGAAGCGCGCATTAGTCGGTCGGGCTTACGTGCTCGTGCCTGCTTGCGCAAGAGTGAGGCCAGTCACGCAGCGTGTGTGCGATGGAGGGCCCGCCTGAGCCCTGGCTGGCGCAGCGGGACAGGCGAAGTCGCCCCGTCGTTGCGCGGAAAGGGGCCGAGCTCGGCCCTGCTTCGCGAGGGCCTTGCGCGGCCCCTCCATACGACCTACCGCAGCAACACGGTACTGCATGGATTTGCCCGAACAAGCATTAGCCTTGCAGTTCTCCTCGTGGTTGTGTCCCTGTGCGCTCCTGCGAGCGCGCAGGAGAATCTGGTCGCGAACCCGGGCTTCGAGCAGGACGAGGACGGCGACGGGACGCCTGACGGCTGGAGCTTCGCATGGAAGAGGACAAAGCAGGGCGACACTGAGGACATGGATCGCCAGGAGCCTGACTGGGCCTGGGATGACCAGGAGTTCCGCCAGGGCGCGCGCAGCCTCCGCATCGGCATCAAGCGTGCGCAGGACGACGGCGTCTGGTCGCAGGAGCGGGTGATGATACCCGAGGGAGTGAAGGTGCTGCGCATCGGCGCGTGGCTCAAGGTCGAAGGGGCCGAGGGTGGCGCCGCGGACGTCGCCGTGGTCTTTCAGGCCAAGGACAACAAGTGGCTCGGGGCTGACTATGAGTGCCTCCACGTCGCGCAGGACACGCCCTGGAAGCGCTTCGTCGGCCTGTGCCAGCCACCGAAGGGCACTCACCACCTGCGGGTGCGGTTCTGGGTCAACTTCCGGCGCAGGGGTCCCATCACCGCCTGGCTGGATGACCTGAGTATCGAGCCGACTGACCTGAAGGAGATGCCACCGTTGACACACATTGATCCGACCCCGATGCCTGAGCTGTCGGCCGCCGATCGCGAGCGCGGCTTCGTGCCCTTCGCCGTGAACTACCTCGATGTCGTCATGCCGGCGATCGTGCCGACGGCGGAGCAGTTCAGCCCAACGCTGCGCGCGTTCGCAGCGCCCGGCGAGCGTGAGCCTATCAGCTTCGCGGTGCGCGCGCTCAAGGACCTCGAGGCTCTCTCCGCCTCTGTCTCGACGCTCAAGGGAGACGCCGGGGCGCTTCCGGCTGACTGCGTGGAGCCCGGCGTGGTGCGCTGCCTCGTGCGCAAAGTCCACCCCCGCACCAGCGACATGCTGTCTCTGCCAGCGTTCATTGAGCCGATGCATCCGGTGAACGTGGCGGCAGACACGTCTCAGTGGTTCTGGTTTACCGTGCATGTTCCCAAGGACGCGCAGCCCGGCACGTACCGGGGAAGCATCACCGTTACCGCCGCAGTTGGCAGCGCCGAGATTCCGGTCGAGGTCGAGGTGCTGCCCATCAGGCTGATGCACCCAGAGGGCATGTCGTGGGGGATGTACGACTACGTGCGTACGTATTCCGATGAGCCGGGAGCGCTCGAGGAGAAGTGGCGTGACCAGGCCGAGCATGGCATGACCACGGTCGGCCTCTGCGGCAACCTGGGTGCGGAGATGGACATGCGCGGCGGCCGGGTCGTCATAGCGTGGACGGGTGAGACCGATTTCGAGCGCGCGATGGCCGCATACCGGGCCGCCGGTTTCACCGAACCGGTGCAGTGGCTGATGGGCGGGGACGTGGGCAAGTTCGCTGCGAGTCAGGGGGCGCTTGACTCTCAGGAGTACGCCGACGCCTACGCCGGCGTCATCCGCGCGGTGCTGGCGAAGGGGAGACAGGAGGCCTGGCCGGAGATCATCTTCCAGCCTGTGGACGAGGCCTTCGAGCACCGACCTCGCTTCGAGAAGATGCTGCGCGAGATGCAGATTCTCAAGGGAGTGGGCGTCAGGGTCGAGGCCGATGGGATGAATGGGCACCCCGATGGTCTGGAGGAGGCGCTGCCTTTGATGGACTACCTCAACTTCCACGACGGCCCCTTCCTCAAGCGCGGTGTGTACGATGCCGAGGCCTGGCAGGAGTTCCGCGACCGCATGGCGGCGCTCGGAAAGACTATCTGGTTCTACAACGTGGAGATAAGCGGCCACCGGCCGGAGACTGCGCGCTTTTCCCAGGGCTTCCACCTCTGGATCAATGGCGCCAAGGGCGCCTTCACCTGGTCATATCGGTCAGTTGTGCCCGATCCCTACGGCCCTAACCCGGAGCGCAAGTTCGTGTTCATGCACCGCTACCCGCCGATGGGAGAGGAGGCAGGGGGCCCGTCCATCGGCTTCGAGGCGCTGCGGGAGGGCATTGACGACTACCGCTACCTGTACACGTGGGATGAGCTCTGTAAGCGCGCCCTGGCGGGAGGCACTGCCGAGCAGAAGCGGATCGTGGCGGAATCGCGCGCCTGGATCGCCGCACGGATGGCGGAGGTGGATTACTCCAAGTGGGCAGGCTGGCCGACCCAGGGCGAGTGGACCGGTGGGGAGACGGTAACCGAAGACGGGCAGAAGGCGGTCGTCGGGCATCTGAAGACCCCCGGTGTCTGGGACTATGACGAGTACGATAGCATCCGCCGCCACCTGGCCGGATGGATCGCGAAGCTGCAGTAAGACGGACATCCGACATCCGACCAACAATGAACGGCCGGGTCGGTAAGCCGTAGGTCGGTGGTCGGTGGTCGGTAGTCGGTGGTCGTAGGTCGGTGGTCGGAGCCAACCATGACCTTTCTCAGCCCTCTCTATCTTCTCGGCGCGGTGGGCGTGCTGGCGCCGGTGCTCATTCATCTCTTCGGGCGCCGGCGGCCGCGGCGTTTTCAGTTCCCCTCGCTGCGCCTGCTGCGAGCCGCACAGCAGCAGCGGCGCAGCCCCATCCGCCTGCGCCGCATCCTGGCGCTCCTGATGCGGATGGCCGCCGTCGTGCTCCTGAGCCTGGCGCTGGCCGGCCCAGTGACGCGCGCCGGCCTCCTCCGTTGGCTCGCCGCCGAGCAGGCTGAACCGATGCTGTTGCTCGATACCTCCGCGAGCATGAACTGTCGGCCTGGATCATCAAGCTTCCTCAGCCGCGCGCAAAAGGCGGCTGAGCAGATCGTAGGGGCAATGCCCGCTGGTGCACGACTGCTGCTGGCGGGCGCCGCCTCGCGACTTCGCCCTCTCCGCGACGTGCCGGTCAGCGCCTCCGAGGCAGATCGTCTCATCAGGGAGCTCGGAGCGACTGAGGCGAACGGTTCCTTGAGCGACTGCGTGCTCGAGGCTTTGAGCACGCTTGAGAGCGCGCGGCGAGTGCCAGGCCGCATCTACCTGATGACTGACCTGCAGGCGACCTCACTCGGCCCGCTTCCTCGAGGCATCATGCCACGCACGGGCCAGGTGATCGTCGTGGACGTCGGCGAGCAAGTGCAGAGCAACACGGCGGTCACCGAAATGACGGCGGTGGAACGGCCGGCGTTACGGGGTCGGCCCTTGCGCCTGCGCGCGCGCGTCGAGGCCTGGGGGAAGCCGAAGGACAAGGTCATTCCCCTGACGCTGAGTGCGCCGCCGCTGGCATCGGTCAGCCGCGGCGTCAGCCCGCGTCCGGGGAGCGCCGCTTTCGCGGAGTTCGAGGTTACGCCCGGGCGGGCCGGCGCGCTGGAGGGCAAGGCGGAGGCCCCCGCCGATGCTTTCCGGCTGGACGATGAGCGTCTCTTCGCCGAGCATGTCCTTGACGCCATCAGCGTGCTCATCGTCGGGACGGAGCCGGACAGTCGCTACCTGCGCGCCGCGCTCAATCCTTTCCCTCCCGGCGACCGGCGCAGCGTCATCCACGTTGAGCGCGTCGAGGCGGACGCGCTGGCTGAGACCGACCTCACGCCCTTTGATGTTGTCATACTGGCCGACGCCAAGCGCCTCAGCGAGCAGGCCTCGGAGCGACTCGCCGGCCACATTGCGACCGGCGCCGGGGCGCTGCTCTTCACCGGGCCGGGAGTTCAAGCTGACGCCTACGATAGTACTGTCCTGCCCGCACTGTCGCTCGAAGGCCTTCAGGTGAGCAAACCCGTGGAACTCAGCGGTGGGGCGGCCATCACCGACTTCGAGACCTCGCGCGCGCCCCTTGCCGCCTTCGCCAGCCCGCTGGCCGGCGACCTGATGGGCCCGCGTTTCACGAGCGCGCGGGAGGTCAGCGTTCGAGACGACGCAGGCCTGATCGTCCTCGCGCGCTTTGAGGATGGCACTCCCGCACTGATCGAGGCAGCCCACGAGCGCGGTCGGGCCATCCTCTTCAATACCTCCGCGGGCGCAGCCTGGTCCGACCTCGTGCGTCGCCCCGTTTACGTCCCGCTCCTGCACAGGCTGGCACACTATCTCGCGCAGGGACGCATGCCGCAGGTCGCATCGGGCGGGCCGGGCGAGGTTGCCGTCGGCCTCATGCCCGTCGGGTCCGGACCTGTCGAGGTCAGGGATGACGCTGGGCATACCGCACCGCTGCGGCGGGATAAGTCATCCTGGAGCTTTGCACCGGAGCACAGGGGGACATACATCGTGCGCGCCGGTGGGAAGGAAGTCGCCGCCTTCGCGGTCAATCTTGACCGAGCGGAGTCGGACCCAACGCGGCTTACTGCCACGGAGCTAAGCCGGCGGCTGGCGCCGCTGGACGTGGTGGTGGTCAAGGCTGCCGAGCTGCCCGACTTCCTGCGCAGGCCCATGCCGACACGCACCGAGGTGTCAGCGCTGTTGGCGTTGCTGGCGCTGCTGATACTCGCGGTCGAGTCGGTGTACTCCCTGGAGCCGCCTCGTGAAGAGACCGAGGTGCCCGGGGCGCAGGCGTCAAGGCGGCGCGGTTCTGCATGAGCAGTACGTTCGACGACGCGTGAGCAGGCAATGAGAGTTAAGCGTGGACTGAGTAATGTCCTGGGTAATGACACTATGACCGAGGGCAACAGCTGGAGGGGCCGTGCGAAGGTGATCCCGCCGTGAGCGGGAGCACCTGAGCCCGGCCCGCCTTCTCCGTGCTGCCAGCGGGCCGACTCCGGCCTCGCTACGCGAGCCCTCAGGCGGCCGCTCCAAACGGCGGGGACTCTATCCCGAATGGACTGAGTAATGTCCTGGGTAGTGACACTATGACCGAGGGCAACAGCTGGAGGGGCCGTGCGAAGGTGATCCCGCCGTGAGCGGGAGCACCTGAGCCCGGCCCGCCTTCTCCGTGCTGCCAGCCGGCCGACTTCGGCCTCGCTACGCGAGCCCTCAGGCGGCCGCTCCAAACGGTGGGGACTCTATGCCGAATGGACTGAGTAATGTCCTGGGTAATGACACTATGACCGAGGGCAACAGCTGGAGGGGCCGTGCGAAGGTGATCCCGCCGTGAGCGGGAGCACCTGAGCCCGGCCCGCCTTCTCCG
>JALGVE010000136.1 GCA_029820045.1 Candidatus Zipacnadia bacterium | reverse complement strand
CCCTCCATCACGTCGGCATCGCTTCGCGATCGAGAGCGCAGTGGGCGGCAGCCGCGCCTCTGACCCCGCTCGCATTTCTCGAAAGCGACCCCTCGTCTGCCCCTCCGTCACGGCGGCATCGCTTCGCGATCGAGAGCGCAGTGAGCGGCAGCCGCGCCTCTGACCCCGCTCGCATTTCTCGAAAGCGACCCCTCGTCTGTCCAAGGTCTCGGCAGGTGAGGGCACCTGCCGGCACGAACGCAGGCGATTGTGCGCGCAGACGCCCTCATCTGCCCAAGCTCTCGGCAGGTGCTGCTTCGCCCACGCCGAAGATGGAGGCCAACACAACCCGCGAACCGAGGTGTGAGCTGTGACCGAGCGAGAGCACGATGACCTGGCGGAGACCACCGTAGACAGCCAGCGTATCTACGAGGGCCGGGTGCTCAACCTGCGCGTGGATGAGGTGCGCATGCCCAGCGGCCGCCGCACGACGCGCGAGGTCGTCGAGCATCGCGGCGCCGTTGCCGCCGTCGCCCTGACGAGCGACGGCAAGGTGTTTCTGGTCCGGCAGTGGCGCTATGCCGTGGGCGGGGCCACGCTGGAGCTGCCCGCGGGCACCCTGGAGGCCGGCGAGAGCCCCGAGCAGTGCATCCACCGGGAGCTTATCGAGGAGATCGGCCAGCGCGCCGGCAGCATTGAACCGCTGGTCAGCCTGTTCGTATCACCCGGCTACAGCAATGAGATGATACATCTTTTTGTTGCCACCGACTTGACGCCTCAGACCGCGCAGGCCGACGAGGACGAGGACCTCCGCGTCATCCGGATGCCCCTGGCCCAGGCGCTGAAAATGTGCGAGGCGGGCGAGGTGCGGGACGGCAAGACCGTCGCGGGCCTGCTCTGCGCCGCCGCGAAGCTGCGTTCGTAGTTCCCCCTCTTGCGGCGTTCGCCGTCCACCCATTCCGCGTCGGTTACCGGTCACCTGCGAGCTCTGTCATTCTGAGCGAAGCGAAGAATCCCGTGGTGGCGGGACGCCTGTGAGACCCTTCGCTGCGCTCAGGCTGACAAGGTGAGTAGTCACCCGCGTCGTTGCCGTTCTCTGCGCTCTCCGCGTGTCTGCGGTGGATTCCGTCGTTGCCCTCTGCCGTGAGCAGCCGAAACTAAGTCGCCTCTCGACTGTCAATTCTATGTGCCAGACGATGTCAGTACGGGTAAGGCGGCGGAGTGTGGGCTCCCCCATGAAACTGAAACAGTGCGGTCGGTTCGGGCTTATTGCAGCACTGCTGAGCGCCGCTGTAGCGCTCGGCGCGCGCATGAGCTGGGGCCAGGACAGTTCGCGCGTTTGCGTGTCCAGGGGGGAACGGGTGCTTCTGCCCCCGAGCGTGTTAGCCCCCTCATGGGTCTACCCCGAGGGGAAGCTCGACTACTTCGTGGTCGAGGGGCTGCTGGACAAAGCCGTGGCGAGCCTGACCGGGGAGACCTCTGTCAGGACCGCCTGGTCCCAGCTCTTCCGGCCAAGCGACCGCGTGGGGGTACAGATTGATGTTCCCACCCTGCCGGTTCATCAGGCACTGATTGAAGCGGTGATCCGGCGGCTGACGCGCGCGGGCGTCTCGACCAGCAATATCATCATCTACGCGGGCGATGAGAACGCTCTCTTCTATGCTGGCTTCGACCTGCGCCACGATGGCGACGGCGTGCAGGTGATGGGCAGCGATTCCGAGGGCTTCCGCGGCGGACTCAGCCGCATTGTGCTGGACTACTGCACAGCGATTATCAACCTCTCGCGGCTGCGCGTGGACCCGCAGATAGGCATGTCGGGGGCGCTGGCAAACTGCCTGGCAGCAGTGCCCCACGTCGAGCGAGAGCGGCTGCGGCGGGCCCCGGAGACCCTGGCGGCGGCGGCGGCGCGCGCCACCCTCAGACGCAAGCTCAGGCTCCACATCATGGATGCGCTCCAGCCGGCCTATGAGCCAAGCGCCTCCTCAGACGCTCTGCCGACTACCTGGGTCTACGGCGGCGTGCTGGCTTCGTACGACCCGGTAGCGATGGACATCGTGGGGCGCGAGATACTCCTGGAGAAGCTGCGCGAGACCGACCCGCAAGCCACTGAGCTTCAGCCGCCGGTCACTTACCTGGAGCCGGCCTGTGAGCGCTATCACCTGGGCCAGTGCGATCGCGCAAAGATCGAGATCGTCACCATCGGGCCTGAATCCGGCTGAGTCGAGCCACAGGCGGGGCAACCCATCGCCGCCCCGGCCCGCCTGCGCGGGTAGAAGCCGCCTGATAACCCTCGCAAACGGCATCAGCGGTTGGCAGTTAGCCGTTCGCTATCATGGCCGTCGTTGCTGTCGTTGCTTTCCTTCCCGCCGTCTGCCTGCGTGAGGTGATGTCCCATGCTCGCCCGCCCGCTGGCCGTGACGTTTCTCCTCGCTGCCGCCGTAGTGCCCTGCTTCGGACAGGAGGCCGAACCCGCCAACCTGCTCACCAACGGCTCCTTCGAGGATGTGACCGAGACCAACCCCGCCTACTGGTCCCTCGGCACCCACGGCAATGACGCGAATCTGACCGCGGTAGAGCTGGCGGACGGCACCCACGCCCTCAAGCTGGAGTGCACCCGCTTCGAGCGCGGGTGGGTCATCGCCGCCCAGGATGGCGTCGTCAAGATCAAGAAGGGGCAGTGGTACCGCCTCACCTTCCGTGCCCGGGCCGAGGACCTCAGGGGCGGTTGCTCGATCGCCATCTATCAGCGCAAGCCGTGGAAGAGCTGTGGCCTGGTGCGCGGCTTCGTGCCCGGCGAGGTGTGGCAGGACTACGAGATGGGGTTCGAGGGCGCCCTCGACGCGGACGACACGCGCTTCGAGTTCTTCTTCTCCGCCACCGGCGCGCTTTTCCTCGATGATGTCAAGCTGGTGATAGGTGACCGTCCGCTGCCTGCCTCCGCACTGCCTCCGGCCCCCGGCAAGAACTCGGTGCGCAACGCCAGCTTCGAGCTCGGCAAGGCCTGGTGGGGTAGCTTCGGGGCGGACGTGCTCCAGGGCGAGATCGCTGGCGGAGGCGTGGACGGCGGCAGCTCCCTGGAGATCATCGTTGACCCGGCGACCGCGGACGTGTACTGGGAGGACTGGTACGAGGTCGAAAGGTACCAGGTGCTCCAGGGCTCGGCGGTTAGCCAAGGTTGGGCGCAGGTGGACGAGGGCGAGATCTACTGTCTCTCGGCCTACCTGCGCAGCGACACGCTTCCGCTGAGGGCCACCTTGAGGGTGAACTGTTTCCCGAGGGGGAGCTTCTCTAAGACGGTGGACGTCACCAAGGACTGGCAGCGGTTCGAGGCCACCGGGAAGGTCACGGGGCCCATCTGCTTCGTCTCCGTGACCATCGAAGACCTGCCCAAGCACGGCGAGGCGGCGCCGGAGGGCGCTGGCCCCTGGCACCTGTTCGTGGACGCGGTGCAGCTCGAAAAGGGCAAGCAGGCCACCGACTTCGAGCCTCGCCATCCGGTTGAGATCGCGCTGAGCACGGACCGGCCGGGCAACGTCTTCTTCCTGCCTGAGCAGCCGAGTGTGCTGGTTCACGTGTACAACTCGACCGAGGACTTCCTGAGCACGGAGGTCCGCGCGGCGGCCGTGGACGCCTGGGACCGGGAGGTTGCGAGCGGCGCCATTGACCTCAAGCTCGCGGGCGGGACGGCCGGCAACGCGCCGGTGCGACTCGCCACGCCTCGAGGCTTCTTCCGCGTGAAGGCCGCGCTCGGTGATGCCCAGGCCGACATGCGGATGGCGCTGGTGGAGGAGCTGCGGAGCAAGCTCGCGGGCAAGCCCGGCAAGTTCGGCATCAACCACGCCTCACCCTCGGACCTGCGCATGGACCTCTGGCAGCAGGGCGGCATGAGCTGGGTGCGGGACTGGTCGTACAAGTGGAACCAGGTACAGGCGAATGAGGGCGCGCCCTTCGACTTCTCGCTCCAGGACCCGCAGATTGACCGCTGCCTTGCGCGCGGTATGCACGTGCTGCTCTGCCTGCCGGAGTGCTCGACTCTGTGGACGACCACCGCGCCGCAGGAATTGACAGACAAGGGCGGGCGCGCGCGCCGTGGCGCGTTCAAGTACCCGCCCAGCGACCTGCAGCAGTACGCGGCCTACGTGGCCGCGACCGTCGAGCACACCAGGGACCGCGTGCAGTGGTTCGAGGTCATCAACGAGCCGGGCGAGGCCCTCCCGCCGGAGAAGTACACGCCCATCATGCAGGCCGCGTGGGAGGCGGCCAAGGCTGTCACTCCCGCCGCGAGGATCATCGGCGGGAAGAGCGCCGGCCCGGCCGCCGCCTTCGGCTGGTATCAGGGCTTCCTTGGCCTCGGCGCAGTTCAGCACATGGACGCCATCAATGTGCACCTCTACCCGGGGAACGCGCCACCGCGCGGGCTGGAATCGAGCCTGGCGAAGCTGAACGAGGAGATGGACAAACAGGGCGGGCGTCGGCCCATCTGGTGCACGGAGTGGCTCTACGGCGCTGACGACGACCCGGCGCCGACCGTGGCCGAGTGGCCGCCCACCGGCCGCGTCGCCAGCGAGCTCATCGCCGCGCGCTTTGACATTGAGTTCTACGTGGTCTGCATGGCGAACGGGGTCGAGAAGTTCTTCCAGCACACCTCGCACTGGCCGACGCGTTTGAACCGCGCGACCTTGTTCTTCGACTCGTTCTTCGAGTATCGGGCTGAGCCGCGCAAGGCCTTCGCCGCACACAACGCCATGGTCAGCCTGCTAGGCAGCGACCCGAAGTTCGTGTGCAAGCTGGAGATGGGTGAGGACCGCGTAGGTCGGGCATCCTTGCCCGACTACGGCGCGGCCTTTGCGACCGACTACGGCGCGAGCGCGGTCGTGCTCTGGCGCGAGGCCGGACGGACTCCCGTGCGGATGAAGCTGGCTAACCTGCCCACGGGTTGCGCGGCGCACGACCTCATGGGCGTCCCCATCGAGCCCGGGGCTTACGAGTTGGGGCAGGAGCCGATCTACGTCGTCAGCGACACGCTGCCGCCGGCCCGCCTGGCGCGAGAGGTCGAGCGCCTGCTCAGG
>JALGVE010000026.1 GCA_029820045.1 Candidatus Zipacnadia bacterium | reverse complement strand
AGGACTTCAGTCCTGCCGGGCGTTGCCGTTCTGAGGCGTCTCTGCCTGGCGGGGCTGAAGCCCCGCCCTCCGTACGGCGTTCCCATCGCGTCTCGGGGGTCGCGGGCCGGGCTGCCACCTTCGCCAAGGCTTCGGCGGCCAGGAAAGCCCGGCCCCTCCAACGGCTCCCGGCCCGCGTAAGTCGCGCTTCCTAGCCCGACTCTCAATGCGGCGCGACACAGCTCCCGGCCCTACTCAGAAGACTTCACACCCACCAGCCAGCTAAAAACGATGCTCCTGTCCGGGGCCCAGGAGCATCGGTTTTGCCCTGTCGCTCCACGGCCTCGCCGCGGTATTCCGCCGATCGCGCCTTGGTGGGGCCGCGGGCGCCGCTGTCGTATGTAGGGCGCGCACCCGTGGCGCGCCCCAGGCGGGCGGGGCGCCCCCCTTCGCCAAGGCTACGGCGGACAAACAGGTCCCCGCCCTACACCACAGCCCCAGGCTCCCCCGCAAGAACGATGCTCCTGTCCTCGACGGGCGCACGTAGTCGCCATCTCGCATCGGGGTTAGCGCACGGGCCACGCTGAGGGGCAGCACGCCGTAGGTGGGCGGCGTCACCACGCCCTGTCCTTGCAGGTACGCCTCCTTGGCTTCCACGACTGCCAGGAGCGCCATGAAGGCCAGGCCCTGGCGAAGCAGGCCCTGCCGCAGCGCATGAGAGAGGCGGAAGCCGCCTCCGGCTCGCATCGAACCCGGCCGGCGTCTACCGACGAAACGTGGCGTAACAGCGCAGTATTCCGCGTACTCCCGGCCGAAGGTCGCAGAAAGTCGCTTCTCCTCCGCACGCACGGTCGCGACATAGCTCAGAGTGAAGACGGCCGCCCACACCAGGGTAGCCACCCAGTGATTAACGAGAACGCAGAGACCAGCCCCGAGCAGGCCATTCGCCAGATAAAGCGGATTGCGCGTGTAACGGTAAGGTCCCCACGTGCACAAGGTCTCGTTCTTGGAGATACATCCCAGCGCCCAGGTTCTCAAGGCCACACCCAACAGGATCAGCACAGCACAGAGCAGGTCCTGCGAGTCATTCGGACGCGCCAGGGCAAGGCTGCTGAGGCCTGCGACGACGTGAAGCTTCGTGCGGTGCTTCGCTGCGAGGGCACTGACCGTGGCCCACGCGAGTCGCAGACGGTGCATACTCTCGTAGGGCGCCGTCATTTGCAGATATCCCCCGTGCGACAACGCGGCTCTTGAGGGCGGCGTGGGACCAGATTCCCTTTGCCTGGCCAAGAGTGCTATCAGGCCCGCGCACCTCCAAGACCTGCTGAGGAGTTCGGGCGTGTGCAACCACCTCACGACAGAGGCACCGCACCAGGGGCGCCGAGACCGCAATAACACAGGCAGGCCCCAGCACCTGTCCTGGAGGCACGAGCTGCACGATCAGGCCCAGCTCTCGCCACCAAGGGAAGCGACAGCCGACGCTCCGCCGGAAGGAAGGGATGTGCCCCTAGCGGATCGGGTTGACCGCCCCGGCACACGTGCTTCCATTCCGTCAGCAAGCCTGGGCCAGCCTCCATGCTGTGCCCGGGCGTCCCCACCTCATCGCCTCCAGGCTGCGCCGCGCTGGCCTCGTTGATCATGCCAAGCGGCAGAATGCCATACGTGGGCGGTGTGACCACTCCCCCTGCCTCCAGGTACTCCTCCTTGACCTCCACCGCTCCTATCAGGACGATGATAAGGAGCACGTGCGAGACGAGCCCCTCTCCGACCGCGTGAGAGAGACCAAAGCGCCTGCCGCGCCCATTCGAGGTTCGAGGCAGGCGCGGAATAAACCGCGGTGTCACGGCGCAATATCGCGTGTACTCCTCCCCGAAGATGCCGGCCAACTTCTTCTCCTCGAACCGCATGGTAGGCGGGTAACATAGGACGAAGACCCCCACGCACAGGAGAGTGACCACCCAGTGGTTAGCCCACACACAGACCCATCGCCCCGATCAGGTTCGCCACATAGAGCGGGTTGCGCGTGTAACGGTAAGGTCCCCATGTGCAGGAGCATCGGTTTTGCCCTGTCGGTCGACGGCCTCGCCGGGGTATTGCGCCGATCGCGCCTCGGCGGGACCGCAGGCGCCGCTGTCGTATGTAGGGCGCGCACCCGTGGCGCGCCGCATTGAGAGTCGGGCTAGGAAGCGCGACCTACGCGGGCCGGGAGCCGTTGGAGGGGCCGGGCTTTCCTGGGCGGCGAAGCCTTGGCGAAGGTGGCAGCCCGGCCCGCGAGACGCAATGTGAGCGCCGTACGGAGGGCGGGGCTTCAGCCCCGCCAGGCAGACACGCCTCAGAACGGCAACGCCCGGCAGGACTGAAGTCCTGCCCTCCGTACGCTATCGCTTTGTTAGCAGACCTTCGCTTTGTTAGCAGACCTGCGCCCTGACGGCTGCCTCGGTACCCGCCCGCTCAGACCCTGCCAATACCCAGCCTTACTACTCACAAGCCGACTTACTCTAAAACCGATGCTCCTGCCCCATGTGCACAGCACTCGATTCTTGGAGACGCAGCCCAGTGCCCACGTGCGCAGAAGCAGGCTCGCCACTATCAAGGGGATGCCAACCAGGTCCCACGGGTCGCACGGCCGAGCCAGCGCCAGAGCCGTCAGACCCGCGAGTGCGTGAAGCTTGGTGCGATCTTTCACGGCGAGGCTCTCAACTACAGCCCATTGGGACCGGGCCAACTCGGCAATCTGGCCTGCACGGCTCATCTGCACGTCACTCCTACTATCATCCCCTGCACGCATCCGCAAGCTGCAATTGTTGCTTTAGACAGGGAGCGAGCGGGCAAGGTTCCGAGGGCACTGCAATAACGTGGAAGGGGCGGGACAGCCTCTCTTCGTGGTCGCCTGGCGAGCATGCTCACTCGCTCAGCTTTTCCTCCATCTCCGCCATGCGCTGTTCGAGGCGCGCCTGCCGCAGGGCGTTGGTCAGGTCCCCGCGCGTGCGTTCCACCATGCCGCGCACTGCGTCCGAACGCCCGCGCAAGCCATAGGTCACTGCGTTGGGGTAGTCGAAGCCCATGATGGTCTGATACACCTCGTCCATCGCGTTCAGGAAGCTCTCTGCCTCGTCCACCTGCGCCTGGCGGATGAGGTCAAGCACGTGCCGGCGAAGCTCGCCCGCCACGTCAGCCAGCCCGTTGAGCCAGGCCGTTGGGTCCACGCCCAGGTCATCAGGGCCGGGGAGGGCCTCACCGCCGATGAGCGCCAGGACGATGGCGGCCTCAGCGTACTCCCGGCTGCCATCAGCGACGAAGCCGCCGTAGCCGATCTCCGGGCTCGCCGCCACGGCATCCCTCATCTGCGCGTTGAGCCGCGCCGTCTCGGCCAGCGAACGCCGGGCCTCCTCGAACTCGCCGCGGTGAACCTGCTTGATAGTTGTAGATGCGGACTGCACAACCTTGCGCGAGGCGGCGTAGGCCTTCTCGCGTGCCTGGTGGATTCTCTCCAGGTGCTCACGCGCGAGGCTCGCGTACTCATCAATGCCCTCGAGAATGATTCCTCAACCTCCCGGTTGTCTGCTTTCCGCCCCGATCTCCGCCCCACGCTCCAGCGCCGCGATGTTGGCCGGCATGTGCTTGTGATGGCGTTCCGGCAGCATGTGCTGGAGCGCCTCGGCGATGCCCTCGATGCTCAGCGCCGAGGTCCTGCCCGCCCACGCGCCGATCATGACCATGTTCACCGTGCGCTCGTTGCCGATCTCCACCGCGATGTCGTTGGCCGGCACCCAGAGCGTCTCGCAGTCCTCGTGGCCCGGCGGCTGTTCGATCATCGAGCTGTTGAGCACAAGCAGACCGCCCTCGGCCACCTGCGGCGCGAAGGTGTTCGCGGCGACCGGGTCCATGAGAATCATGGTCTCCGGACGCTCGCATATCGGGCTACCCACGCGGCCATCGGTGATGACGATGGTGCAGGTCGTTGAGCCGCCGCGCACCTCCGGGCTGTAGATGGGGAACCACGACACGTTCAGCCCTGCGTCCATCCCCGCCCGCGCCATCATCTGCCCGCCGAGCAGCACGCCCTGCCCGCCGAGCCCGCCCAGGAATATCTCCTCACGCATCTTCCCTCATTCTCCCTCACCCGGCGCCGACTCGGCGGATTGCTCGCCCTCTTGCGCCGCCAAGCGGTCCCGGAAAACCGCGATGGGGTAGCACTTGGTCATCTGTTCATCCACGTGCTTGATGGCCTCCAGCGGCGTCATACCCCACCACGTGGGGCAGGTGCTAAGCAGTTCAACCAACGAGAAGCCCAGGCCTGCCACCTGGGTCTCGAAGGCCCGCTTGATCGCTCGCTTCGCGTTGCGCACGTGCGGCGGTGTGCTCAGCGCCTCCCGCGCCAGGAAGGCCGGGCCGTCCAGGGTGTCAAGCAGCTCGCAGACCCTGATGGGGAAGCCTGCCTCGGGCGCGGTTCGCCCCCGTGGTGAGGTCGTGGTCTTCTGCCCAAGCAGCGTGGTGGGCGCCATCTGCCCCTGCGTCATGCCGTAGACGGCGTTGTTGAGGAAGATGACCGTGAAGTTCTCCCCGCGCGCGGCTGCATGCACTATCTCCGCCATCCCGATGGAGGCCAGGTCCCCGTCGCCCTGGTAGGCGAACACGATAGTATCGGGCTGCACGCGTTTGATGCCGGTGGCGACCGCCGGCGCTCGTCCATGGGAGCACTGCACCGCGTCGGTGTCGAAGTACTCGTAGGCGTAAACTGAGCAGCCCACCGTCGCCAACGTCACCGTTCGGTCCTTGATGCCTAGCTCATCAATGACCTCTGCCACCAGGCGATGTGCCGTCCCGTGTGTGCAGCCGGGGCAGTAGCGCATCTCCACCTCGGTCAGTGCGTCCGGGTATGCGTAGACCTGCTTCATGTCCGTGGTCATTTGATCAAGCCCACCTGATTCGTGGCTGCTCTTGCGCTCCGCTGCTCACGAGGTCATCTCCAGGATTCGCGCCACCACTTCGCTGACGGCAGGGATGTTTCCACCCGCGTGGCCGACAAGCTCCACCGGGCAGCGTCCCTCGACCGCCAGCCGCACGTCCTCGACGAACTGCCCCATCGAGGCCTCCACGACCACCGCACACTTCGCCTGCTCCGCCCACTTCGCGATGGGCTCGCTCGGGAACGGGAAGACCGTCTTCGGCCTCACCAGCCGCGCCTGCACTCCCGCCTTCCCCGCCTCATCCACGGCGCTCTCGCACACCCGCGAGGAAATGCCGTAGGCGCACACCAGGACCTCTGGCTCGTCGCTGCCGTACTCCTCCCAGTCAGTGATCTCCTCCGCCGCCTGTCGGTAACGCTCCTGGATGCGGAGGTTCACCTCCTCCATCTCATCGAAGTCCACCCAGAGGGAGTTGACGATATTGCGCTCGCGTTCCTGGCCGTGGGGACCCACTGCATAGGGCCTGTCGGCCGGCGGCATCTCGGTGGGCGGCAGGACATCGCACGGCTCCATCATATTCGCCAGGATCGCATCGGCCAGCACCATCGTCGGGTTGCGGTAGCGGTCCGCGATCTCGAAGGCGCGCGCGGTGAAGTCATGCAGTTCCTGCACGCTGTTGGGCGTCAGCGTGATGCATTGCCCGTCCCCGTGCCCGCAGCCGCGCGTCGCCAGCCAGTAGTCCGACTGCGCCGGCCCGATGTTGCCCAGGCCCGGCCCCCCGCGGACCATGTTGACCAACACGCACGGCAACTCCGAGCCGATCATATACGAGAGCCCCTCCTGCATCAGCGAAATGCCCGGCGACGAGGAGGTCGTCATCACCCGCGCTCCTGCCGCCGAGGCGCCGTAGACCATGTTGATCGCCGCGACCTCACTCTCGGCCTGGAGAAACACCCCGCCCACCTCCGGCAGGTGTGCGGACATGTACTCGGGGATCTTGTTCTGCGGCGTGATCGGGTACCCGAAGAAGTACCGGCAGCCGCCGGCGATGGCGCCCCTCGCGGTCGCCTCGTTCCCGGTTATGAACTCCCTCGTGCGCTGCGTCTCGCTCATCGGTACACCTCTATGCACACGCTCGGGCACATCAGCGCGCACGTCGCGCAACCGGTGCACTCGTCCTCGTCATTGCACTCGATGGGGTGATAGCCCTTCGAGTTGACCTCCTTGGCGGGAGCCAGAATCCCCTTGGGGCAGAACTCGACGCACAACATGCAGCCCTTGCAGCGTTCCTGGTCTATGACAACCTTGCCCATATTCTATCACTCGGTGCGTTGCGGGCGAGGCCTTCAGGCCAACGCCCTTATGCGCTCGCGCACAGTGCTGGCTTCTCTGAGCATTTCCTCGGCGTGCTGGCGCGCGGCGGTCGCGGCTTCCTTGTCGCCCAGCATACGAGCCAACTCCTGCACGCGCTCGGTCTCACTCAATTCCGTGGCACGAACCACGGTGCGCCCGTCCTGCACGGTCTTCTCAACCTTTATCTGTCGGTCCGCCATCCTGGCGATCTGCGGGAGGTGGGTGACGCAGAGCACCTGCGCGTACTTAGACACCGCCACCAGCTTCTCGGCCACGGTGTGCGCCGTATGACCGCCGATGTTCACGTCAATCTCGTCGAAGACGATGGTTGGTATCTCGGCGCCGCGCGCGCAGATGGACTTGAAGACCAGCATCAGGCGCGACAGCTCGCCGCCCGAGGCAACCTTCGCCAGCGGCCGGAGCGGCTCTCCCAGGTTGGCGCTCAGCATGAACCTGACCCGGTCAATGCCGGTCGCGTCCGCGGCCCAGCGACGGCCTTGGTCATCGGGCAGTCCGGCCTCGTCGGCGTCCGCCTCGATCTGCACCTCGAAGCGGGCCCTGTCCATCCCCAGCGGCCGCAGCTCCTTCTCAACGTGCCCTGCGAGGCGATCTGCCAGCTCGCGGCGCGCCGCGGAAAGCTCCTGCGCCGCCTGGCCCGCCACCTGGGCAAGCTGTCCGATCCGCCCCTCAAGCTCCTCCGCGCTCTGCTGGGCGCCTTCCAGGGCCTCCAGCTCCGCCGCGGCCTCGTCCAGGTACTCGAGAATGTCGCGCACACTGTCGCCGTACTTGCGCTTGAGGCCCGCAATCGAATTGAGCCTCGCCTCAATCTGCTCCAGACGCTGAGGGTCGGCCTCAAGGGCCTCGGCATACTCTCGCAGCGCCCGGCTTGCCTCCTCCGCCTGGTAGGCCGCTTCGCGCAGGCCCTGAGCGCTGGGCGCCAGCTCCGCGTCAATCTCAGCTAACTCCGTGACGGTCTCTGAGGCCCCTTGCAGCGCGTGCAGCGCACCGCCCTCCTCGTCCATCTCGCCCTCAAGCGCCGCGTAGGCCTCCCCGACACCGCCGCGCAGCTTCTCTGTGTGCATCAGACGCTCGCGTTCCGCGGCAAGCCGCTCCTCCTCGTCCGGCGCCAGCCCCGCCTCCTCTATCTCCTGCACCTGGAAGCGGAGCAGGTCCAGCCGCTGAGCGCGCGTGCGCTCATCCATGACCAACCTCTCCAACGCGCGCCTTGCCTCGCTGAGTTCCGCGTAGGCCGACCGATACTTCTCTACCAGCTCCAAGTGCTCGGGGCCGCCGTAGGTGTCGAGAAAGCGCAGATGGTTCTCCTCGTGTATGAGCGTCTGATGCTCATGCTGGCCGTGGATGTCGGCCAGGCCTGCGCTGATGGCCCGGAGGGCAGCCAGGCTCCTTGTCTGGCCGTTGAGACGGTAGGTGCTGCGGCCGGGTGCGATGGTGCGGCTGAGCGTCACAGTTGCGTCATTGCTTTCAAGACCCGCCTCTCGCACCGCCGCGAGGATATGTTCCGATGCCGAGAGGTCGAAGGCGCCTTCGACGTAGGCGCTGTCGGCGCCGTCGCGGATGGCGTCGGCGCCCATACGCTCCCCCAACGCGGCGTTGAGTGCGTCAATGATGATTGACTTGCCGGCCCCGGTCTCTCCGGTGAATGCCGTGAACCCGGGCCCGAGCGCTATCGCGAGCCGGTCAATAAGCGCGAAATCCTCGATGCGTAGTTCGCGCAGCATAAGCCTCCAACCCGACGTCTTGGCCTTACAGGAGGGGCCGGATGCCTATCCGGCCCGCGAGCCGTCAGTCGTCAGTCTGATGTCGGATGTCCCTGGTCGGACGCCCCTTCACCGCCCGCTCCCCCAGTTGAGCTTCATCTTGAGCCGGTCATAGAAGGTCCGCCGGCCGAGCTGGATGAGCCGCGCCGAGTGCTCCGCTCGTGAGACTAGCACCTCGTCCCCGCCGCGCAGTTGCACTCCCTGCTGCCCGTCCACGGTCAACGCGAGCGGGTCTTGCCGAGGCTCGGCGGGCTCGACCGTGATGGTCACCTCAGCCTCGGCGGAGACCACCAAGGAGGCGTCGTGGAGGGTGTGCGGGCAGATGGCGGTCAGTATCAGCGCTTGCACCGACGGCTCGACGATGGGGCCGCCGGCCGAGAGGGAGTACGCGGTTGAGCCGGTAGGGGTTGCCACGATCAGCCCGTCCGCCACGAAGGTCGCGACATCCTGGCTGCCAACATGCACGCGCAACCGTGCCACCCGCCGGAAGCTGGCCGTGGCGACCACCGCATCATTCAGCCCCAGGAACTCCTCGATGATCTCGCCGCCGCGGCGGAGCCCCACGCGGATCATGAGGCGCTCCTCGATCTCGAAGTCGCCGGTCACGAGCCGTTCGATCTGATCCAGCACGCGCTCCGGCTTCTCCTCCGCCAGGAACCCGAAGCCGCCCAGGTCCACGCCCAGCAGTGGAGTCCCCACCGGCGCCATCTGACGCGCCGCCGACAGGAAGGTGCCATCTCCGCCCATGACCAGCATCAGGTCCAGGCCCTCGCCCCCGAGGTCCTCGCTCACCTGGCAGTCGAGCTGGCAGGCCTCGGCGAGTTCCGGGCGAGTGTACACACTCACGCCGGCGGCCTCAAACGCCTGCGCCACCTCGCACGTAAGCTCCCTCGCGCGCGGCTTGTGCAGTGCCGTCGTTATGCCTGCGCGATGCATCGGTCCACCCATGTCGTTCTCCGGGCTCTCTGCGGTGAGACGTGCCGTTGCCGTTCAGCCGGTCGCGGTGCCCCCGCCCTCTTGCTGCAGCAGCTTCTCCAGGCGCTCCTTGTTCTTGCGCGCTGGCTCGTAGTCCGGGCGGACCTCCAGCGCCTTGGTGTAGTACTTCAGGGCCGATTCGCGGTTGCCTTGCTTCTCCAGCGCCACGCCCAGGTTGTTGAGCGAGTAGACGTAGTCGGGATGCAACTTCAGCGCGGCGCGGAAGTGCACGACCGCCTCCGTGAGGTTGTTGCGCTTCATGTAGATGAGGCCCGCGTTGTTATGCGCTTCCAGGTGCGCCTGCGCGTTGGCCGCATCCATCGGCAGGGCCAGCGTGCGTTCGTACTCGGCGAGCGCCTCATCGCGCTGCTTGCGGTCATAGTACGTGTTCCCCAGCCCACAGTGCACCTCCGCCGAGTCGGGGAACTTCGCCACTGCGGCTTGCCATTGCGCCAGGGCCTCGTCGGGTTTATTGGACCTCTCGAGCGCGAGGGCGAGGTTGACATGCGCCTTGAGCAAATCCGGGTTGGCCTCGATAGCTCGGCGGAAGTAGTCGGCTGCCTCTGCCGGCTGGTTCTGCTTGTACAGCACCCAGCCCAGGTTGTTCAGGCAGTTGGCGTCATCGGGCTTGATCTTCAGCGCTTCCCGGTAGGCCTCGGCTGCCTGGGCGTGCTCATTCATGGCTCCGTACGCCAGGCCCAGGTTGTAGCAGGCGGCGAAGCTCGTGCTGTCCAGCTCCACGGCCTTGGTCAGATGTTCGACCGCCTTGGCGTAGTTCGCGGTGTTGTACATCGCCAGCCCTAGCCCCACGCGCGCCTCCACGTTATCGGTGTCTTGCGCGAGCGCGGCCTCGTAGGCCTCGATTGCCTTGTCCGACTGGCTTGTCTCCAGATACAGGGAACCGAGGATCGTCAGCACCGTGGCGTCATCGGGCTGCAACTGCCGTGCCGCCTCGAACTCCCGGATCGCCTTGTCCGGTACCTTCGCCGTACGCAAGGCACTGCCGAAGCTCATATGGGCTTCGAAGTCGTTCGGGTCTATGGTCAGCGCCCGGCTGTACTCGTTGAAGGCCTTCTCCCAGTCAGTCTGGCGGGCGTACAAGTTCGCGAGGTTGTAGTGGGCGTCGAAGTACTCATCGTTCTTCTCCAGCGCAAGCTTGTACTGCGCTTCCGCGTTCTGGAAGTCGTTCTTGGCCAAATAGGCGTTGCCCAGGTTGTTGTAGGTGACGGCGTAGTCAGGGTCCAGCTCTGCGGCCTTGGTCAGGTGCTCGATAGCCTTGTCAGGGTCGTTGAGCTTCAGGGCGACCGAGCCGAGCCAGCAGAGGACCGTGGCGTCGTCGGGCCGCTGCTTGAGGGCGGCGAGAAAGGCCTCTTGCGCCTTCTCAAGCTCGCCCTTCTGGTAGAACTCGACGCCCTGGTCGAAGGCCTTCGTGGCCTCGTCTTCCTCCTGCGCAACCGCACCGGCGCACAGGATCAGCGCCACGGTCAGTATGAGCGCCGCTGCCCTCGGGCGCCTCAGCGCTTCGCTTGTCATCTTCTCACCCACTCCTTGGTACATCGGATGTTCCGCGGCCTTCACCGCCGCGGCAGATCAACAGCAAAAGACCGTGGTTTCCGCTTGTAGGTCGGAGCTCCAGCTTCGACTGTGTGGTCGTTAGCATTCCCAGCTATGCAGCAACGGCGTCTGCCTTCGTCCCGCTTCGAGGGACTGCGGCGGACGGGTTGGGACTCACCTCCGCTGAAGCTACGGCAGGCGGGCAAGGAGCTCCGACCTGCGTTGTGCGCTGACAGGGATAGTGCTGCCACCAGGTCAAGCCGTGTCCTCATGGCAGATACCCACGACCTCGGGACACCCCGAGCAGAATGCTTGCCCAAGGTCACAACGCTGGCGGGGGCGCGGAGGTCGCACTCCGCTCACACAACTCAGCGGCGGCCTGCGCGATTCCTTCCCGGTTCAGCCGCCACTCGGCGAGCAGCGCCTCCCGCGCGCCGTAGGGTACGAAGCTGTCGCCGATCCCCAGCCGCACGAGCGCGACCCCGGTGATCCCCTCGTCCACGAGGGTCTCGGCTACCGCCGCTCCGAAGCCACCGGCCAGGATTCCTTCCTCTACGGTGATGAGTCGCCCGGTGGACCGCGCCAGCGAGCAGACCAGCTCCTGGTCCAGCGGCTTGATGAAGCGAGCATTGACCACGGTCGCCTCAGTGCCCTGCTTCGCCAGCTCCTCGGCTGCGGCTAGCGCCTCGGCGACCATGCTGCCGATGGCGATTATCGCCACGTCCCCGCCCTCTCGAAGCACCTCGGCCTTGCCGACCGGCAGGACCTCCGGCTCCCGCCCCGGCTGCACGCCTTCGGCCTCGCCGCGCGGATAGCGCATGCTTGCGGGCCCATCCAGCGACAGGGCGGTCACCAGCATGTCGGTCAGCTCGGCTGCGTCCTTGGGCGCCATCACCGTCATATTGGGCGGTTGCCGCATGTAGCTCATGTCGAAGACGCCGTGATGGGTCGGGCCGTCGTCACCGACCAGCCCTGCGCGATCCATGGCGAAGATGACGGGCAGGTCCTGGAGACACACGTCGTGGATAATCTGGTCATAGGTGCGCTGGAGGAAGGTGGAGTAGACGGCCACCACAGGCCTCATACCGGCCGCCGCCAGGCCCGCCGCGAAGGTCACCGCATGTTCCTCGCAGAGTCCCACGTCGAAGCAGCGGCCCGGGAACTTGTGATCGAAACCCTCCAGGCCGGTGCCGTCTATCATGGCCGCCGTGATGGCCACGATGCGCCGGTCGTTCTCAGCGATCTTGGTGAGCGTCTCGCCGAACACGCGGCTGTAGCTGGGTCGGCTGGCGTGTCTGTTGGCTTCGCCGTTGCCGACATCGAACGGCGGAGTGCCATGGAACTTACGGGGGTTGCTCTCCGCCGGTGTGTAACCTTTGCCCTTGGTCGTGAGCACATGCACCAGCACCGGGCCGGGCAGTTCGATGGCGTCGCGGAGCATCTCCGTGAGAGCCTGGAGGTCGTGCCCATCAATCGGGCCGAAGTATGTGAAGCCCAGGTGCTCGAAGAACATCCCCGGTATCATCAGCCCCTTCACGCCGTTACGGAAGCGGTCCAGGGCGACGACCAGGTCCTCACCCATGGGGAGTCGCTCTATCACCCTGTTTACGTCCGCGCGCGCCTTGCGCATCGCAGGAGTGAAGTTGGCCCGTATTCTCGACAGATACGCAGAGAGGCCCCCCACGTTCTTTGAGATGCTCATCTCGTTGTCGTTGAGCACCACAGTGATGTCCGCCCCGGTCTCAACGGCCTGGTTCAGCCCCTCGAGGGCCAGCCCGCCGGTAAGGGCCCCGTCGCCGATCACGGCCACGATGTGATCCGAGGCTCCCGAAAGGACGCGAGCGACCGCGAAGCCCAGCGCCGCCGAGATGGAGGTGCTCCCATGGCCCGCTCCGAAGGGGTCGTAGTCGCTCTCCTCGCGCACGGCGAAGCCTGACAATCCGCCCAACTGCCGGAGGCTGTCGAACCCCTCCTGGCGGCCGGTGAGCAGCTTGTGCGTGTAACACTGGTGGCTGACATCCCAGATGATCTTGTCCTTGGGCGTATCCAGGACGTAGTGCAGCGCCAGCGTAAGCTCGACCACCCCCAGGTTCGAGGCGAGATGGCCGCCGGTGTGCGCCGTCGTCGCGATGATCTTGTGGCGGACCTCATCCGCCAGCGAGCGCAAATCACGCAGCGAGAGCTTCTTCAGATCCGCGGGGCTTCTGATACTCTCAAGCATTTTCCTCATTGCTATCGCGAGCCGTGAACGGTTCTGTATCTCCTTCATGGTTGATGAGTTCTCGGATTCTCGCCTCAGCCTTCTCCAGCATGGCGACACAGTGCTCCTTGAGCTTCGTAGCGCGCTCGAAGCGCGCCAGCATGTCATCCAGGGCCAGCTCGCCGCTCTCGAGCTCAGCGACGATCGCTTCCAACTCCTGCAGCGCCTGCTCGAAGTTGAGTTCTTCGATCTGAGTCATCGTCTCAGCCATTCTCCCCGCTGCGTACATTCCTAGTGGCAGACCAGTGTGCGGCGGCTCTGCGCCGCTGGGCCCCAGGCACTCCTGCTCGCGCCCGGGCACCCGAACCCACCTGCATGCGCGTAGGTCGGGCTTTCTAGCCCGACTCCGTTGACCCTCGCGCAAGTGATTGACGCGTCGGGCTAGAAAGCCCGACCTACGAACAACACTCCATGTCTGTTCCCGAATACAACAACAGTATCGAGAAACAGCACTAGCGCCTCTTGCCCCGTAGGTCCCCCTGCGCCCGCCCGGAACCGCCAGGCGCGGGTGAAAACCCGTCTTCCAGGGCCCTCAGCCTCCAGGCTTGTCCGCCGCCGTAGCCTGCGGGACGTGAGCCTGCTCGGCAAAGCAAAACCCGACACAGCAGACTGCGCGGTCTGCCCTGGCGTTCGTGGTTAGCGTGTCCTATCGGCAGCGTCTTGGTTCGGTCCCATCACACGCGCGCCGAAGCTGCCGTCTGCGACGGTCACATTCAGGAGCTCATCTGGCGGCGCCTGCGCGACGCTGCGCACCAAGGCCCCGTCGCGCTGCCGCTGGCACAAGGCATAGCCACGCTCTAGAACTCTTTTCGGGTCCAGCCCCCGCAGCGCGGTTGCCGCCGTGCTGGCCCGGTTCGTTAGCCTCTCTAACCGCGTGGTCGTCGCCCGGAGTGCGCGCTCAGATGCGTCATCAAGGCGCTGCGAGGTGGGCTCCAGGAGCGACAGCGGCCGCCGCAGCGGGGTCCTTTCGCTCAGCGCACGAAGCCGGCTGGACATGACCTCGGCGAGGCGGCTCAACGCGCCGCGCGCGCGGTCGGCGTAACCTGCAAGCTGCGCCAGCAACTCCCGCGTATCGGGCACTGCCATCTCGCCGGCGGCGGAGGGCGTCGGCGCGCGCACGTCCGCGACCTCGTCAGCGAGCGTGAAGTCGGTCTCATGACCGACGGCGCTGATGACCGGCGCCGGGCAGGCGAAGATCGCCCTCACCACCCGCTCGTCATTGAAGGCCCAGAGGTCCTCCAGCGACCCTCCCCCGCGGGCGACGATGACCAGGTCCGCGTCGCCGAGCGCCGCCACGCGTCTGAGCGCCTCCACGATGCTGTCCGGCGCGGCCTCACCCTGAACGACGGTGGGAACGACCAACAGCTCTGCCAGCGGGAAACGCCGCGAGATGACGCTCACCAGGTCCCTGACCGCCGCGCCGGTCGGCGAGGTGACGAGGGCAATGCGCCGCGGGAAAGGCGGCAGCGGCCGCTTGCGCGCCTCTTCGAACAGGCCCTCGGCTTGCAGGCGCGCTCGCAGCTTCGCGAGCGCCTCCGCCAACTCGCCGGCCCCGTCCGGCTGCATGGCGCGCACGATCAGTTGATACTTGCCCGCCGGTTCGTATACGCTGACGTTGCCCCACGCCACCACGCGTTGACCATCTTCGGGCGCGAAGCTCAGCCTCGCCGCATCGCCGCGGAAGCAGACGCAGCTAAGCTGGCTCCCCTCGTCCTTGAGCGAAAAGTAGAGGTGACCGGAGCGGTGGCGGGTGAAGTTCGATATCTCCCCGCGCACCGCCACCTCATTCAGCAGTTCATCTCGGTCAAGCAGCCGCTTCACGTAGGCCGTGATCTCGGAGACCGTGAAAACGGGTGCGCGCGCATTGCGGGAGGTGGTGTTCACCGCCGCTCACGCCTTCTCCGGGACCAGGCCCTGTTCGCGCGCGAGAGCTCCCAGGACGCCGTTAACGAACTTCCCGGAGGCCGACGTGCCGTAGAGCTTGGCCAGTTCTACGGCCTCGTCCAGCGCTACGCTAGCGGGCGTATCGCCGACGCCCAGCAGCTCTGCCGCGGCCAGCCGCAGCACATTGCGGTCGGTAGCCGGCATCCGCTCCAGCGTCCAGTCCTGGGCGAGGCGTTCGATCTCGGCGTCAATCTCCTCGGCGCGAGCCAGGTAAGCCTCCACCAGCCGCAGCGCGAACTCCTCGATCTCCGGCCCCAGCTTTTCCAGCTCGCGCGCTGACATCTCCCAGGTCTCGCCGAGCAGCAGGAGTGTAGGCCCGACAGCCTCAACCGTCCGCGCTGGCCGCAGTTCAGCCAGGTCTGCCTGAAACAACACGGCCAGCGCCAACTCGCGTCCTCTTCGTCGCGCTCCCTCAGCCAATGGCGTACCTCGCTAGCCGTTCACCTAGCCATATCGTTGTCGTTCTCCGCGCGCTCTGCGTCTCCGCGGTACTGTGTTCAGTTAGCTCCAGTCGCTCATGAAGCTCCGTGCTATCAGCGCGCCAAGCACGGTGAACACCAGAGCCAGCAGGAAGGCCAGGAAGCCGAAGCGCAGCCACACGGCCGCGAGTGCCAGACCGAAGGCTCCTCCCACCACGCTTCGCCAAAAGCCCGTATCTGTGTTCGCATAATTCATCAAGTTCCCACCTCCGGGATGGGCACGCGTCTCTCGACAAACTGTGTCGTTACCTCTCCCCGCCGGAAGTACGCGTTCCCCAGGAGCTTCAGGTGATACGGGATAGTGGTATTGACGCCCTCCACGCGCATCCCTCGGAGCGTTGCCACCATGCGTTCGATGGCGGCGGGGCGGTTCGCGTCCCAGCAGATGACCTTAGCGATCAACGGATCGTAGTGGCTCGTGACCTCTGAGCCCTGGCACACGCCGCTGTCCACCCGCACTCCCGGACCGCTGGGCACCTCCCAGCCCGTGATGATCCCTGGCGAGGGCTGGAAGCCGCGCTCGCCGTCGGCGGCGAGGATGCGGCACTCGATGGCGTGCCCGTTGAACCAGATACCGCCCTGCTCGTGTTTCAGGGCATTGCCCGCGGCGATGAGGATCTGCTCGCGCACGATGTCAATGCCGGTCAGCATCTCGGTGACCGGATGCTCGACCTGGATGCGGGTGTTCATTTCGATGAAGTAGAACCGCCCCTTGGGGTCCAGCAGGAACTCGACGGTACCGGCGTTGGTGTAGCCGACCGCCTGGGCCGCTCGCACCGCGGCCTCACCGATCCTACGTCTGAGCGAGCTGCTCACCGCGATAGAGGGGGCCTCTTCCAGCAGCTTCTGCCTGCGGTGTTGGATGGAGCAGTCGCGCTCACCGAGGTGGATCACGTTGCCCTGCTCGTCCGCCAGGATCTGCACCTCGACGTGGCGCAAGTCCTCCAGGTACTTCTCGACGTACAGGTCGCCGTTGCCGAAGGCGCTCTTGGCCTCGGAGCCGGCCGCCTCCACGGCGGGCTTGATCTGCTCGTCGTTGTGCACGACGCGTATGCCACGTCCGCCTCCGCCGCCCGCGGCCTTGATCATCACCGGATAGCCTATCTCGCGTGCTATCTCACGCGCCTCGGCGGCATCGCGCACGCCATCGGAGCTTCCGGGCACGACGGGGACGCCAGCCTCGCGCACAGTGGCGCGGGCCTGCGCCTTGTTGCCCATGCGCGCGATGGCGTGGGCGGGCGGCCCGATGAAGGTGATCTTGCAGGCCTCGCAGGCCTCGGCGAAGTGCGCGTCCTCGGAGAGGTTCCCGTAGCCGGGGTGGAGGGCATCGGCTCCGGTGATGACCGCGGCGCTGAGGATGCTGGCGGCGTTCAGGTAGCTATCAACATTCGCCGGCGGGCCGATGCAGACGGCTTCGTCCGCCATGCGCACATGCAGCGCATCGCGGTCCGCCTCCGAGTACACCGCAACCGTGGCGATATGCAGCTCGCGGCAGGCCTGCATGATTCGGCAGGCGATCTCGCCGCGATTTGCCACCAGAACCTTGTCAAACATCGCGCGCGCTCCGTTTACGCGCCGGGCCTGTTGCCCGGCCATCCGGGGTTCGTTGGCTCAGAACTTCTCGTGTCCGGGCGTGGTACAGTGGACCTGACCGGTCTTGGGGTCGTAGACGTAGGGCTTACCGCTTACCGGACAGCGGAGCGGGACGCCCCACTTCTCACTCAGCTTGGGCGGCGGCGTGCCCTCGACGGGGTCCGTGTCCATCTGTATGGCCATGCGCAGTTGCTTGAGGTTATTCATGCAGTCTACTTCGTGGCCCTTCTCGATGGCCTGTCCGGGCGTGGTCTGAGCTCCCTCGCCAGTCTTGTCACTGCCGCCTCGCAAACCGAAGTACGCTCCCACCAGCAGCCCCATGATGACGATGACAAGTAGTATCTCGACGAGCACGAAGCCGGCAGGCTGATGTCTTCTCCAGCTATGCATCACCCATCGCCCTCCTCCAGCCGGACGGCAAACAGAGCCTGGCCGTACTCGATTGGGTCGCCATCATCATGAAGTACCTCCACCAGCTCACCGTCCACGTCGCAGACGACGTCGGTGAGCTTGCGGAGCGCCTCGATGGTCCCTATCACCTGTCCCTCGCTGACGCGGTCTCCGACCTCGACCAGCGGCTCGGCGTCAAACTCCCGGCCGCGATGAAACAGGCCGACCATTGTAGCCCTGACAAGATGCAGATGTGCGCTGGACGGCTCAGTGCTCGCATCCGGGGCGCCCTCGAGGGCCGGGAGCGCGCTGTTCTCGGTCACCACCTGGGGCGTTGCCGACGCTGCGACACGCGCCACCTGGCGCCTTGCCCGGATATAGCTGTCGCCGTCCTGAATAGCCAACTCCTCAGCGCTCGACTCTTTCAGCAGCGCCACGACTCTGCGCACCGCGTCTCTGTCCAGCCTCAACTTGGGCCACGCGCCCTTCGCTAGCTGCTTACCCGGCTCACGTACTCGCCGGTCTCGGTATCCACGCGAACGATGTCGTCCACCTGCACGAAGAGCGGAACCTGAACGGTCGCGCCACCTTCTATGACCGCCGGCTTCGTGCCTCCCTGAGCGGTGTCCCCGCGCAGGCCCGGGTCCGTGCGAGTGACCTTCCGGTCCACGGTCTTGGGCACGACGATGTCCACGAAGTTGCCCTTGTAGCTGGCTATGGTAACGGTCTCGCCCTCCTTGAGCCACTGGGCTTTGTCACCAAGCACATGGGTGGAGATCTCCTGTTGGTCGTAGTCCTCCGTATCCATGAACACGTAATTGTCACCTGACGTGTAGAGGAGCTGCTTCTCGCGGCGCTCTACGTGGGCCGGCTCGACGTTCTCGCTGGGGCGGAAGGTCTTGGAGAAGACTTCACCGGTGGCGATGTCTCGGAGTTGGGTGCGTATGACGGCCTGGCCGCGGCCGGGCTTATGATGGTCAGCGGAGAGCACTTGAAGCACCCGGCCGTCCATCTCAATAGTCAGGCCTGGCTTGAAGTCATTGGGCGAGATCAACTGTTCCGGCCTCCTCGCAAGCACAATCGGCTTGGTGCGGCACACGTTAGGGAAGGGGCTAAAAGTGTACTAAATGCCCCCGCAAAAGTCAAAGGTCGTACGCCGCGCGTGTGAGCGCCTGCGGGCCGTCCTCGGTGACCAGCACAAGCTCCTCGAGCCGCACCCCGCCCCAGCCCTTGATGTACACCCCTGGCTCCACGGTGATGATCATACCCGCTGCCAGCACCTCCTCGCTCCTGGCACTGACCCCGGGCAGTTCATGCACCTCCAGGCCCACGCCGTGGCCCACGCTGTGGCTGAACTCCTCGACGAAGCCGCGCTTGCGCAGGAGCTCGCGCGCCGCGGCGTCCACGTCAGCGGCCGGGCACCCGGGCGCAACGACGCCCAGGCCGGCGAGCTGCGCCTCGCGCACGGCGTGCCAGACTTCACGTTGCCGCTCATCCAGCTCTCCCAGCGCAAGCGTGCGGGTGCAGTCTGAGCAGTACCCGTTGGCCTGCGCGCCGAAGTCCACGACCACCAGGTCTCCCGCCTCGAGCTTGCGCTCGCCGGGCGTGGCGTGGGGCTTGGCGCCGTTCGGACCGCTCGCGACGATGCTCGGGAACGATGGCTTCTCGGCCCCGCCCAGCAGCATCTGCCGCTCCAGCTCGATGGCGACCTCTCGTTCCGTCATGCCCGGCTGGATCTGCGGTCTGACCGTCTCGAAGGCCTGGTCGGCGATTGCAGCCGCTGCCGCCACCAGTTCTACCTCCTCCGGCTCCTTCACGATCCGCTGTCTCTCCAGCGTCTGCCTCGTCGAGACCAGCTCGACCTCCGGCGCCTTCTCCTGTAGCGTCTCGAAGCCCGCGTAGGTCATGGCATCGGCCTCGAAGCCTGCCCGCCGGGCCCCGACCGAGACCAGCCGCTCGGCGGCCTGGCCCAGGTGTCCGCCTTCACCCGACAGGCACTCGATCCCGGGCGCCTCCTCCGCCGCCTGCACGGTGAAGCGGCTGTCGGTGCAGATGGCGACCTCCGCGTCAACGACCACCAGGCCCTCGCCGGTGAAGCCCGTGAGATAGCGCACGTTCGCCGGCTTGCTGACCACGAAGGCGTCGAGGTTCTCCTCGCCCATCCGGGCGCGCAACTGCTTGCGCCGCTGATCGCTCATGTGCCGCGTCCTTCCAGGTGAGAGACCAGCCCGCGCAGTGCCAGCAGGTAGCTGTCCGCGCCCAGGCCGCTGATGACTCCCAGGCAGGCGGTCGCGGTCATGGACTTCTGTCGCCACTGCTCCCGGGCCTGGATATTGCTCAGGTGCACCTCGATGGCGGGCAGGCTCACGCCTTTGAGCGCGTCGGCCAGCGCGACCGAGGTGTGCGTGTAACCGCCGGGGTTGATGACAATCCCATCGGCCTCGGCGCCTGCCCGCTGGATGGCGTCAATGAGCGCGCCCTCGCTGTTGTCCTGGACGATCTCCACCTCTATGCCCAGCTCCTGCGCCAGGTCGAGGATCCGCTGATTCACCTCTTCCAGGGTCAGCTTGCCGTAGATGTCCGGCTCTCGTACGCCCAGTAGATTCAGGTTCGGTCCGTGGATGACCACTATCCTCATGGTTTGCCCGGCCCTTCGTGCTTGAGCTGCGTCTTTTCCGCGGCCAGCTCTGCCTGCACAGCCAGGCGCTCGGCCTCAGCAACGTCAGCCTCGTCCCAGGTCCCCAGCAGCCTCAGCGCCTGCTCCCGATTGCGCTGCAGCCGCGCGTACTCGTACGCGAGGTCATGCGCCCGGTGGAAGTATTGCGCGGCCGCCTCCGGTTTCCCTTCATCCCTGGCCGCCTCGCCCAACGCCAGCCACGCGTATGCGTAGGAGTAGTCGTTGACCTGCTCCATGGCCTGGTACCTGCCCACGGGCGACTCAAAGACGTCCTCCAGGCGGCGGTAGGTAGCCAACGCTTCCTCACGATTGCCGGTGCGTTCGAACAGACGCGCAAGCGCCACGTAGGCGCGCGGGTAGTTGGGTCCGAGCTCGACGGCTCTTTGCGCCGCGGCCAGGGCTGACGCGAAGTCCTCAATGCGCTCGTAGAGCTGCGCCAGCGCCAGATAGTTGCCGGCCTTGAGCGGACACAGCTCAGCCGCGCGCTCACGGGCCTGCACCGCGCGCTGAAGATCGTAGGAAGTGACCGCCAGGCCGATGGCGGCATTCGCCATGTCCTCAAAGATCGCCGCATCCAGCGGGTCAACCCTTGCCGCCTTCTGCAGCCAGCCGTACGCCATGCTGCGGCGGTCCTGCGCCAGCAGCGCCCGGCCCCGCGCCGCCAGGGACTGCGCACGCAGCCCCCAGCTCCCCGCCAGGAGCGCGATCAGCGATATCGCGAGCCCCGCCCAGCGAAGCGCCTGCAGTCGGGGCAGCAACCAGGTTCGTCCGGCTGTCCGGTGCTTTTCGCCTGGGTCATTGCCACCCGAGGGCTTGCCCTCTCTAGTCTTGGGCGGCTTGGACGGCGCGCGATGGGCAGCCTCCGTTCGGGCCTCTTCCGTTCGGGCGGCCGCGAGCGCCAGGCCCACCACCGCCGCCAGCGTCAGGCCCACGGCCGTCACGTACCAGGTGTAGTCCAGCAGATTCTGAAAGCCTACGGCCCCCAGCGCGGCCAGGCCCGCTGCCGCCTCCACGCCCGCGATGCCCTCGGCCCTGCCTGCTGCCAGCAGGTCTTTCCCGATCAATCCGAGCGCTGCCAGCAGCGCCAGCAGCGCCGGTAGACCGGCCTCCGCGCCTATCTGCAGAGGCGTCTCGTGGGCCATGCGCGTGAAGCCGGCTTCGGCGAACTGCTGATAGGCGAACTCAAAGCCGCCCGGCCCGAAGCCGAGAAGTGGGCGCGCCTCGATCATCCGCACCGCGCCCTTCCAGGTGTACCAGCGGAAGGCCGCCGAGTGAGACTGACTCGCGGCCTCCACGAACCGCTGCCTGAGCGGAGGAGCGGCGATAGTCAGCGCCACCAGCGCCAGCGCCGCCACCGCCAGCCAGCGCTTGCTGATTCGACTGGGCCGGATGACGACGAAGACCGTGGCACCCAGGAGGGCACCCAGGATTCCCGCGCGCGAAGCCGTCAGCAGCAAAGCCACGGCTGGCAGCAGCAGCGCAAAGCCCGCAAGGATTACGCCGAAGCGTGGCCGCTCTTGGGCCTCTGCGTGCCGCGTCTTTGCCCAGGCGGATGCCAGCAACACCGCGGCGGCAGGCATTGCCGCGAGGAGGTATCCGGCCAGGCAGTTCGGGTTGTAGAAGCTCCCGAATATGCGCCAGCTTCTGTCGCCCTGGAGAAGCGCGGTATGCGCGTACTCCCGCAGGCCCAGCAGCGCCGCCAGCGCTCCGCCCACCGCGATCGCCAGCCAGGCCCAGCGCCGCCGGGTATCATCACGAAACAGTGACCGGCACAGCCAGATGAGCGCAACGTAACTGCCGACTTGCAGCAGTTGCACCAGGCTGGCGTGCAGGTAGACCGATTTCGTGCTGGCGAGACCCATCAACAGCAGGAACGCAACCAGCAGCAGGTCAGCCCATCTCGCCCCTCCTCCGACGCTCCTGCCCTTGTCATTCGTGGCAGGGGCCGCCCCCGCCCCTCGGAGAAGTCGTGTGTAGGTCGGGCTTTGCAGCCCGACTCGCCGTAGAAGTCGTGTGTAGGTCGGGCTTTGCAGCCCGACTCGCCGTAGAAGTCGTGGGTAGGTCGGGCTTTCCAGCCCGACTCGCCTCTGCCAGCGCGAGCACCGCGCACAACGCCACCGCCCCCGCTGCCGCCAGCGTCTCCCACATCTGCAAGTGCCCCGCAAACACCGGCAGCGCCGCTAGCAGACCCAGGATCAAGACTCGCGCGGCAGACTCGAGGCCGAGCGCCTTGCCCTTGCTCACGGTCCAACGCCTCGCCCCAGACGCTTGAACCAGGCGCGCACAACACTGATAGCCTGCCGGACGCGCCAGTCCGCGATGAGCAATCCCGCGCGCAGCCACAGCCCGCCCCATATCGCCGGTTTGATGAGTGGGTTACGCGCGAAGTGCTTCGCATGAAGCCGGTACATGCTCCGGTGGGCGGTGATGATGGTGCGCACCACGGCCTGGTCGGAGCTGCGACCGATGGCGTGGGTGATGGCTGGCTGCGGGGTGTACAGCACCTGCCAGCCGGCCTTGTGCGCGCGCACGCAGTAGTCCACGTCCTCGGAGCCCCACCTGAAGCCCTCGTCGAGCGGCCCAAGCTGCTCGTAGGTCTCGCGTCGGATCAGGAGGCAGGCGCCTGACGCCCAGTCAACCTCCCGCACGGAGTCGTGGTCCCATTCGGACATGACGTAGTCAGCCGCCGAGCGGGCCCTGGGGAAAAGCTTGCCGAACAGGGTATTGCGGAAGATGGCGGCGGTCAGGGTCGGCAAGCGCCGGCAGGAGTATTGCAGCGAACCATCCGGGTTCAGCAGCTTCGGCGCGATGATGCCTGCCTTGGGGTGAGTGTCTGCGAACTGCACAAGAGAGCTGAGCCCGTCGGCCGGAACGAGCGTATCGGGATTCAGCATCAACAGGTAACGTCCACGGCTGCGCTGCAGGGCCTGGTTCGTGGCCGCCGCGAAGCCCCGGTTTTCGGGGTTGGCGATGGTGATAACCTCGCGGAACTCATTCTCCAGCATCGTCATGGTGTCGTCGCTGGAGTTATTGTCCACGACAATGATCTCAGCGGTCGGGCTGTTATCCTGGCGCTGTAGCGATGCGAGACACGCGCGCAGGTCATCAGCCACGTTCCAACTGACGATACAGATGCTCACCTCAGGCTTGAGGTTGGGGGTCATTGCATGGAGGCGCCTGTGCGGCGAGCCGCGAAGGAGGGAGACTCGAGGCGCGATGCGAAGATCAACAAGGCGCTCAGCCCTTCGCGAGGCCCATCGCTGCTATCTGGTGGTTAGCTGTCGTTGCTGCTGTCCTCGGGATCCTCTGCTTCGTCAATGAGCATAATCGGTATGCCGTCACGTATCGGGTAGCGCTTCCCGCAGCCCACGCAGACTAGTCTGTCGCCCTTGAGCTCAAGGTCCTGTTTGCAGGCTGGGCAGACCAGTATCTCCAGCAGTCGCTTGTCTATCATCAGTATCTCCCCGTGAAGGGCGTGCGCCTCGGATTGCATGGATTGTATCACCGGCTCGCGTACGCTGTCAAACGGCGCTCGCCCGCCTTCGCCTCCCGCTCCCCCTCTCCGTCCTCTCTCGTTTCCCTCTGCCTGTCGTTCGTGATTCGTCTTGACGCTCCCCGTGTACTGTTATAGGATAGTATTGTCAGGTTTGGCCCACGAAGGGGGAAAAGGGAGACAGTCACCTATTTCGCTTCCCTGGGTCTTGGTCGTCAGCATTCGTGACGGGGAAATGGGTGAGTGTCCCCTTTTTCCCGACGCCGACTGCCGCACAAGGAGCGTAGCTAGCATGGCCCGTGCGAAGTCCTGGAGACAGCTTGCAGGAGTACTGCTACTACTTGGTCTTGGGGTGGCCGTCGCCCAAGAGGGTGAGGAGATCTGGGTAGGCGCAGAACGCGTCGCGCGCATCTACGCCAAGGGCCCCTACGACTCCGTTGCTGACCGCCGGGTAGCCATCGAAAAGGCGATAAACGGCGTCGTAGCGAGCCAGGACATGGAGAAGGCCGAGGTCACACTCGAGCAAGGAGATGGGCTGTGGACAATCAGCGTGGGCGGCACGAAGGTGATGTCGGTCTATCCGGGGGACGCGGCGGCTCACGGCAAGGAGCTTGCGACTCTCGCCGCTGAATGGTACGAGAACTTCAAGACCCAACTGCCGAAGGCCGCCAGGGTGGCGGTCAGTGAGATAGCGGTAGTGACCGCGCCAGTCGCTGAGGAGCCGGCCACCGGACGGCCCGAGAGCACCGTCGCAGTCGAGGAGCCGGTCACCGGACGGCCCGAGAGCACGGTGGTTGTCGAGGAGCCGGTCACCGGACGACCCGAGACCGCGGTGGTTGTCGAGGAGCCGGTGACTGGACGACCCGAGACCGCGGTGGTTGTCGAGGAGCCGGTGACTGAGGCCGCGACTAACGTCGGCACCGAGGGTACGGAGACGGTGACGATGCCAGCACCCGCGAAGCAGCCGACCTTCGTCCGAACCGAGGGCGCCAAGCTGCTCATCGTGGATACCTTCAACAAGGTCCGCGCACTGAGCGAGGACAGCTACCTGGTTCAGCGCGATACCCTGGCCGCCAACCTGCTCAGCTATCTCGCCCAACTGGGCGCTGGCGCCGAGAGCGTCGTAGTCTCGGTGGAGCAGCCGACAGGCGAGGTGGAGGGCTCGGAAGGCGGCTACGCTCCTGTGCAGCCTCCCGTGACGCCGACGAGCGAGGTGACGGTCGAGATCCCAGCCACCACGCCCACTACCACTAGCGGGCCTGCCGACATATCCGAGTTCATCAGCGAGGAGGAACTCTACGAGGGCGTCATTGAAGGCGATCCAGCGTGGGCCAAGGTGCCGCAGAAGCGGCGCATAAAGAAGAAGTTCGAGCTCGCGAAGAAGCCTTACGACGAACTCAGGTCTACGGACCCCATGGCCGCAAAGCCGATCCGCGAGCTGCTACACACCGCTGGCCGCGAGTTCAACGCCCAGCAGTTTGACGCTTGCGAGCAGCATCTTGACCAGGCACTGCGCATCCTCGGGGTCATCAAGTAGCGAGCAGCGACGCGTTTGCAGAAAGCCAAGGGGCGGGCGCCACAGAGGCGCCCGCCCCGTTCAGTGAACGGGCCATGGGTCGCGAATACGGTTCACGTGAAGGGAAACGGCCGACACCTCCTATCCCAGCGCCGGGCTAACGGCGTCAGGTGGGATAGCAGGAATTGATGGCAGGTCGTGGAAGTTGCAGCCGCAGAGATGATGACTCTGGGTCGGTTGGCTGATGAAATCGCCGGGCTGCTCTTCCCGCCGCGCTGCCAGGTCTGCGGCGAGCTGGGGGATGACCTGATATGCAGCTCGTGCCGGGAGGACATGGTCCTCATAGCCGCCCCGCGCTGCGTGCACTGCGGGGTTCCCCTGCCGCCGACGCCTGCCGGCCCGAACCTCTGCGCCGAGTGCCGGCAAGGGCGCGACTTCAGTGGGGCGCGGTCGGTCGGTCTGCACACGGGTAGCCTGAGGCAGGCGGTGTTGCGCTACAAGTTCCAGAGGCGACGACGGCTGGCAAAGCCGCTCGCGGAGATGCTGGCGAGCGTCTTTGAGGCTGAGACGTCTGGGGGACTGCCGCTGTCGGGTTGCGCCGCGCTGGTCCCGGTCCCGCTCTACCCGGCGCGGCGGGCCTGGAGAGGCTTCGACCAGGCCGAGCTACTGTGCCGGCGTCTGTCTGAGATAGTCGAGCTGCCCGTGTGGACGGACGTGCTGGCGCGAATCCGCGACACCCAGCCGCAGGTGGAGTTGTCGGGACGGGAACGACGGGAAAACGTCCGAGGCGCATTCGAGGCCCGCCATCGCTATCGCCTGAAAGGGAAGTCGCTGATACTTGTGGACGATGTGTTCACGACCGGGGCCACGCTCAGCGCATGTGCGCGCATGTTGCGGAAGGCGGGGGCGACGGCGGTCTACGCGCTGACCGTGACTCGTGGCGTGCCGTCGTGGCATCCGGCGGCGCTTCAGGCCGAGCCAGGCGATGACCGGGCAAGAGGGAGATGACAGGCGTGGCGACCGCAAGAATAGCCGTTGATGCGTCCAGGCGACTGGGCATGGTGGACCGCAACCTCTACGGGCACTTCATCGAGCACCTGGGCCGGTGCATCAATGATGGCATCTGGGGCGAGATGCTCAAATCACGCAAGTTCGTCGGCGCAGACAGCAACTGTGACGGACTGCCGGACCCATGGACGCTGCCCGTGGCTCGCGATCCACAGTTGGTGGTCTCTGTAGACGAGACGCAGGCGGGCAGTGGTGTGCCCTGTCTGCGGATGCGCGTGCTGCGCGACGACGATAGGATGCACGGTGTGGCGCAACCGGGGCTTGCGCTGCGGGCGGGCGCCACCTACAGCCTGCAGGTGTGGGTGCGTTCGGAGGGCGCGCTGCGAGAGGTAGAAGTGTCTCTGGGCGGAGAGAGGGTGCGCCGGCCCGCGCCAGGCGAGCAATGGGAGCACTGGGACCTCGAGTTGACGGCTCGCTGGGATGCCGCGGACGCCAGGCTGCTTACCGGCGGACGCGGCGAGGGAGAACTGTGGGTGCACGCTCCGAGCCTGATGCCCAAGGTCACGCGCCAAGGCGGCGGATTCAGGCCGGAAGTGGTGGAGTTGACCCGGGCGATTGAGGCGCCCATCGTGCGCTGGCCTGGAGGCTGCTTTGCGGATGCTTATCAGTGGCGGGACGGCATCGGCGAGCGGGACAGCCGGCCCGTTGTGTTCGACGCGGCATGGCAGCAGTACGAGCCTAACGACTTCGGCACTGACGAGTTCATGGAGTGGTGCGGGGTCGTCGGCGCGGAGCCCTACATCTGCGTCAACACCGGCTCGGCGAGCGCGGAGGACGCCGCGGCCTGGGTGCAATACTGCAACGGGTCGCCCGGGACCCAGTGGGGTGACCGGCGCGCGGAGGGCGGCCACCCGCAGCCGTACGGGGTCAGGTACTGGGGCATTGGCAATGAGACCTACGGCGGCTGGGAGATTGGGAATGTCCCCGCCGACGAGTACGGCCGCCTCTTCCTGGAGTTCGCGGAAAAGATGCGCGAGCAGGACCCGAGCATCAAGCTCATCGCCGTGGGCGCCGACCCGGTGCAATTGCCTGAGTGGAACCGCACCGTTCTGGAGATAGTGGGAGACAAGATGGACTACCTGTCGGTGCATCGCTACGTGCCGCATACGCGCGATGATGAGCAGCGCGAGAAGCAGTACGCGGCAATCGTTGCCGCGCCGGTGGACATCGAGTCGCGGCTGCGCATGGTGCGGGAGACGATTGATGAGGCGCTGGGACCGGACAACCAGGTCAAGATCGCCTTCGACGAGTGGAACGTCTGGCTGCAAGCCGGCGCCTCAGAGGGGATTGCGGAGAGGTATGAGCTGCGCGATGCCGTGTTCGCGGCGGGCGTGTTCAACGCGCTGCACCGGCTGGCCGATTCCGTGACCATGGCGAACCTGGCGCAGCTCGTGAACGTGCTGCCGGCCATCGCGACCTCGTCAACCGGCGTGTGGGGGACGCCGCTGTATCATGCGTTCAAGCTCTACGCTGGGCGATGTCTACCGGTGGTCGTGGGCTGCGAGTGTGAGGCACCGACCTTCGACGCGGCGGAGTTCGGGAACATCCCGGCGCTATCGGAGGTCCCGTACCTTGACGCGAGCGCGACCATGAACGAGGAGGGGGACCGGCTGGCGCTCGCGGTCGTGAACCGGCATCGCACCGACGATCTACGGGCGGAGATAAGCCTGGCGGGCATCGGCCCGGTGCAGTCGGCGGAGGTGGCCCTCCTGTGCGGCGAGAGCGAACGGGCGGCGGGGAGCGAGCACTTGCCGGAGGCGGTGAGCATCAGCGCGGCAGAGATCGAGGTTGCGGGGGACAGCTTCGAGTACACCTTCCCGGCGCACTCGGCGACCGTGATCAGCCTGCGGACGAACTGAGAGGTTGTTCGTGGCGGGGGCTTCGAGCCTGCGGCCTTGGCGTGTCCTCGCGTCGCGGCCATTCGGACAGGCGAGGGCGCCTGTCCTACCATAGCGGCGGTGCCATTGTCGTGTCGTACGGAGCCGCTGCGCAGGCCGCCGAGCACGAGGGAACTGACGGCCCATGTCCGACGACCTGGCTCAAGCTAGAGAGCCTGTGCGGAAACGCCCGCCGCCCGTGGTGCCTTGTCCCTATCGTGGCGCAGGCTTCCAGCCTGCGGCCTTGGCGTGTCCTCCCGTCGCGGCCATTCGGACAGGCGAGGGCGCCTGTCCTACCATAGCGGCGCTAACTCGGGATGGTAGTGCAGGCGCCCTCGCCTGCACGGCGCTGATGCCCCGGCACGCCGCCCTCTACTCGTCCAGGTTCATCTTCTGGTTCTTGGCCTTCGCCCGCTTGGCCCTGGGCGCCCGCTTGAAGGTCGCCGAGGCGCGGTACGCATACGGGCAGTCTATCTTCGCGCCCTCCAGCAGATCCTCGATGGTGAGTATCTGTATCTTCGGATACTTCTTGTCCGGGTCGTGCGGCGGGTGGTAGAAGCCGCCGGAGGCCGCCTCCTTGACCATCGGCTTCGTCGGTGGCTCCAGGGTGATGAGCACGCCCAGCGCGGCCTCCTCGCGGTCCACAACCCCGCGCAGGTCGCGCACGAACGAAACGCCCACGCCGCCGGACTTGACCGAGAGGATGATCTGGCGCGTGGGGCTGTCCACCGAGGCGTCGTGGAAGTAGAGGCGGCCGTCAATGCCCCGGTCGGCGCCGGGCTTCTTCTGGGTCTGGCGCGCTCCCACCAGGCCCAGGGCCCAGGACTCGAACTGGAGGCGGTCCTCCCCGGCAAGCTGCCGCGCGCCGGCCAGGTCGGTGGGCTCGCCGATGACCTCGTACTCGCTCTCGACCTCTTCGCCGAAGGTGTCGCGCAGGCGCGTCTTCATGAGATTGACCGCGATATGGGTGATGTCAATGCCGATCCAGCGACGCTTGAGGCGGTGGGCGACGGCGATGGTGGTGCCGCAGCCGCAGAAGGGGTCCAGCACGAGGTCGCCCTCGTTGCTGGAGGCCTCGATGATGCGCTCAAGGAGGGCCTCGGGCTTCTGGGTTGGGTAACCGAGTTTCTCTTCCGCCTGCGCCGCGAGGCCCAACGAGGGGATGTCGTCCCACACGTCGGCGAGCTTCTTTCTCCTGACGACGTTGCCTGCCTCGTCCCTGGTGAGAAAGTACTTGATGCGGACCTTTCCAGTTCGCGTTCGCAAGACGCGCCCTTCTTGCTCCAGTCGCTGAATGCTCTCATCGGTGTAGTCGCCCTTTGGGGTCGTGTAGAAATACCTTCCGTCTTCGTCCTTGCGGTAGCGGCGGCGCAGGTCCTCTGCCGCAACGGGTTCCAGGTGGTAGAGTTCCCCGGCGTATACTTCGCGGGCGTCCCTGGCGTATCGCAAGCACACGTCGTGCTTGGTTGCGAAGCGTGTTGGGCTAGGAGACTGCGGACCTTCGTACCGCCAGATTATTTCGTTTAGAAAGTTCCGCCCGTCGAAGATACCGTCCATCAGCACCTTCAAGTAATGGCTGGCCGTCGGGTCGCAGTGCAGGTAGATCGAGCCGGTCTCCTTGAGCACGCGGCGCAGCTCGATAAGGCGCGGGGCCATCATCGCGAGATATGCCATCATGTCCGTGTCGTCGAGCATCGCACGGAAGGCGCGCATGGTCTCGGCGGGTTGGCCGCCGTGGTCGAGAACCTGCTCGTAGGCGTCCATCGCCTCGGTGGTCCAGTGCCAGGTGTCGTCGAATGCCTCTATCTGGGAGGCGGAGCCGGTGCCGTTGTCCTCCTCGAAGATCACGTTGTAGGCCTGCTGGGAGTTGAAGGGCGGGTCGAGGTAGATGAGGTCCACGCTCTCGTCGGGGATGTACCGCCGCAGGATGTCCAGGTTGTCGCCGTAGTAGAGCGTGTTGCCTTCCATGCCGTGCCTACCTCTGCTTCCCTCGCGACTGGTGCGAACGTCACTGCCATGAAAACTTCGACGGGACGCGCGACACTCCCTTCCTCTAAGCCTAACATCCCCGACCTGATGCAGGTCTGGGCACCGGCCAGCGCGAAAAGCACAGGCAGAGGTGCAGCGTGAGGAACCTGGCTGCCCTGCACAATCGCATCGTCTATCTACTGACTGCCGGAGTGCTGCTCGCTCTCGCAGACATGCCGGCGGCGGCTCAGCATCTGCTCGTGCCGATGGACCGGACGCAGACGGACCATCTGCGCGCCTACGGGCTGACCTACTGGTGCCTGGAGGAGCCGCGCGTCTACGAGTGCGAGTGGCTGCTCAACTACCGCTACGGCTCCTTCCTCCTGCCGGACCGGCCTGACGTGCGCGCGCACGCGGCCGAGATGGACGTGAGCGTCGAGCCTGTCAGCGAGGCCGACACCCAGGGGATCTTCGCCACTATCGCCGCCGAGAACATGCAGCGCATCCACCTGAGCAAGGCCCCCAAGGTCGCGGTCTACACGCCGGAGTACACGGAGCCGTGGGATGACGCGGTGACGCTGGCGCTTACCTATGCGCAGATAGAGTACGACAAGGTCTGGGACCGCGAGATTATGCGCGACGGCCTGCGTGACTATGACTGGTTGCACCTTCACCACGAGGACTTCACCGGCAACTACGGCAAGTTCTTCTCCAGCTTCGCCAACGAGCCCTGGTATCGGCGCCAGGTGATCGAGTCGCGGAGGGCCGCCGAGGAGCTGGGCTTTCCCAGCGTGCAGGCGTGCAAGAAGGCGGTCGCCGCCGCGATTGCCCAGTGGGTCGCGAAAGGCAAGTTCCTGTTCGCGATGTGCTGTGCGACAGACACGCTGGACATCGCGCTTGCCTCGCAGGGCGTTGACATCGTCTGCGCGCCGATTGACGGCACGCCGATGGAGCCGGCCGCCCAGGAGAAGCTGGAATTCGAGCCGACCATGGCCTTCAAGAACTTCCACCTCATCACGGACCCGATGAGTCCTGAGATTGCCGACATTGATGTGTCCCCTGGGCCGACGGCGTTCGTGTCTCAGGGGGAGGTCTTCCAGCTCTTCGAGTTTTCGGCCAAACAGGACCCCATCCCGACCATGCTGACGCAGTGCCACGTGGGAGAGGTCCCGGACTTCCTGGGTCAGACCACGGCGTTCCGCCGGGATTGCCTCAAGGACAGCGTGGTGGTGATGGGCGACTTCCCAGGGGCGAACAAGGTGAAGTACATCCACGGGAACTACGGGGAGGGCACTTTCACCTTCCTGGCCGGGCACGATCCGGAGGACTACGCGCACATCATCGGGGAGCAGCCGACGGACCTCGCGCTGCACAGGCACTCGCCCGGCTACCGCCTTATTCTCAACAACATCCTGTTCCCGGCAGCCAAGACGAAGGAGCGGAAGACCTGAGGGCGGCTGTGTGGCGCCGCGCCAGGAGCATCGGTCTTGGCTGCGGGGCGTGCATGCAGGTTTTCCTCCGGTTGAGAAAGGCCCGCATTTGGGGGCTTTCGGGCGATGTCGCTTGAGCGCAGATGCCTGCCCTATCAGGAGGCGCGACATTCCTGTCGCGCTATGCTGTCTGACCGCGCGGAACTGGCCGACAAGAATGTCGGCCCCACCGGTAAGAAAACCGATGCTCCTGCCGCCGCGCATAGCCAGCTTGACTCTTAGCCATGATTGTGCTAACGTCCGCTCAAGTTTGAGAGGGAAAGCCAGCATTCGAATAGCGCGGATCTCAGACCTGACGGGGCCTGGTAACGGGCAGGGGGGGGATACTTCATGTGTCAGGCCGGAGGTCGTGTGCTTGCATAGATTAGCCCTAGTGATTGGCGCAAACATGGGACGCCTAGGGAGGGGACCGAGCATGGAGAGGCTACGGTCACTGTCATACAGCATGCTTACAGCGCTAGCTGTGATGGCCATGGTAGTTGGGGCGGTGGCTGCACCCTCGGTGAATATCACGCACCCACGCCACGGCGACGTGGTGTCGGGCGACATAGATATCACTGTGGCTTTCAGCAGCAATTCGGACAAACCCATCGTGCGGCTGGACCTCTTCATTGATGGCCGTGCCGAGCGCAAGTGGGACCTGGTGTCTCCAAGGCTCAAGGGTGTGCAATCCCTTAACTGGGACTTCTCATTCTCCAGCGGCAGCAAACACACGATAACCGTAAAGGCAATAGACTCCGCAGGCGAGGCCGGGTCGGCCGAGATCATTGTGACCACAGCGAGAGCCGACGCGGGCCCGGGTCGTGACCGCGTCCCGCCGGTCATCAGTATCTACTACCCCGCCCAGGGGGCCCACGTATCCGGTGAGATCGAGGTGCGGGCGGAGGCCACCGACAACGTGGGCGTCAAGTGGGTCAACTTCTACGTGGACGGGCAGTTCCACACGATGATAGGTAACGCCCCCCCTCACGTGGCGAGCTGGGACACCACCAAGTCCGGGGACGGACCTCACGTGCTCATGGCGGAGGCGTGGGACGCTTCGGATAACGTCGCACGGTCTGCGGAAGTCACGGTCTTCGTGGAGAACCATGCGATGACCAGCGCGGGGGCCGGCGCTCTGACGCCGCCGACAACTACGGCCTCGGATACGACCATCGCAGGGCCGCCTCCACAGATACTTGAGCCCCAGGAAGGCGCCGGTGCGCAGCCGGCCCTGACCCGGACGCAGTTCGGCATAGGTGAGTCCTCGGCGATGAGCGCATCGCGCCAGGTGCAGCGCGCGGAGAGCGTGGTTTCGCTGAGCACCGTCGGGTATGTGCCGGCGGCGACGAACTCAAGCGACCGGCCGCGCACTTCCGCGCCGCGCACGATGCTGGCGGCGCTGCCGAGGACGCAACTGCCCCCGGGGCCGGCGGAGGAGTCACTTCCCGGATCTGCGGCACTACCGCGGCATACCGCCGAGGCTTGCCTTGAGTTCGATGGCACAATGCACGCGGCGCTCGACGTCCAGCCCAGAGTCACTACGCCGCGCCAACTGACGCCGATGCTCATGCGCAGCGCGGTGTCTACTGAAGTGGGTCGCAGGACAGTCGGGCCGGTCGGGCCTGAGATCGCGGCTCTGGGGATGGCGCCGCGCATCACGGTCCCGCGGTCAGGGCTCGAATCCAGTCTGATTGCGGGGGTTGCCAATACTGATGCCGACGGATGGGCCCGGCTCTCGCCCGCGCTGGCGATAACGCCGGACAGCTACAGCGCTCCCGCGCAGCGAACGACCGCGCCAGCGGTGGCTAAGGAAGTATTGCCGGAGCCTCCGGTGCTGAGCGCCGCGCTCGCCGCCCAGGCTGACGCCATCATGGTGAAGATGCCGGATAGCGAGGGACTGGGCTCCACGGTCGCGCACTTCGAGCAGCGCACGACGAGGCCGGCTTTGCTGGAAGGGGCCAAGGCTGGCGAGGAGGTCGCGGTGCTGCCGGCAGCGGCGGCAGATGCGGGGATCCCTGCGGACCGACGACTCAGCACGGCGAGCGGGGCGGAGATAGCGCCGGTCGCCGCTACGCCCTTCGAGGACATACAGATAGTCTTTGACGATGAAGTCCTGCAGCTCAGGGCACAACCGGAGTTGAAGGATGGCATCTCCATTGCACCGCTGCGCGAGATCTTCGAGCACACCGATGGTGTGCTCTACTGGTTCCCGATCCAGAAGAAAGTGTGGGCGGCCAATGCTGACATCAGCGTCCGCCTGCAGATCGGGGACCCGACGCTTTATGTGAACCGGCAGGCGAGGCAGGTGCAGGTGGCGCCATATATCAAGCGCGGACGCACCATGGTGCCGCTGCAATTCATCGCGGACACCCTGGACGTGACCGTGACCGTCAATCCCGACAGCGGGCAGATACGCATCACCTCGAACAAGTTCTAGGCTCACATATGGCCGACCGCCTCAGGGCGGAGTTAGCGTAAGAAGGTCACCCAGCCCCAATCTCTTTGGGGCTGGTTTGCTACTAGCAGATGGGACGCGCGCACGCTGCGGGTCGAGCGGCGAGGCTGCAACCGCCACACGCGAAATACCCAAGAAGGGTCACTCAGGCATGTCCGAGAACGCGATGAAGATAGTCAATGAGGCTGGTCATCTCGTTGTGGGAGGGTGCGACGTAGTCGAACTCGCGGCGCGGCACGGCACGCCTATGTATCTGCTGGATGAGGAGGTCGTCCGGGATCGCTGCCGCCAGTACCACCGGGAGTTCGAGGCCCGCTACCCTCAAGTTGAGGTGGCATACGCGGGCAAGGCGCTGCTGACCGTCGCCATCTGCCGCGTGATGGAGCAGGAGGGGATGGGCCTGGATGTGGCGTCCGAGGGTGAGCTGTACACGGCTCTGGAGGCAGGCTTCCCACCCGGGCGCATAAAGCTGCACGGGAACTTCAAGTCTGAGTCAGAGATGCGGCGCGCGCTCGACGCAGGCGTGGGGCGAATCGTCGTGGACAGCCTCATAGAGCTTGAGCACCTGAACGCGATCGCCCAGGAGATGGGCACCCACGCCGACATCCTCATTCGCGTGCGGCCCGGAGTTGACACACACACGCAGGAGAAGATCCAGACCGGGCAGGTGGACAGCAAGTTCGGGCTGGGCATCTACAGCGGCGAGGCGGAGAAGGGCGTCCAACGAGCGCTCGAGCTACCGCGCCTGCGGCTGCGCGGGATACACTGCCATATCGGCTCGCAACTGCTTGACGTTGTGGGCTTCGAGCGCGCTATTGACCTGATGCTGGAGTTCCTGGCTGAGCTGCGCGACCGAGATGGCTTTGTCGCCGAGGACCTGGACCTGGGCGGAGGGTTGGGCGTCCGCTACACCGAGGATGATGATCCGCCCTCCATTGCTGAGTTGGCGGAGGCGATGTGTTCGACGCTGCAAGAGAACCTGTCTGACTACGCCCTGCCCGAACCGCGGTTGATTCTGGAGCCCGGTCGCTCCATCGTGGGCGAGGCCGGAGTAACTGTCTACACCGTCGGCGTGGTCAAGGAGATACCCGGCATTCGCACCTACGTTTCGGTTGACGGGGGGCTTTCGGACAACCCGCGGCCGGCGCTCTACGGAGCCGTCTACGAGGCCATCGTCGCCAACAAGGCCGACCAGGAGGCGACGCAGTGGGTGCGCGTGGCTGGCAAGCACTGTGAGACCGATACGCTGATAGATGATACGCTGGTCCAGCCCGTCGAGGCGGGCGACCTGCTCGCCGTCTTTTGCACGGGCGCATACAACTACGCGATGGCGTCGAACTACAATCAGTTCCTGCGACCGCCCGTAGTCCTATGCTCTGGAGGCGCGGACCACGTCATCGTCGAGCGCGAGACCCTCGAGGACCTGGTCAGGCACGACGTTATCCCCGAGCATCTGAGGTAGGGCGGGAGAGAGGGGAGAGCAGTGAGGCGGCTGCCGCTTGAAGGGCGCCTGAGCAACGAGGAGCAGGCGTGGCTGCGGCGGCTGGGCGAGGTCGCGGAGCAGGCGGGAGCGAAGGCATACCTGGTGGGCGGTCCGGTGCGTGACCTGCTCCTGGGGCGGGCTTCGCCCGACACCGACCTGGCCGTGGAGGGTTCCGTCGAGGTGGTGGCCGCGGGCCTTGTGCAGGAGTTCGGCGGCCGGATCAAGAAGACCACGGACTTCCTCACGGCGACCGTTGTCCTTGATGATGGGCGCGAGGTTGACGTGGCTCACACGCGCACGGAGACCTATCCGGAGCCGGGTGCGCTGCCCGTCGTGTCGCCGGCCCCACTGGAGGACGACCTCCGGCGCCGGGACTTCACTGTGAACGCGATGGCGCTGGCGCTGGCCCCGCGGCAGTTCGGCGAGCTGATTGACCCGCACGGGGGACGGGCAGACCTGGCGGCGAGTCTGCTTCGCGTACTGCACGATCGAAGCTTCCAGGAGGACCCGACCCGGATGCTGCGGGCGGTGCGGTTCCGGCGGCGCCTCGGCTTCGAGCTTGAGCCCCACACGAAGGACCTGCTTCTGCGGGCCGCAGGCGAACAGGCCCTGAGTACGCTATCCGGGGCGCGGCTGCGGCACGAGTTGCGAACGATCTTTCTTGAGGGGCCAAGTGACGCCCTCGCCGCCCTCCAGGAGCTGCATCTGCTGGAAGCCATGGACTTGCCACCAGCAGGGCGGAGTGCGATAGAGCGAGCGCGGCGACTGCCCCTCGCTGCGCAGGCCCTGAGGATAGAGCTTGAGGAGGCACGGCCCATCTCAGTCTGCCTGGGGCTTTACGCCGGCGAGGCAGGGATGGACGCGGATGAGTTGGGCGAGCGGTTGATGCTGGACGCTGCGGAGCGAAAGGACCTGAGCCAGGCGGCCCAGCTTGCTTCGGACCCGCCACCGGTGCTGACCACCGAGGACCCCGACAGCGAGCTTTACTTCGCGCTCGAGGGAATCGGGGCGGCCGGGGCCCTGGCCTGCTGGGTGGCGGTGTTAGATGAGGCTCACCAGCGGTTGGAACGCTACTGGCGAGAGCTTCGTTCGATGACGGCTGACATTGATGGCGCGGACTTGATCGCGGCGGGCTATGAGCCGGGGCCGGACTTCGCGGAGGCCCTGAGAGCGGCGCTGGCTGCGAAGATTGACCGAGACGCGCACAGGGATGACCAACTCCGGGAGGCGGGCCGTATACTGGGTGCTGGCCGGGGGACCGGCGAAAGGTGAGCTGAGGCCGCGATGCTGTTGGATGTGCTGCTGTCGCACGGAAGCCTGGAGAGCAAGCTTCCCTTTGTGCTGAGCTGGCTCATCGCGATCGCCATTGCGCTGACCGTCCACGAGTTCGCGCATGCCAAGCGGGCCGACGCGGCAGGCGACCCGACTCCGCGCAGTCAGGGGCGTATCTCGCTGAACCCGATAGACCACTACGATCCGATCGGGACAACCATGATACTGCTCTTCGGCATCGGCTGGGGCAAGCCGGTGGAGATCAATCCGCGGATGTTCAGGAACCCGCGGCGGGACGGGATCATGGTGGCCCTGTGGGGCGCGCTCGCCAACCTCATCACCGCCGTGGTGTTCGCGATCCCGCTGCGGTTGGGGCTGGCCGGGGCCTATGCTCTGCCGCTGGCACTCATCGTCATCCTGAACCTGATACTGGCGTTCTTCAATCTATTGCCCGTGGGGCCGCTCGATGGCGCGGCAGTACTGTCCGGACTGCTGCCGGCCGACAAGGCCCGGCGCTTTGACGAGTTTTCAGCCCGGTGGGGCATGATACTACTGATGGCAATCATCTTCATCAGGCCGCTGGGCAGGGCCCTGATCTGGACACCCGTGAGGTTACTTGCCAGCTTGCTGACCGGGTATTCGCTCTACTGAGAGCCGGGAGTGATGCTGATGGCGAAGAAGGGTCGTATCCTGAGCGGCCATCGCCCCTCGGGGCTGCTGCACATTGGGCACTATGAGGGGACGCTGCGCAACTGGAGGGCGCTTCAGGATGACTATGAGTGCTTCTTTGAGATAGCCGACTGGCACGCGCTGACCACCGAGTACGAGGAGACCAGCGACCTGCCCTTCCTGATCGAGCAGCTTGCCATTGACTGGCTGGCCTCGGGGCTGGACCCCGAGCGCAGTGTGCTCTTCGTGCAGTCGGATGTAATGGAGCACGCGGAGCTTCATCTGCTGCTGAGCATGATCACTCCGGTGTCGTGGTTGGAGCGATGTCCCACCTACAAGGACCGCCTTCAGCAGCTCGGCGACGAGGGCTCGCCGGGCTACGGGCTGCTGGGCTATCCGGTGCTGCAGGCGGCGGACATCATCATCTACAAGGCGAACGTGGTGCCGGTGGGCGAGGATCAGCTTCCGCATCTTGAGCTATCGCGGGAGATCGCGCGGCGCTTCAACAACTTCTACGGCGAGGTCTTCCCGGAGCCGCAGGCGCTGCTCGCCGAGTTCCCGGCCGTGCCCGGCGTGGACGGGCGCAAGATGAGCAAGACCTATGACAATGCCATCAACCTCTCTGACACGCCCGACGAGATCACGCAGAAGATCAAGACCATGTTCACGGACCCCGAGAAGCTGCGCATGGGTGATGCCGGACACCCGGACAAGTGCGCGGTGTTCGCCTATCAGCAGATATACAATGAAGAGAGCCGGGTAGAGGAGATTCGCGAGGAATGTGAGTCCGGCGAGCTTGGCTGCGTGGCGTGCAAGGCCGAGGTCACGGAGCGCCTGTTGGAGACCATGGAGCCAGTCATGCAGCGGCGCGCCGAGCTAGCTGACAACCTCGATCACGTCCGGGCCGTACTGGCCGACGGCGCGGAGCGAGCGCAAGCGGTCGCGGCGGAGACCATGCGCGAAGTGCGCGAGGTGATGCACCTTTGAAACGCGCACGAAGCTCGGGAGGTGCTCGTGGATGAAGGCAGTAGTACTGTGCGCCGGTGAGGGCACGCGAGTTCAGCCCCTGACCTTCGCCCGGCCCAAGCACCTCATGCCCGTGGCGGGGCGAGCCGTACTCGACCACGTGCTGGAGGCCCTGGCCGAGGCGGGGATCGAGGGAGCAGTGTTCGTCGTCGGACGCCAGGGAGAGCATCTCAAGGAGTTCGTCGGCGACGGGTCGCGTTGGGGGATGAGGGCGGAGTACGTGGTTCAGTATCCGCCGCGAGGTCTGGCGGATGCGGTACGGTGCGCGCGAGCTGAGGTCGAGGGGGAGCGGTTCATCGTCTACCTCGGCGATGACCTGCTGGGCGACGGTGTTACAGAGTTCGTCTCCGGCTTCGCGGATTCGCACGTGCAGGGGAGCCTGATCGTCAAGCGAGTGGAGGACCCGCGGCAGTTCGGGGTCGCCGTCGTTGAGGGAGACCGCGTGGTGAAGCTGGTGGAGAAGCCTGCCGAGCCGCCGAGCAATCTCGCAATCGTCGGCGTCTACGGCTTCGGGCCGGAGATCTTCGACGCCATCGAGAACACCGAGCCCTCCAAGCGCGGTGAGCTTGAGATAACCGATGCGATTGACCTGTTGGCACAGAGAGGCCGGGTTAGCTACCACGAGACCCAGGGCTTCTGGGCGGACGCCGGCTCGCCGGAGTCACTGCTCAGCGCGAACGCCTTCTATTTGCGTCGCATCGAGCGGAGGATTGATGGGGAGGTGGATGGCGACTCGAGGGTAGAGGGACACGTGCAGGTCGGGTCAGGCGCCAAGGTGATAGGCTCGCACATCATGGGTCCGTGCCTGATCGGGGAGGACTGCCTCGTCAAGGAGAGCGAGCTTGGGCCCAACGTCTCCCTGTGCGCGGAGTGCGAGATCGTGCGCAGCCGGATCGCCAACAGCATGTTAGACGAGGGCTGCTCAGTGGCGAATGCGGAGGGAGGGCTGACGGACTCGTTGCTGGGCCGAGGCGTATGTGTGCAAGGTGCGCGGGCCGTTCGGCCGGAAATGACGCTGCGCATGCTGGCGGCTGACAACACTGTGATCGTGGCAGCGGAGAGCGAGTGAACGCCTGCCGTGCAAGCGCAGGTGCAGGACGGACAGCTTGAGTTCTTCCGCGGCTACCCCGTGAGGATCGAGATCTTCGAAGGGCCGCTGGACCTCCTGGTCCACCTGGTCAGGCGCGAGGAGATCGAGGCCTCCGAGGTCAGCATCGTCGGGATAACCGATCAGTTTCTCGGTTACTTGCGAACCATGCAAGAGATAAACATGGAGGTGGCCGGGGAGTTCATCGTCATGGCGGCCACGCTCCTGCTGGTCAAGTCCCGAAGCCTGCTGCCGCGCGAGGAAGCGCACCAGGTTGACGAGGAGCCGACTGAGGACCCAACGATCGAGCTCGCGCGGCGGCTGGCCGAATACCGGACCTTCAAGGAGGCAGCCGAGATACTCGACAGCGCGCGCGAGGCCAGGCAGCGAATCTACCTGCGCCCGTTGGTGCCGGACGAGGCCATCGGCGCCGGGATCGTGCCCCTGGATGAGGTCTCGGTCTTCGACATAGTGGCGGCGATGCAGGAGATGCTGGCGCGCGCCCAGGAGCTGCCGCCGGCCACCATCGAGCGCGACGAGATCAGCGTTGCGGACAGGATAGTGCAGATTATTGAGCAGCTTAACGCTCAAGGGAGCCGTGAAGCTTTCTTTGACGAGCTGGTGCCGTTGCGCACGACGCGGCTGTTCATCATTGTGACCTTCCTGGCAGTGCTGGAGCTGATACGCCGAGGGCAACTGCGGGTGAGCCAGGAGCGGGCCTTCGGCCGTATCCGGCTGCGCCTGGCGGACGCGGACGAGAACGCAAGCCCCCAGGGAGACCATGACGGGTGAGCGAAGAGCATACTGAAAAGGTCAAGGCGCTGCACGCAGTGCTGTTCGTCGCTGACGAGCCGTGCGACGTGAACCTGCTCGCGTCGGTGCTGCAGGTCAGCGACGAACAGGTGATGGAGCTGGTGGAGCAGCTCAGCGAGCGCCTCGAGGACACCGGCCTGCAGATAGTGCGGCTGGCGGGCGGCTTTCAACTTGCTACGCGACCCAGGTACGCCGACTACGTGCAACGCCTACGAGAGCCCACGCCCGAGCGGCTGTCCCGGCAGGCGCTGGAGACGCTTGCTATCATCGCCTATCGCCAGCCCATCACCAGGCCGGAGATTGACCAGGTGCGGGGCGTGGACTCCAGCGGCGTCATCAACAGCTTGCTGGAGAAAGGCCTCATAGCGATCACAGGCCGCAAACAGGCGCCTGGGCGACCGTTCCTGCTGGCAACCACGCCGCAGTTTCTTTCAACGTTCGGCCTCCACGACTTGAGCGAACTACCCAACCTGCCCGAAGCTGAGCGGACCACGGCTGGCGCGCTGGGAGCGCCGGTGCGTGGCCTGCAGCTTGAGGAAACAGAGGCAGAGGAGGCGCAACCGCCATCAGCCTCCGACGAGGAGCAATAGCCGCCTTCCGGCCCGGCCCCGCCGCTTGCAGGGCAGGCGTGCTGTCGCTCTGTCTGCTGCTACGCGTGCTGGTGGCTCCGGCCGCGCAGCCCCCCTCCCTGGCCGCCAGGGCGGCGGTGCTGATAGACCCCGGCACTCGACAGATCCTCTACGATTACAACGGCGGCAAGCGCAGCTACCCTGCCAGCCTCACCAAGATGATGACCGCCCTGCTCGTAGCGGAGCACGGGAACCTCGAGGGCGAGGTCGTAGTGAGCAAGCGTGCCGCCGCCGTGGGCGAGACCACGATGAACCTGGCGGCGGGAGAGAAGCTGAGGCTGCAACACCTGCTGATGGGTATGCTGCTCAACTCGGCCAACGACGCCAGCATGGCCTGCGCGGAGACGGTAGCGGGATCTGTCGAAGCCTTTGTGCAGAAGATGAACGAACGTGCGGCGCAGCTCGGCATGAGGGATACTCACTTCACCAACCCCACCGGCTTGCACAATTCCGACCACTACTCCACGGCGCGCGACCTGTCGCTGCTTGCGATTCAGGCGATGGGACGCGCAGAGCTGCGGCCCATCGTGCGCATGCAGAAGGCGGTGGTGCCGTGGCCGGGGAGACCCTACAATCGGCTGCTGCGCAATCGCAACCGTCTGCTGGCGCAGTGGCAGGAGTGCGACGGCATCAAGACCGGGTACACGCGCGAGGCCGGCAGGTGCCTGGCGGCGAGCGCCACCCGGGACGGCTGGCGCCTCATCTGTGTCGTGCTCGGGTCCACGGACGCCTGGACAGACGCGCGCAGTCTGCTCGAATACGGATTTGCGTCCTTCTACAAGGTGGCGCTGATAGCGAAGGATGTGACACGGGCCACGCTTGAGGTGCGTGGGGGGGTGGTGGACACCGTCGAGGCGAGCGCGGTCGAGGACGTTGTGGCAGTGCTGCCGCGCACCGAGCGACCGACTGAGCCGAGACTGGTGAACGAGTGGTGCGAGGCCCCGGTGAAGGCGGGCGAGATAGTCGGCCAACTTCAGGTGCCCATGCCCGACGGACGATGGCGGTCCGTGGCCGTCAAAGCGGTCGAGGACGTGGCGCAGTCCCTCTGGGCGAAGGTCCTCAGCACGCCGTGGATGCTTGCGGTGATGCTGACCACGGTAGCGCTGGCGATAGGGGCGCTGATACATGCAGCGACTTCAGAAGCTCATGGCGCGCGCCGGGGTAGGCAGTCGGCGCAAATGTGAGCAGTTCATTCGTGAGGGCCGTGTCAGTGTCAACGGCGAAGTCGTCACGAAGCTAGGCGCGCGTGCGAAGCCCGATGACGACATCCGCGTTGATGGTAGGCCCATCAGCCTGCCGACGGACCATGTGTACCTCCTCCTCAACAAGCCCCCTGGCTATGTGACAACGCGTAGCGATCCGCACGGCCGACCGACGGTGATGGAACTGCTGCCGGCGAAGCTGCGACGGCGAGTGTACCCCGTGGGGCGGCTGGACGAGGACACCAGCGGTCTGCTGCTTTTCACCGACGATGGCGAGCTTACTCAGCGCCTGACGCACCCGAGCTACCATGTGCCTCGCGAGTACGTCGCTGACGTCGAGGGAACGCCGAGCGAGTCCGCGCTCAGGAAGCTGCGCTCCGGTGTGCGCCTCGAGGGCGGGCGCGCGCAGCCGGCTGAGGCCCAACTGCTGCACACGGGCGAGGGTGAGAGCCGGCTGAGGATCGTGCTGCATGAGGGGCGCAACCGTCAGGTGCGCAGGATGTGTGCGGCGATAGGGTACCCGGTGCGACGGCTGCGGCGGGTGGCGATGGGGCCGCTGCGCCTCGGCGAGCTGTCGCTGGGTGAGGTTGTCCCTCTGAGGCGCGCTCAGATAGCGGCGCTGCGCCAGGCCGTGATGCTCCCCCCCGAGGACCATGACCAACCTGGGTGATGAGTCCATCTCAATGAAGACCAGGCTTGCCGCGAAGGTTGAGAGCGCTTGGCTGAGACAGGCGGCACGCCGAGAGCTGTCGGGGCTCGCGCGCTCGTGGGGGCAGGCGCTCTACCTGGTTGGCGGAGCCGTGCGGGACGTCGCCCTCGGCCGCGAGGTTGGGGACTGGGACCTGGCTGGGCATGATGCGGTCGAGCTGGCCTGGGCCTACGCGGACCAGCGGGGCTACCGGCTGGTGATGATGCACGAGGAGATGCCGACGGCCCGCGTCATCGTTGAGCCTGGCGCGCCGGCCGGCTTCCTTGACTTCGCAGAACTGCGAGCGCCCACGATCGAGGATGACCTGCGGGCGCGGGACTTCACCATCAACGCCATCGCCTGGGACATACGAGGCGCCGACAGCGTGGTTGACCCGACCGGCGGCGTGGCGGACCTCACGCGCCGAGTGGTACGCGCGTCTGCGCGGACCTGCTTGGAGGACGACCCCCTCAGGACTCTGCGGGCTTTTCGGCTGACGGCGGAGCTTGGCTTCGCGCTGGAGGAGGAGACGGCTGAGTGGGTGCGGGAGTGCGGCCCGCGCATCAAAGAGGTCGCCGGCGAGCGGGTTGGGCAGGAGATGCTCAAGCTCTTCGCAGCGCCTCATGCGGCGGACGCGATTCAAAGGGCCGAGGAGGTCGGTGTGCTGGAGCTGTTCATTCCGCCGCTGGCCGCCATGCGCGGTGTCACTCAGGGCGGCTACCACCACCTCGATGTGCTTGGGCACAGCCTGCTCGCGCTGCACGAGGTCGAGCGGGCCATTAATGCGGCGGAGAGGATCTACCCGGGCGCCGCGGCTGCGCTGCGCGTCTATCTTGCCGATGACCACCGACGCGCAGCGGTGCGGCTGGCTGCCTTGCTGCATGACCTGGGCAAGCCGGCCTGCCGGAGCGTGGAGGAGGACGGTCGTATCCGCTTCATTGGCCATGCGCAGGAGGGTGTGCGCATCTGGTCGCGGATGGCGCGACAGTGGGCGCTGCCGGGCGAGGTGACAAAGGCCGTCGCGACGATGACCAGGCTACATCTGCGGTCAACGCCGGCCTCCGGGCGGAGGACACCGAGGGCAAGCCGCCGCAGGAGGCCATCACCCTCACCGCAATCCGCAGGCTCATGCGGAAAGCCGAACCTTACGGCGTCGGCCTCATGCTGTTGGCCGCGGCCGACCGCGCCGCCTGCCGCGGGCCCGGCAGCGACTTCGAGCATCGTCGGCGCGTGGTGGAGATGCTTGACGACATGCTGACGCGCTATCTGAGCTGGCAGCGTGAACAGCGGCACATGCCGAGGCTGGTCAACGGGAGGGACCTGATGCGGGCGCTTGGCCTCGAGCCGGGGCCCATCGTAGGGGAGTTGCTGGACGACATCGCCGAGGCGCAGGCCGAGGGCGAGGTCTCGACGCGCGAGGAGGCGCTGGCGCTAGCGCGGAGGGTGCTGGAGCGCGAGGAACGCCTGCCGAGGAGTGGATAGCAATGTCAAGCAAGCAACCGCCTGTCATGACGGCCAAGCAGGCGGCTGAATACCTGCAAGTCAGCGTCGGGACGCTCTATCGTTGGCTGCGCGAGGGACGCATACCCGGTGCGAAGCTACCCAACGGCCAGTGGCGCATACTGAAGGCGGAGTTGGACGCGTGGCTGAGTCCACGGGCCCGCACGAACCTCGAACGCGGGCAGGATGCCCTGGAGCGCTGTGATGAACTGCGGGAGCAGATTCTTAAGCGCCGGGGCAGAGCGTTCCCCGCTGGGTACGGCGCTGAACTCATCCGCGAGGGCCGGGAGGAACGAACGCGCCAGCTTGAAGAGACGCTCGGCTGGCGGGAGACGTGACGGTACCCGGCACGGGTGGCCTGCCCTGCGAAGGTCGTCCCCTGAGCCTCAGTGCCCCGCCCTGGCCGGTTCTGTCGCGACCGCCCCCTTTTCCCTCATGAACGCGGCGGCCTGGTGCATGAAGGCTTCAAGCCGCGTCTGATCCGTTGCCTGCTCATCGCCGTCGTAGACCATGTTCAGGAAGGGGAAGTCCCCGTAGTCGGTACGCGTTCGCTTGAGGATGGCGTACGAGATCGTCCCCGGCATGCAGGTGAAGGGCATCACCGCCACGATGCCGTGCAGACCTTTCTCGATGAAGTCCACCGCCTTGCCCACCGTCATGATCGCCTCGCCCTCGAAGCTGGAGTCCACGTAGGGCGCGGCCATCCTCAGCACATCGTGGGTGGGCGGCTCGTACGTGTTGCGCAGGTAGCCCTCGAAGGGCTTCGTAAGGGCATGTTCGTCGCGGGTCATGACCCAGTCCTCGATGGCGTTCTTGACCACCAGCTTGTAGTCGGACTGCAGCCCGGCGCGCATCGCGCGGCGGAAGTTGCGGTAGAGGAACCACTCGAAGACCGGCGACATCCACACCTCACCGCCCAAGTCCTCTATCTTGCTGATCAGGTCCTGGTTGCTGAAGCGGTTGGCGCGGATGTAGAACTCCCCGGCCAAGCCGACGACAGGCTTCGGCTCTGACCGGTCCACCGCCACCTTGTCAAAGCGCACGCGGGCCGCCTGCAGCGAGGCGACGATGTTGCCGCGGGAGCGGATGGTATCTATTAGTTCGTCCAAGCTCTCCTGGTAGGCCGCTTCCGCGGCCCCTGGCTCGACTTCGTAGGGCCGGGTTTCGAGCAATGCCTTGAAGAGCAGGTCCACCGCGACCATGCCACGCCAGCCCCTGCGCAGGAAATCGCGGCCCACGATTCCGAGGTCATCAAAGAACTGCGCCCCCTGGTGCGGGGCGTAGATAGGCACGTCCTCGTAGCCGATGTCGTCCAGGACCATGCGCTGAAGGGTGTTGTACTGGCCGAAGCGGCAGGGCCCGCCGGAGCCGCCCATGAAGAAGGCGTACTTGTCGGGGTCCCACTCGGGGCGCTTGGTGAACTTCACCATGTCGCCGGTGGTGACGATGGCAGGGAAGCACTCTTTGCCGCTGGTGTAGCGGCGTCCCCACAGAAGGGTCTCCTGATCCGGCTCGGGCAGGACCTCGGCGGGCATGCCGGAGGCCTCGAAGGCGGCGGCCAACGCGTACGCATGGTCACTCATATTCGGGATGAGCATGATACGCTGGCTATCCCCGTCTATGCCAAGCGGCCGTAGATAGCGACCGGGTGCGAAGGCGCGGCCCCGCGTGCTCTCCAGCGAGTCGAGGAAAGCCTCGCAGCGCGTGATCATGCCGGCGTCCGCGGAGTGTTCATCCACCTCGATGATCAGCGCCGGCTTGGCACCCATCCGCTCGCGGAAGAAGTGTATGATGAACGAGTCCGGCCCGCAACCGAAGTTGGTCAGGTAGAGCGCGAACAGCCGGTCGTCCTGCGCAATGATCTCACCCGCGCTCATGATCCTCTGGCCGTAACGCCAGTACATGTTGAACCAGTCGGTGGGTAGTCTGATCTCGTCAAGTGGCAGGAAATCCATGGGGATGGCGAGCACGCCCATCTTGCGCAGCTTCTCCGGCATCTGAAGGTTGGCGCCCGGATCGCAACCGTTGTAGGAACGGCTGACGATGACGACAGCGCGCTGGTCCGGGGGCAGGCTCTCGAGAACCTCGCGCCCGCGTTCCTCAATGCGGCGCTCGAACTCGTCCTGGGCTTCCTGGGCCACGCGTAGGGCGCGCCGGACTTGGCGGCGGCTCTTGCCAAGCCTCTTGCCGACCCCGGCCAGCGCGTCCACCCGGTGCTTCTCGCCCTCAGCGAGCCAGATCTTAGGCTCCAGCACCTCAACGTCATAGTCCTCGAAGTTGATCGCGCTCTTCAGGTGATAGGGCACGCTCTGGATGTAAGGGCAGACGAAGCTGTCGGTCATGCGCTCGTCCGGGCAGGACAGGTTGATGACACTGGGCAGGAAGAGGTAGTCAATCTCCTTGTTCTCCAGCAAGTCGAGCACGTGGCCGAGATTGACCTTCTGCGGGAAGCAGGTCTCTGCCACCGAACGCTCGGCGCCCTCGTGGACAATCTGCTTGTTGGTCGGCGAGGACAAGACCACGCGCGCGCCCAGCTCGTTGAGGAACGCCTTCCAGAAGGGGTAAAGCTCGAAGTAGAGCAGCGCGCGAGGGAGGCCGACGCGCGGGGCGTCCTCGGGCAGCTCCTCGGCTGGCTCGTAAGCCGTGTCGAGTATGTGCTGGCGCTCGCGGAACAGGTCGGGGATGTGCGAGAAGTCCTCCTGCTTGCGGCGCACGTCGTACTTGCCGCAGCGGCTGCCGTAATAGAGGGGCTCCTGCCCCTCGATGGACACCTTGTTAATCTCGCAGTGGTTGGGGCAGTCCTGGCACTCGAAGGTCTCGATAGTGTAACTGATGTCGCTCAGGTTGAAGCCCCGGAAGTTGCTGCCCTCACCGTCGTCGTGCTCGCGTGCGATGAGCGCGCAGCCGATAGCGCCAGTGTTCTCGTTGTGCGGGGGCACCGTGATGCGCTTGCCGGTGACCATCTCGAAGGCCGCCACGGTGGCCTTGTTGAAGGCCGTGCCGCCCTGGAAGAAGATATTGTCCCCCACGCGGCGGTTCTCTACCACGCGGTTGAGGTAGTTGTAGACGATGGAGTAGGCGAGACCCGCCACCAGGTCCGGCGTCTCCACGCCGGCCTGCTGGTGCTTGAGCAGCTCGGACTCCATGAAGACCGTGCAGCGCTCGCCCAGGTCAGGAGGCTCCTTCGCCGACAGCGCCAGGTCCGCGAACTCCTCCTCGATGGAGATGCCCAGCTTCTCGGCCTGCTCCTCCAGGAAGGAGCCGGTGCCGGCGGCACAGACCTTGTTCATGGTGAAGTCCACGACCACACCGTTGTCCAGGCTGATGTATTTCGAGTCCTGGCCGCCGATCTCGAAGATAGTGTCCACGGTTGGATCGAGGTGGATAGCGCCGCGGGCTTGGGCGGTTATCTCGTTCTTGACCACGTCCGCCCCGATGAAGTCGCCGGTGAGATACCGACCTGAGCCGGTCGTGCAGACCTTGCGCACGTCAACGATGTCGCCCACCGCCTCCCCCGTGAGCCGCAAGGCCTTGCCCACCGCCTCGAGCGGGCGGCTGGCGGTCATCAGGTACTCCTTATGCAGCACCCGGCCCTCTTCGTCCATGACCACGAGGTTGGTCGAGATGGAGCCGACGTCCACGCCCAGATACGCGGGGACTTTCTCGCCGGGCGCGACCTGGGGGTGGTATATCTCGGACTCATGGATGACGCTCTTCTCCAACTTTAGCGGCGCAAGACGTGGCTTGCGGACCTCAGCGCTGACGTGTCCCTCGAGCTCGGCAATACGGGCCAGGTCCGGCTGAGAGAAGCCGTCCTCCATCGCTCGCAGCACCGCGCCGATGGCGCCCATGGAGGCGAAGTGCTCGGGGATAATGAGCTGCTCGTCGTGGAGTGTGTACACGTCCCGGATGGCGCGCACGATGGCCGGGTTGGCCGCGACCCCGCCCTGAAAGGATACCACCGGTTCCAGCTCGCGGGCAGAGCCGACCGTGCTCTTAAAGTTGCGCACCAGCGCATAACAGAGACCCGCCACGATGTCCTTCACAGGCGTAGCCATCTGCTGGAGGTGGATCATGTCGCTCTTGGCGAAGACCGAGCAGCGGCCCGCCACGCGCGGCGGGGTCTCGCTCTCCAGCGCCATGTGGCCGAACTCCTCGATGGACAGGTTCATGCGCACTGCCTGCTGGTCGAGGAAGGAGCCGGTGCCCGCCGCGCACATGGCGTTCATAGCGAAGTCAGCCACCTCGCCCCCCTTGCCCTCGCCCGCCGGTGGGCGCAGGAAGATGAGCTTAGAGTCCTCGCCGCCGATCTCGATGATGGTGCGCGCCTGCGGATGGAAGGTGCCCGTGGCTGTGGCTTGGGCCACGACCTCGTTGACAAACTCGGCGTTAATGATCTCGGCTACCAGCCGGCCGGCATTGCCGGTTGCCGCTACGCCGATGACGTTCTCTTCGCCCAGCCTCTCGACGGCTTCGCGCAGGGCGCGACCGGCGGTCTGAATCGGCCGCCCGTGATGGCGGATGTACTTGTCCTCGAGCACCTCCCCCTGCTCGTCCATCACGACGAAGTTGACGCTAACGGACCCGACATCAATTCCCAGGTAGTGCTTGCTATCAGACATGGATAAACTTACCTCTTTACCCACTCAGAGCCAACGTAGCCTGGCGCGCTCAAGGGTGTCCGCGCATGGCGAGACTGCGTGTTGTGGGGTTCGTTTTAGCGGAGTCTTGCTTGCCTGCGGGTTGGACTGCTTCTCCCGCAGGCAGCCGTGCGAGGTTCCGGCATACATAACATACGCGTAAGTATACCATTAAACGCACGCGCCCGCAATTTCGGCGAAAGCGCTGTCAGCATCCGGAACCGTGGTGATATCGGCTTCTGGGCGAAAGGGAGGTGCCCTCCTCACCAACGGTTTGCGCCGTGGCAGTCCCATTCCCCTGCTGTTTGTAGGTCGGAGCAGGAGCTCTGACCTACGATTGGGCTTACAGTGGAACCGTCAGGCCGATCAGGCGCGCAGACAGCCTGCCCTTTGCCCGCACCGACGATCCCTACACACACGCAAATGCGGCGGCTCGCCTCGCGGGAAGGTCGAAGAGACTAGCCCGGCGAAGCACCCGACAGTCACACCTCAACGAAGGAGGCACACCGATGGCACTTCAGATATCCCTTTACACGCTGTTGGCGCATGAGGTTCCGCTGGAACAAGCAATTGACCTGGCCGCGGGCGCGGGCTTCGACGCTGTGGACATCCGCCAGCACGAGGACGGCGCCCACATTACGCCGGACCTCGCCGACGATGAGGCCGAGAAGATCTCCAAGCGGGTTGAGGAGGCGGGCATCCACATATCGGGGCTGACGACCTACTGGGAGATCGGGCTGATCGAGCCCGAGAGCGCGCAGGAGCAGCTTGCGCGCCTTGAGCGTTCGATGCACACGGCGCAGGCGCTTGGGGCGAAGTTCGTCCGCGTGTCGGGCCCGGACATTGACAGGGAGAAGGGCTACGAGGCGACGCGGGCTGCGTTTCGGGAGCAGTGGCAGCGCGTTGGCGACATGGCTGACGAGATGAGCCTGATCGTGACTGTTGAGCAGCATGGCGGGAGGCTGACGGCCTCGGCAGGGCAGTGCTTGGACCTGATGCGCGGGTTGGAGCGGGACAGCCTGGGGATCGTGTTCGATCCGGGCAACGCGGTCAGTGAGGGCTTTGAGCGCCCGTGGGTACAGGTGCGGATGTTGGGCAGCCGCATCAAGGCGGTGCACGTGAAGAACCGCATGACGGACAAGGGTGAGGCGGGCGTGAACGAGCGGCTGCCCGGCGGCAACGTCAGGATTGATGAGGGCGTCCTGGACTGGCCGCTGATCGCGCAGGAGTTGAAGGCCGTCGGTTACGATGGCTACTTAACCTGTGAGGACTTCGCGCAGTTCGATTCGCTCGAAGAGAAGTTCGCCTGGGACACGGATTACCTGAGGGCGCTGGCGGAGGTGTTTGATTGACGGCAGAAACGAGGTCGGGACCAAGAGCATCGTTTTTGCGGGGGAGCCTGGGGCTGCGCTGTAGGGCGGGGACCTGTTTGTCCCCCGTAGCCTT
>JALGVE010000025.1 GCA_029820045.1 Candidatus Zipacnadia bacterium | reverse complement strand
AGCATCGGTTTTGCCCTGTCGCTCGACGGCCTCGCCGCGGTATTCCGCCGATCGCGCCTCGGCGGGACCGCAGGCGCCGCTGTCGTATGTAGGGCGCGCACCCGTGGCGCGCCCCAGGCGGGTGGGCCCCCCCCCTTCGCCAAGGCTGCGGGGGACAAACAGGTCCCCGCCCTACAGCGCAGCCCCAGGCTCCCCCGCAAAACCGATGCTCCTGCCCTGCCGCCGTTCAGCTTGACACTCCACCAGCCTGCCGGTACAATCAATGAAGAAGCAAAGAGCGCCAGGGAGGAAGCCGGGTTGACCTGTCCACGCTGCAGGACCGTCATGAAGGAATTGCGGGGAGTTCATCACGGTCAGCGCAAGTTCAGATGCCCTAAGTGCGGACAGGTGAGACTACAGAGGCATCGGAAGCGATGAGCGCAGAGACGCTCGACGGGCGAACTGAAACGAGGCGCAGCAAGCGAAAGCTGTGGGGCCTCTGGCCCGTGATCGCCATCGTCTTGCTGTTGGCGCTGACATGGTGGGGGGCGTTCTCGGTCACCGGCATACTCTGGTGGCGCGCGGCCGAAGACGCAGCGGGCAAGCTGCCTCCGCCCAGCCCTCGCGAGATCGCGTCCGCCGATACGAGTTGGGTCAACCTGGACCTGTACTACGCAACCCACCCGCAATGGTGGCCGTGACACGCACCGGCTCTCTCCCTTCGCCAAAGCTACGGCGGGCAAGCCGCACTTGCGGCGAAGAGCCCAGCGCAAAGGGCAGCGGTGCTGAGGGCGAGCCGCTTGGTGGATCAGGGCCGAGCGCAAGGACCCCGTCGGCAGGATGATGAGGGAAGGGCGGGCCTGGGCCCAGCCTGCGATGCCATGACGCAGGAACAGCCTGTTACGGTCATCGGCGGGGGCCTGGCGGGGTGCTCGGCGGCCTTGCTGGCCGCTGAGCGCGGGACGCGGGTCATCCTGTACGAGCAGCGCCCCGGCATCGGCGGCGAGTTGCACGACACGCACCTGCTGGGCGAGTTGGTGGGCAGCAATGACGTGGGGCCGGAGCGCGCGGATCGCGCCTCGGGGCTGCTCAGACTTGAGCTGCGTGAGCTTGAGTGCGTGACCGCCGAGTGCCTGGAGCAAGCGAGGCTTGGCGAGGCGCGGTCGCTCGTTGATGGCGGGGCGTTTGCGCGGCTGGTCACCGAGACCGTCGAGCAGCATGAGGGCATCGAGCTGCGCCGGGAGCAGGCTCCCTCTCTGGCCGTCGAGGGCGTGGTTGTGGTGGCGACAGGGCCCACGACCTGGTCGCCGCTGGCACGCAGCATCTATCAGGCCGCCGGGGAGCCGTTCAGCTTCGCGTTCTGGGGCAGATCGCCCGTGATTCACGCTGAGAGGCTTGGGCAGGGGCAAGGCGCATGGCTGCCCCCGTATCCCGGCGCTGACCCGCTGCTCTTCGTGCCCCTCTCAGACGATGAGGTGGATGAGCTGGCGCAAAGGGTCAGTGACGCGGAACGAGCGGAGCCGCCTGGCCTGAGCGAAGCAGTGCTCGCTGACATGGCTGAACCCGTCGAGAGAGTCATTCATGACGAGCCGAGCCGATTTCGCCGGCGTGTGTTACGCGCGCCGCGAGCGAGTGACGCTGTTGCCGGCGACGGCGCGGCGCTACGGCTCCGGCCCGACGGAACAGAGCACACCTACCACATTGAGGACTTCGTCACGGCGCTGACGCCCGACGCGCAGCGTCATGCGCTGGAGGCCGTCGGCGCCCTCAGCGGCGCCACCGTCGTGCGTCCGGGGATGATCGCCCGAGCGCCGCATCTGCCCGCGGCACGGACCCTGCTGCCGACCCTGCAGATGAAGCGCACGCCGAGGGTGTTGGTGGCGGGCCTGCTGGCGGGAGTGTCGGGCTACTGGGAGACTCTGGCAACGGGCTGCGTCGCGGGTATCAATGCGGGGCGACTGGCAGGCGGTGAGAAGCCGGTTGTGCCGCCTCCGGACACTATGACAGGCGCGCTTTGCAGGGCGCTGACCGGCCAGGCGAGCGAGGAGCCGACACCGCTTGCCGCCGGTTTCGGCCTGCTGCCTGGGGGGGCCGAGACGACCGGTCTGAGCAAGAAGGAGCGCCGTGCCCGTCAAGTTGAGATCGCGGTCGCGGCAATGAAGGAGTTCATGGCGCAGGTAGGCTAGTGCTTGGTTTGCAGCCAGCGGGCCGGATACTTCGGTCGCAGACGACGCGACCTCGTATTCGGCCCCTCCAACGACGCACCAAGGATCCTCTGCGCCGATTTGATCTGATGCGGAATCATGCAAGTTGGCACTAGCGCGAGGGCATCAGGTCCAGGCAGCGGAACAACGCAGCAGGAGATGCAGCAATGGACGGAGCCTGGCTCGACGCGTTTCTCAGGTATCTGACCGACGTGCGCGGTGTCTCGATGAACACCGCCGAGGCCTACGCCAGGGACGTGAACCAGTTCCTGGAGTTCCTCGAAGATGCGCGGCCCGAGGAGGGCGCGGACGACTGGGCCTCGGTTGACTATCACCTGCTACGAGGCTTCCTGGGACACCTGGCGCGGCTCAGGTACGCGAAGTCTACGGTAGCGCGAAAGTTGGCGGCGCTGCGCTCTTTCTTCCGCTTCCTGATGCAGGAGGGAGTCGTGGCGCAGAATCCCGCAGCCCTGGCGGCGACACCCAAGCAGGACCAGCGTCTGCCGAACTACCTCTACGAGCAAGAGGTGGCCGCGCTCCTCGAGGCGCCCGATACCACCACGCCGCTGGGACAGCGCGACCGGGCCATCCTGGAGGTGCTCTACGCGACCGGAGTTCGCGTCAGCGAGCTGGTCCGTATGGACGTAAGCAGCGTCGCGCTTGACACGCGTGAAGTCAGGGTCATTGGCAAGGGCAACAGAGAGAGGATCGTGCTGCTGGGCGGGCGTGCTGTGAGCGCGCTGCGTGCCTACCTCGCCGCGGGCAGGTCGCAACTGCTGCGAGAGAGTTCAGCCCCCGACGAGGCTGCGGTGTTTCTTAACGGCAGAGGTGGTCGGCTGTCGGTGCGTGGTGTCCAGCAGCGCCTGCACAAATACGTGCTCGAGGCCGGGGCAAGCCAGCGCATCACTCCGCACGCGTTCCGGCATAGCTTCGCCACCCACCTGCTGGATGCGGGAGCAGACCTGCGAAGCATACAGGTGCTGCTCGGACATCGCAACCTCGGAACGGTAGAGACATACACACACGTTACGACCGAGCGCATGAAAGAGGTCTACGGCGCGGCGCACCCGCTCGCGAACGACCCGCCATAGGGGCGCCGACATTCCTGTCGGCGGCCGTCCTTGTCGGCGACGAGAATGTCGCCGCTCCTCGAACTGCCTCACGGAGGTCCGAAATGACGATCCGTGCGACCACGATAGTTGCTGTGCAGCGTGACGGCAAGACCGCCATGGCCGGCGACGGCCAGGTTACCCTTGAGGACACCATCGTCAAGGCATCGGCCGAGAAGGTCAGGACCATGCGCGACGGCTCAGTCGTCGCCGGCTACGCTGGAGCAGCGGCCGACGCGCTGACGCTTTTCCAGCGACTGGAGGACTCGCTCGACGAATACAGCGGCAACCTCCCGCGCGCTGCGATGGAACTGGTGAAGCAATGGCGCACCGACAAGGTCCTGCGGCGCCTGGAGGCGCTGCTGCTTGTCGCGGATGAGAGCAACACGCTTCTCATTTCGGGCACCGGCGACCTGATTGTCCCTGACGACGCCGTGGTCGGCATCGGCTCGGGCGGGTCATTCGCGGCGGCTGCGGGTAAGGCGCTGCTGCGGAACACCGAGATGAGCGCCCGGGAGATCGCCGAGGCATCCCTGCGCATTGCGGCCGAGATATGCGTGTACACGAACGAGCACATCACAGTATACGAGGTGCCGGCGGAGTGAGGGGATGGCGGTAGTCGGCGGTCGGAGGTGCATGAGATGGCAACGCATGAACGGGAACCGAATGACGCGCCCTCCCTTGACAGCGAACTGACACCGCGCGAGATCGTAGCGGCGCTGGACCGGTACATCATCGGTCAGGAGGACGCGAAGCGAGCCGTGGCGGTCGCGCTGCGCAATCGCACGCGGCGGCGTCACATCCCTGAGGACCTGCAGGACGAGGTGATTCCTAAGAACATCCTGATGATCGGGCCCACAGGGGTCGGCAAGACCGAGATCGCCAGGCGCCTGGCAAACCTGGCCCGCGCGCCCTTCATCAAGGTCGAGGCGACCAAGTTCACCGAGGTCGGCTACGTAGGGCGTGACGTGGAGTCAATGGTGCGCGACCTGGCTGACGCCGCCTACCGCATGGTCGAGCAGGAACAGATGAAGCGCGTGCGCCCGGAGGCGGAGCGCCTGGCGCATGAGCGCCTCGTTGACCTCGTATCCGGCGGGCCACCGGGGGCGCAGGCGCCCTGGGGCCTCGGCGCCGACAGCCAGCCTTCCTCGCCCGAGGCTATCGCGGCCGAGCACCAGCGCCAGCAGCGGCAGAGAGAGCAGTACGAGAAGGTGCGCAACTACACCCGCGCACGCCTGGAAGCCGGCGAACTCGAGGAGCAGGAGATTGAGGTAGAAGTCGAGGACAGCCACACCCAGAACTTGCAGATCTTCTCGCCCACGGGGATGGAGGAGATGGGCTTCAACATGCAGGAGATGCTGGGCAACCTCTTCCCCACGCAAACGACAACGCGCCGCGTCACCGTGGCTGAGGCAAGGGAGCTGCTCATCGAGCAGGAGGCCCAGAAGCTCATTGACACCCAGGGGATCGCCTCGGAGGCGCTCGAGCGCGCACAGCAGGGCGGCATTATCTTCATTGACGAGCTGGACAAGATCGCTGGCCGCGAGGCCAACTACGGCCCCGAGGTCTCGCGCGAGGGCGTGCAGCGCGACATTCTCCCCATTATCGAGGGCTCAACGGTGCAGACCAAGTACGGGCCCGTGAACACGCAACACGTGCTCTTCATCTGCGCCGGCGCCTTCCATGTCACCAAGCCCTCCGACCTCATCCCTGAACTCCAGGGCCGATTGCCCATACGGGTCGAGCTCGACAGTCTCTCGGAGGACGAGTTCCGCCGTATCCTGGTAGAGCCAGAGAACTCGTTGGTCAGGCAATACACCGAACTGCTGGCGACCGAAGGCGTCCAGGTGACTTTCAGTGACGAGGCGCTCGACCAGGTCGCCCAGATAGCCCAGGAGGTCAACGATCGCGCTGAGAACATCGGCGCCCGTCGTCTCTACACGCTCATGGAACGGCTGCTGGAGGAACTGTCCTTCGAGGCGCCGGAGATCAGCGGCCAGACCGTGACCATTGATGCCGACTATGTGGCCAGACAGCTCGCGGACCTCGCGAGCGACGATGACTTGAGCCGCTACATGTTGTGATGGAGCGCGGAGTCAGAAGCTATCGCTATCTTTCGCAACTCGTGTTGTGTTTATTGGGCACGAAAGGATGCCGTTCGCAGGAGGCCGTTCGTAGGATGCCGTTCGTAGGAGGCCGTTCGTAGGAGGCCGTTCGTAGGAGGCCGTTCGTAGGAGGCCGTTCGTAGGTCGGGCTTTCCAGCCCGACTCCTAGGTCGTTCCGGCGAGGGTGAACCGAGGCGGGCTGGAAAGCCCGACCTACACGCTGGTGTACGGCACTCCCGCGCCATGCTCGCGGCGCCGGCCCGTTGCCAAGGCGGCGCGAGTTGTGAGAGCAAACACTGGGAGGTAGGAGAATGAGCCAGCACAATAGTGAGGGACATACGGAACAGCTAAGCCGACGCGAATTCCTGCGTCGCGCGTCCTTGGGGTTGGCGGGCATCGGATTTGCGGTGGGGGGCATCAGCTCTCTACGCGCCGCGCTGTCCGAGACCGGTCAGGACACGCGCATCGCCCAGGCCCCGGGGCAGCAGGCCGCCGCTAACGCGGGGACGAGCAAGGTTGTGAGAGTGCACTGCGAGGGCGTGATGGAGAACGGTCAGCCCAGCGCAGCAAAGGTCGAGCAAATGACGCTCAAGGGAATGACGGAGCTGACGGGGACTAACTCGCTGGGCGAGGCCTTCGGGCAGTTCGTGTCTCCGGGCGAGGTCGTCGGGCTGAAAGTGAACCCGATTGCCGGCCCCGGCATGTCCACGCACATCGAGCTGGTGAACGCCGTGATCGCGGGCCTGCTCGCCGCCGGCATCGCCGAGAACGACATCATCGTCTTTGACCGGAACTCTAACGCAATCCGCAACCGGGGCTGGACGCTTAACGAGAGCGGCCAGGGCGTCCGCTACATGGGCACGGGCGGTTGGGATGATGACGTGTACCAGGACTGCACTCCGGCCGGCAAGACAGTGAGGTGCCGGTACGCGAAGGTCCTGTCCCAGATGGTTGACAAGCTCATCAACATGCCTATCCTCAAGAACCATGGGACAGCAGGCATAACTATCTCCCTCAAGAACCTCGGGTTCGGGGTCGCCGAGATCCCCAAGCCGAAGACCACCGGCGCAAACGCCCACGACAACAATTGCTCCCCGTACATCTCGCAGATTGTCAGCAATCCTGTCATCCAGGACAAGCTAGTGCTCAACCTCGTGGACTGTCTGAAGGGAGAGTACAACGGTGGGCCTGGCAACAAGCCCGAGTTCCAGTGGATGTGCGAAAACCTGCTCTTCAGCACCGACCCCATCGCTACCGACTATGTCGGTCTGAACATCATCAACGAGGCGCGGACCGCGGCGGGCATGAAAGCGGTATCCCTCGACCATGCGAAGCATCTAGTCATTGCTGGACAGATGGGCCTCGGCGCCAAGAGCGCCAATGAGGTGAACGAACAGGCCTTCGAACTCACATGAACGACGACGCCCAAGACACAGCGAACCTTGGGGGGCAACCTGTCCCTGCCCTGATGCGGTCCAGGATCGGCTGGTGTCCGACGTCCATCCGGGACCATCCGAGAGTCTCAAGATTCAGATGCGCCGACGTCACTTCCGCTGTCTTCCTTCTCTGCCGCACGTCTCCCCCATCGCCACCAGTAGACGATAACTATCGCCACACACACAACTGCGAGAATGATGCCAACCCGGTGAAGATTCTGCATGATTGCCTGTTGGTTCCTGCCGAACATATAACCCAGCATTGCTAGAACAGTCACCCATATCCCCGCGCCGAGGGCGGTAGACAGGCAAAACAGAGGCAGATTCATCCGGGCAAGCCCTGCTGGCAGGGAGATATACTGGCGGATTCCGGGAAGCAATCGGCCCACGAAGGTACTGACATGGCCGTGACGGTTAAAGAACTCATCGGCCTTGTCCAGTGAGCTGCGCTTGATCAGCAGATACCGGCCGTATCTTTCGAAGAAGGGTCTACCGCACTTGATGGCGAGCCAATAGTTGAACATGGCCCCTAGAAGACTTCCCAGGGTTCCGAAAAGGAGCACCAGACCTATGTTCATTTGCCCCGTTGCCGCGAGATAGCCAGCCGGGGGGATCACCACTTCGCTGGGAAACGGGAAGAAAGAAGACTCCAGGAACATCAGAATGAGAATGCCCGGGTATCCCCACTGACCCACTGTGCTCGCTAACCACGTGATAAGCTCATGGAGCATCCAGCGTCCTCCCTGGGGCCCGGGCTTCCCTTTCATCAAGTGCCCTGGACCCGCCAACGGCTTCCCGATGCGGCTGCGACCGGCCCCCGGCAGACCTCCAGCCTCGCCGGACGCAGGCGCTACCCAACGCCAGCGGCGCACAGCCCGGGCACAACCCCATCACCTCAGGAAAGCTCAACTGCTCTGCGCCAGGCCTGCGCACCCCTGCTCTCACTTCTCGAACCCCAACCCTCCGAACCGCTCCGGCTTACTGTACGAGCCCTGTGTGCATGACCAGGCGCTTGCCTGTCCGGAGCCCTGGTCATTGCGGCAGGCGTTGAAGCCCCAGACATCGCCCGGCTTCGGCCTCGCGCCGATGAGGTCGAAAGGTATCCTCACCTCGACGATCCAACGGTCCGCCTCCACGGCAGTCGCGACCTCCCACCCGCCGGTGGCTGACGACTTCGCCGCGCCCAGGCTGTTCAGCGCCAGTCGGAAGAACTTCTTTCCTGGCACGCGCGGGTCAACATACAACTCGACGCTGTCATCCCGAGGCACGTTCGAGTTCAGACCGTTCTCGTCCGGCTTGGCCTCGGCTCGCAGGTGCTTCATATCCTGCTCTGCGCAGTCGAAGGCCACGTAGAGGTTAGCATCGTCCGCGGCGACGTAGCAAACCGTCTGCTTCTTCGCCGGCGCCCCGGTCTGATGGTCCACGAAGCTAGTGAGCTTGGTGGCGGAGGACCAGCAATTGTCGTCGAGCTTGCCGTCCAGAGTCGGCGGCTTGACCGCGGTCCGACAGACGGCCTGCGGGAGCAGCGCGATCTCGCGCTCGTAGTTCGTGGAGATCGGCGTCCCGTCCGGCAACTGATAACTGACTGTGAGCTTCACGTTCACCTTATCCGCCGTTGCGGGAATCTCGGCCTCCGCCGAGTGCAGCGTCACGACGCTTTCCGCATCCCCATCCAGCACCGCCGTCTGCGAGACGCCTGGGAGCGCCTCGCTGGAAAGCTTCAGTGTCACCGGGAGCGGCTCGGGCAGGTTGTTTCGGAGGCTCGCGGCAAAGCCCAGGCCGCCCTCGGCCACAGGAGCCTGGCGCAACTCGCCGAGCCTGACTGCCGCGCGCACGCGAAGTGTCTTGAAAGTCATCAGTTTGACGGGCTCCCCATCTCCCTCAACGAGGGCAGTCGCCCGCAGCTCGACCCGGCGTCCCTCGCCGAGATCCGCAGGCACCTGGATAGTGAACCGCCGTCGGTGGCCGGTCTGCTGTGCCGCCGCGACCTCAAGCTCCCGGCCGTCTGAGGAGGCGCGCAGGGCGAAGTCGGCATTCCCTACGTCGCGCGCCTGCCTACCACTGAGTGAAACGGTGACGGCCGTCGGGACGCTCGCGACAAGCTGGGAGGGGACTTGCATCCCCAGCCGCATCCCGGCCACGACCTCCGCCGCAAGCGACGCGTACTGCTGGTACCAGCGCAGCCGCTTGTGCAGGAAGCTGTCCCGCTGCCAGGGGGCCCAGACGACGTAGGTAGTCCAGTTGATTGACGCCTGACCATCCGGCGCGATGTCCTGGTTCTTGGGCTGCCCGAACATGTCCGCCTGGCCGGCGCCATAGCCCATGTTGTCGTACTCCGCGACGACGAGTCCGCCGCCGCCCGTCTCGGTCGCATGCAGGTAGTCCCACTCGTAGTCGTCGGGAGTGCCCCAGTCCTTGGGCCTTATCGTCGTGCCGTCCGGGAAGCTGTGCCAGATCGCGCCGAGGTTCCAGAACCAGTAGTGAGACTTCAGCGCCTTGCCAGTGTGATTGCGCAGCGCGGATTCAAGGCGGAGCGAGGGGAGTCGCCGGCGGATCGTCGCATTGACGATGACGTCGAGGCCGTCAACCTCCTGCTGGCTCTTCGAGTCGTAGAGCTTGATCACAAACTGCGCGGTCTTCGCGTCCGGATCGTCGCGAGTGACCTTGATGTCCTCCAGCCGGCGCGCGTGCAGCCAGCCGTGATCGCCCTCAAGGCCGCTCGGGCTGACCCACAGTGTCATTCCCCTCTGCCCGAGCCGGAAGCGGGCCCGGTCACCGCCGCTCTCGAACGAGAACGTGGCGCCGCCGGAGCGCAGGCGCACACTCCCCTCCCCTACCTCAACTTCGAAGGGCAGGTCCGCTCGCGCCCGCAACAACTCCGGCAGGTCCTGAGCCCGGAGGCCCTCGCCCGCCAGCAGCCGGCCCTCGACGCTGTCATCGTCCTTGGTTTCTTCGAGCGGCTCAACCTCCCGCGCCAGGCCCATTACCTGCTGGCGGCCCTCGGCGTCCGCGGGAACTCCGCCCTCCCTGACCGCTTTCCGGCACTCATTCGCCCGCTCCAACGCCGCGTCGAACACCTCCTTTGCAGCCGTCGCCGCGTCGGCGGGGACGCTGCCGGTCTCAGCCAACTCCGCCAGGCGCAGCGAGCAGCTCTGCGCCATGCCCGCAACCTCACCGAGACAGTTCGACAGATACGCATCCTCAGTCACGTAGACGCGGCCGGAATCCGGCGGCAATTCCACGCGCAGCACCCCGTCGTGCGCGCCGAGGATCTCGCCAGTGTAGAGATCGGCCACGTGCGGACTGTCCAGATGCCACGGCAGCTCCGCGCGCACTTGCTCCGCAGCCGAGTTGCCAACGACGAGGGCATGCTCGTAGCGGCGATAGTAGACCGGCCCGTCGCCCTCCAGCGGGCCGACCGGCATCCCGGTGTCGGTCCGGTAGAGCTGGCGCAAGATGTCCTGTCTTTCGCTCGCCTCCGCCGTCCACTGCTGGAAGCCACACACCTTGGCGCTAACGTACGCAAGGAAGGCATGAGGCTTCTCCAACTCACGCACGGGCAGGTAGGTCAGCGGCGCTACCGAGCCTCCCGCTTCCGTGAAGTCCTTCCAGTCTTCGTAGGCGCGCAAGACAGCGGGCCAGTCGTGGGTGCGGCACAGCACCGCCGGGTTGCGCTTCATCTCTTCGGAGGGCCAGCGGAAGGCGAAGGACTCCCACATCAGCGTATCGCCGAAACCAATGTATTCGTGCCTCGGGCCGCCGGAGTTGAGCATCACCGCGAACTGCGGCCCGTGGGCCTTGACGGCCTTGTACACCTTCATCAGGGCTTCCTTGTACATCTCCGTGTTGTTCTTGTCGGGATAGAGATGCTGATGAATGCCAAGCTCAGGCCCGTAGCACTTCGGATAAGGGTGGACGTTGTCTACGAAGACGCCGTCCGCGCCGGTAGCTAAGACGTTCTCCACGCCGCGCACGTAGGCGTCCGCAATGCCCGGCTGGTTGCAGCAGGACTGATACAGCCCGGCCGGATAGTTCGGATCGTCAAAGGGCCGGCGTCGCTTTCCATCCTCCCGAATCAGCACCCAGTCCGGGTGGTCAACCAAGTCAATCTCCTTCCAGAACGGCGCGGTCTTGAAAGCTGGGTTCTCGCTGCTATCCACGACCTTGTAAAGGGATACATAGGGCATTATGCGCACGCCCCAGCGGTGCGCCTCCTGAGCGGTCTCGGCTCTCGCCGGCACGTGGCTGACGTAGGTCACCCCGGCGCTCGCCAACTCCTGGAAGGTCATGCCCGAGGTCGTGCAACTGTATACCTGCCTCGTGAACGACCACTCCGCGGAGGCCGTGAGGCAGACTCCGAGCTCCAGCGCAAGTGCAAGCATCGCAACGCGCATCGCGATCACTCCCTGAGGACCAGCGGTTTTGCGGCACGCGAGGGCGCCCGCCGCTACACTCAAGCGGTTCGTGGCGGCGCCTGCCCCCAGGCCCCGCACTTTCATCCGTGCCGCGGGGCGCGAGGGTGCGCCCCGCCACGTCTAGATGCCCGCGTGGACATCCTCCTCGTCCGTACCGTAGGCGAGGGCGATGGCGCTGTGGGGATCGAACATCTCCTCAACGGGTCCGAGCTCCTTCTCCAATTCGCAGGGCGGCTCGTAAGTGTCGAGGTCCTCCCCATCACAAAAGCCCCTCGCAAGCTCGACATAGTACAAGAAATTGCGGACCGGAATGTCGGGCGGCACGCCGTGGTCGGTATGCGGGATGTATCCGCCATGCTTCCATGCGGTCCTGTACCTCTTCGCGACCTCAGCACGTAGCGCCTCGCGCGAGAAGCGCATCTCCCGCTTGTCCACGCCGCCGTGGATGAAGATGCCCGGATACCTCGTCAGTATCTCCTCGGGATCATTGCCGGCGGCGATCTCGATAGGCTGAATGCCGTCCAGCGCCTCCGGGTAGAGCACGTCCAGTATCTGGTTGTTGTAGCCGTCCGAGTCCATGACCAACGCCTCGACGCCCTTGCTGTGGAAGAACTCATACAGCTTGCGGTAATTCGGCAGCAGGAACTCCTCCATCAGCGGCGGCGACATCATGGACTGCCCCTTGAAGGCCATGTCCTCGTTCAGGGTCACCACGTCCACCTTGATGTGGCTGAGCGGCTCCTCGAGCAGTTCCATCAGGAACCAGGCCCAATAGTCGAACATCTCATGGACCAGGTCAGGCTGGTCGTAGAACATGACGGAGAGGCCCTCCATGCCGGTGAAGTCGCGGAGGCTCCAGTAGATGCCCGCGATTGTAAGCTGCACGGGGACCTGAGCGTTGTTGCATGCCTCGACATTATCCCGCCAGCAACTCCCGCCGGGGGGATGCCAACCATAGCTGTCGGGGCCCAGGTGCGGGGTGACTTCCTCCTCGGTCAGCGGCCGCGTGCGCTGCGGTGAGTGCGGGTCGAGCCGCTCCTTGACGCGCTCCCACTCGTCCCAGCCCTTCACGTAGAAGTCTAGATAGCGCCGTGTCGCGAAGCCCGCGGTGGGTTGGACGATAGCGTCCTGACGGGTCTGGCCCCACCCGTCCACCCAGGTGCGGATGTTTCCCTCCTCCTTGATGACTCTCTCCTCAAAAAGCGGGTGGACGCTGGTGTAGAACTTGCCGATGCCCATCCCGCCCTCGGCGCCGACGAAGCTCCCCCAGGTGCGCTGCTGTTCCTCGGTCAGGCCCTGCTTGCGCCAGGCGGCGAACGTGGAGGCCCGCGGCCCGCCGAACATGTACGGCAGACGGTCAACCTCCTCGTGGTGAATGATCGCCAGATAGCGTTCGCGTTGAGTCATGACAGATCGGGCCTCCGACTTCGGACATCCGACTGACAGTATACGACACCGCTACTGTTCGGCGGGCTTGACCGGGGTTACCGCCTGGCCGTCCACCTTTACCTCTGTGCCGCCGAGCAGGCCAGCACGCACCTCGCCCCCGGCGGACGCGCGAACCACGGCCAGACGCGCCTGCGCCGTCACCCCGCCTGCCTGCATGGAGGCCGGGCCGTCGAAGGCGTACAGGATGGTATCCTCGCTGTCGGCGGTCACGGATTTCAGGCCCACCATCTCGTCCGTCGCGGCGAGTAGCTCCGCCGAGAACTCGGGGACCTCGAGGCCCGGATGCGGCAGCACCACAGTCACGAAGAGCTGCGTCGGCGCCCCGGTCTTCTCGTAGATAGCCGTCGGGATGGCCCGATGATGCTCGCGCGGAATCCAGCCCTGCACCGGGTCCTCCTGGCCCTTGACCATCCGCAGCGACAGGCCCTCCGTCGCCACCGGAATCAGCGTCAGGTTCGCCTCGCCCTCCTGCTGCGTACTGACCACAAGCGTGTCCTTGTCCGCCGCCGCCTCGTCAGCATCCAGATGGAAAAGGTCCGAGTACGTGTGCTCCCCCTCGCCCAAGATGCGGTCAATGACCACGTAGTAGTCGGGCCGCACGAAGATGACGGTGCGCTCGTGCTGGACCTCGGTGAGGTCGTGGTCGTGCCCGAGGCCCTTCCCGTTCTCGTCCAACATCGGCCCGTACCCGCTCTTGTAGATGCCGGTGGCCCAGTCAAAGACCTCCGTCGTCGCCCAGCAGTCAGTCATAGGCTCCTTGTTCTCGTAGGTCTCGCGCAGACCTCGCCGATGCTGGCCCATGCCATCCACCATGATGGTATTGTGCGCGGCGGTCGAGAGGACGTACCTGCGCCACTTCGAGTGATCGTAGCTGTAGGTCCCTGCCTCGGTGAGCAGCGGGCGGCCATAGCCCTCCAGGTAGAGGCCAAGCTTGTCCTCATGCTGGTGGCCGGTACCGAAGGGGCCGATCTCAAACATGAGGTAGCGGTCGTCCTTCCCCCACCCGCTGCGCATGATCGCCTGCCCGGCCCAGGGGAAGAAGTACGAGGTGAACTCAAGCGGCTTACCCTCCGCGCCGTCGGTCGCGCCCCAAAGGAACTTGGGGTCGCCCCAGGTGTCGTAGGCCTCCTGAAGCGTCTTCTTGATGTTGCCCCTGCCAGCGTCATTGAGCGGCGGCAAGTAGCCGCCCGGCGCCATGCAGTAGAGGTTGTAGTAGTACATCCGCTTGAGCTTCTCAAGATAGCCTTCGGGCGTGGCGACGTTGTTGCGCTGGGCAGGCGCCAGCGCGCGGAAGAAGTTGCCGCGCGCCACCTGGTGGTAGCCGGTGGTCAGCTCCTTCTGAGCGCCATCAGGATAGACCTGGCGGTCCAGCTCCATGAGCAGTCTGCCGTAGGCCACGTCGCGCCAATGTTCAGCCTCCGTGAACTCCGGGAACATTACGCCGATGTGCGCCAGGCCGTTGCACTCCATCGTCACCCAATTGCCGCCATGCTCGGGATGCTCGACGGTCATACGCGTGAGTGTGCGAGCGTGCTCGACGAAGGACTTCAGGTAGGTGCAATGCGCCTCCGGTGTCAGAGAGGGTGAGCCGAGGAAGCTGTAATAGGCGTCCATCCACGACCCGGCAGTACGGATGCCCTGTTCGATGGTGCGCCAGCACGGGGCGGTGTTAGGGTTGCCGAGCACGGGAGGCGGCTGGTCGTGGACCCAGTCGAGCATCTGAGCGATCCACTCCTGGGCGTACTTCTCGTCGCCGGTGGCCCAGTAGGCCCGGCTAAGGTCCCGCCAGAAGCCGAAGCGGTTGAGGTCGTAAGTCCATTCCGGCGTGAATTCCGGCTCATTCGGATCGAAGCCGTTGGCGGTCCAGTCAATGTCCGGGCCCAGGTCCGCCTCTCGTCCGAACCAACTGAAGATGTGCTGGCAGACGCGGTCGGCCCGGGTGGTGTTGAACTTGGGGTCCCGCTTCTGGTCCCAGTCGCGCCAGTCGAAGGTCCAGACCGGCGTCTCGCGGGACCGCATGTACTCCAGGAGGTGCTGCTTAGCGACGTCGTAGTCTCCTGCGGCCGCCGCCTCGCGCGTCGCGGCCAGCCCCTCGATGTCATCGCGCAGCAGCCCGAAGAACTCTTCGTCCTTTATCAGCGGCCCGGGGCCGCCAAACTCGTTGGTCAGCTTCAGCTCGTCCAAGTAGACCACCGCCTCTGGATGTGGAGTGTTAGCCCAGCCGGATGCTGTGAACCTGATGCTCTGAATCTGGTCCCAACCCAGCGGGGAGCGCGCACCCCCACCGGGGCGCAACTCGAGCCCGAAGCGCCGCCAGCCGGTGAAGTTGAGCGGCACCCCCACACTCCAGTAGTCGGCGCCCTCGGTCGCCGGGTTCTCAGACGCAATGATGCACATGAAGCGCGTCGGCACTTCCTTCTCGTTGTAGACCCAGAAGGTGAAGGCCGAATAGTCGCTCCAGTCGTGCGGAATCTCGCTGCACGACACGCTCGGCGTTTCGTCCATGTGCTGCCAGAGCGCGGAGGTCTTGCCCGAGTGCGCCTGCTCCTCGGACAGCTCGAACCCCTGCCAGTTCTCGACCGTGTCGAAATCCTCGAACACCAGTGCGTCCTGGGCGAAGCACCTTGCACCACTGAACGCCAACGCGCCAACGCACAGCAGAGCATAATACCTCATTATCATGGCCTCCCTGGCTGAGGTCTATCCCGCAGTACTCACGAGCGCCATGAGGGGCGGCGGGAATCGGCGACAGTCCCCTGTTGCTGTGGTCGTTGTGGATTGTCCCCCATTTCCGCCGCCCGCGCAGCGCGTTGCACCAGCCTCACCCACCCCTACGGGGGGACAGACAGCAATTCCGGGTCCCGCCCATGGGCGGGAACGCCCGACGTGGTGTCAGCCCCCAGGGGCCCACCCCCGCTGGATAAGCCCTGAACCTGAGCTGGTGAATAGGCAGATCGTCTGTGCCTGGCAACGACAGCTACCACAGGCGGAGAGCCCTGTCCCACGAACAACCTTAGCCCGTGGAGGATGGACACAAGGTCGTTTGCCGCCTCCCGCTCCGCGCCTCCACACTAGCGTCCGTAGATGCCCTCGAGCATGGTCTTGGCGATGACCTTGCCCTGCATCGCGTCCAGCACCTGCTGCTTCTTCGCCCCGGGTTCAAGGTCAAGCTTCTCGCTGAGCGCGTAGAGCGTGAACTGATAGCGGTGCGGCTTGCCCGGCGGCGGCGAGGGGCCGCCGTACCCGGTCTTGCGGAAGCTGGTGACGCCCTGCTTGAGTGCAGGCTCCGCCACGGTGGCCGGGGTCGGAATGCCCTCCTTGAGACCCTTGACCTCCGGCGACAGGCCGTAGACGATCCAGTGGTTCCACGTGCCAGCCGGCGCGTCCGGGTCGTCGCAGATCAGCGCCAGTTCCACAGTGCCCTCAGGCGGCTCGGTCCATGCCAGCGGTGGCGAGAGGTCGTCGCCGTCAGCGGTGTACTTCTTCGGGATACGCTCGCCCTGCTTGAACGCCGTGCTGGTCAGTTGCCACGCCACTTCGGACACCTCCTCTGCTGTCGCAGCTTCATCACTCGCGGTCTCTGCCTCGGTGGGATGTATCTCCCCCTCATCGGCCCCGGTCGCCACCTGCCCCCTCGGGCAGCCCAGCAAGAACGCCACCGAGAAGACCATCAGCACAACTGCCACAGAACTGAGAGCGCTACACTCACCTCGCATCTTCCTCACCTCCAACACCACTACCTGGTCGGCGGACCGGCCCACTCCGGCGGGATCGCCGACTTGTGCCGTTCGTGGCGGGGTCTGCCCTCAGGCCCCGCTTACTGATGCCTACGGGCGCAGGGGCCGGGGGCGGCCCCCGCCACAATATGAGCGTCAGTTGTCGAACTGCCGCTGTTCCAGGCGCTCGCGCTGGGCCTTGGTCGGCGGGTAGTCACCGTAGAGCAGCGGGTCATTCGTTTCCGCCATCCAGTCAGCGACGCGCTTGCGCAGCCTCTCGGCGACCTCCGCGTAGTCGGGGTCGTCAATGAGGTTATTCATCTCCAGCGGGTCGTTCGCGAGATCATAAAGCTCTTCTTCGGGCCGGCGCGTCGCATAGAACTCGTCGCGCATCTCTTCGCCCGCAGGAGCGACATAGATATCCGCCGGCAGGTACACCAGGGGCCGGTCGCCAAAGTTACGGATGTACTTATGCTCGTTCGTGCGGATGCAGCGCATCGGGTTGTACTTGTCGTGCCAGGTCATCTCGGCGAAGACATCATCGCGCGGCTCATAGTCCTGCTGATCAAGCAGCCCAAGGAAGCTCCGGCCCTCAACGCAGTCAGGTGTCTCCGCGCCCGCGAGGTCGAGCAGCGTCGGCAGCAGGTCGCAGTTGGTCAGCAGCTCCTCCTGCCTGCGTCCGCCCTCGAAGCGCCCGGCCCAGCGCATGGCGAGTATCGTCTTCAGCCCCGGGTCGTAGCAGGTGCCCTTGGCGCGCGGCATCGCGATTCCGTGGTCGGTGGTAAAGATGAAGAGCGTGTTCTCCGCCAGCCCGGTCTTCTCCAGCTTCGCCCGGATCCTGCCGACGGCCTCGTCGAGGCGCCAGATAAGGCCGTGCAGGCCGGCAAGGTCCTCGCGGATGCCGGGCCGGTCCGGCAGATAGGGGAGCGTCTGCAAGGCATCGGGATCGTCGCGGTCATATCCCTCACGTTCGTAGGGTCGGTGCGGTTCGGCGATGCCGGTAGACACAAAGAACGGCTTGTCGCCGGGCCGCACCTGATCGAGGAAGTTAACCAGCAGTTCAGTCGCACCGCGGGCGTCGCGCCTGCTTTCGTCAATGTGCCGATAGCCCAGTCGCGCCGCCTCATTGTGCTCGTGCTGGATGCCGAAGAGGTGGGTCGAGTAGCCGGCGGCGTTCATGTACATGGGGAGCGTGACTTCCTGAGCGCCGATCTCCCAGCCGATGTGCGCCAGCCCGACCAGACCGTTGTTGTGCGGGTAGCGGCCGGTCATGATGCTCCCGCGGCTCGGCGAGCACTGCGCCGCGGTGCAGCAGTAGTTGCTGAAGAGCACGCCGTCCTCGGCCAGAGCGTCTATGCTCGGGGTCTCGATGGGGGCCCCCAGGCAGCCCACGTGCTGCCCGAGGTCGTGGCAAATCACGATGAGTATGTTCGGGCGCGACCCGAAGCTAACGCTGTCTTCACTTGCCATTGAGCAGGTCCCTCCGTTTGCGGCGGCAGATCTTCCTACAAAACTACTATTTCCTCGCACACAACGGGTCCCCCTGCGCAGGGGCTCGCTTTCTATCCCCGCTGCTTACGCCCCGACCTCCGCCGGGCCGCAGAACTGTCAGATGTATCTTCGCCACGGCAGACCAGATGCCTCCCATCGCTGCGGGAGGATATGCAGCCTCCAACGCGGAAATATGTATCGAGCAGCAATTCCACTCGCCGGAGAACTCAAAGTGAGCAACGCAGAGGAGATCGAAGCCAGGTGGGACCGCTGGCTGCCGCCCTCCCCGCATCGCGAGGCGATCATTGACTTCGTGGCGCGCGGTCGCGCGAGCATAGTCCAGGAGGCGGCGGACAGGCCGCCCTTTCTCATGTTCGAGGATGGCGGCTCGATGGAGCTGTCGAAGGTTCGCTACGGGGACAAGGAGCCGTTCTATCACGCGGACCGCCCCGAAGAGCGCGTGCGAGCAGACTACCGCGCCACGCAGTACAGCGACGTGTGCGGCAGCCTTAACGAGCTCAAGCGCATCTTCGCCGAGGAGCCTGAGCGAGCGGCGCAGGAGCCGGAGTACCTGCAATCGCTCATAGATGACGCCCGTTACATGATGGGGCGTATGTATCGCCGCCAGCGGGAGTACAACGAATTCGCCGAAGCGCTGGCCGCGCTGTGCGAGGAGATGGCGGAAGTGCCCCTCCAGGACCGCGCGCCGGCGGACGAGGCCTTCGACGAGATTGAGAGAATGCTCCACGACGACCCGGACAGTGCGAAGACCAACAGGCATCGTCTTGACGAGTTGGCGGAGCAGGCGCGAGCGGTTGCCAACGGCCAGGAGGCGCGCTTGCGCGAGCATAAGGCGGTGGCGTTGAGGGTCCGGCAGGCCTATCTGCAGGTCAAGGGCGCGCGGGACTGGAGCGAAGAGGAGTCAGGAAGCGAGGAGGACTGATGATCATGCTCAGATACGTGTCAGTGCTGTTGATGGTCACAGGCGGAGTGATGTTCGCGTACGGTGCGGACCTGGACAACCTCAGGGACTCTGCGAAGTGGCTGAAGACCGAGCGGCTCAGAGGGACCTTGTGGCACAACCCGATCGTCCAGCCCCTCAGGCCGATGACGCTGGAGGCGGCCGATCCGTCGGGACGCACGGGGCCGCCCACGCCGGTCACGCTTCGCGGCTGGCATCACCTCATTATCCTGCCGGACGCGCAGAAGAAGGTCGCTTTCAAGCTCAAGGACCTCTCCAGCGAGACACACTTCTCCGGCAGTATCTACGCCATCTTCGACCACGAGGGCAAGCAGGTGGCCGAGGGCCAGGTAGGCTCCGGTGAAGAGAAGGCGGTCGAGGTGCGCGCCGAGGCCGAGGGCCCATATATCCTCCTGCTCAACTCCGGCCCGGCCTCCAGCAATGCCTGCGAGGTGACCGTTCTCAACCCTCATTGGGCCATTGATGCCAAGCCGCGCAAGACCTACAACCGCAGCCCGCTGCACTATCACTTCCTGCGCGACCTTAAGCTCGGCGGCTTCAACCTGGCGATGATTGACTTCGAGCGCCTGCCGCAGGAGTTTGTAACCGATGAGGGCCTGGCGGCCTGGACCGAGATGGTGAAGCGCTGGACCGACTACGCGCGCGATTGCGAACTGCGCGTCATGCCCGCGATAGACCTGGGCGGGACAAGCTGGGAGGTCGAGGCATGGGGCGACGCACCCAAGGGCCTTTATGTGAAGGAGGACCCGGACAAGCCGCTTGCTCCCTGTCCGCTGCAGAAGGACTACTGGGAGCGTATCCTCCTGCGGCGAGGGCGGGAGATAGCGAAGCTGTCGTTGGATAACCCGTACATAGTGGGCTACGGCATTGACCCGGAGATGTATCAGTGCTGGCTCTACGGCCACTACATGCTGGGCGGCACCTGCTTCTGCGACCACTGCCTGGGCGGCTTCCTCGACGCGAAGGGCCTCGACAAGGCGGTCCTCGCCACGAAGAAGACCGGCGAGGAGCGGCATCAATGGCTGGAGCAGCAGGACCTCATGAGCGACTACTACAAGTACCTGGCTGATCAAATGACGGAGATGGCAGCTTGGTGCCGTGACGAGCTTCATAAGATAAACCCCGACCTGCTGCTGAACATGTTTGTGATTGACATCGGCAACTGGTTCTGCCAGGGCATCGCGCGCGGCCTCGGCGAGCCGGACCTGCCCGTGATAAACTTCTGCGAGCATACTTACTACAGCGTGGGCTATGACCCCGAGTGGCTGGCGAAGACCCATGAGCGCTTCGAGAGTTGGGGGGCGAACGTACTGCAGGGCAGCGCGCTGTGGGACTATCACTTCCCGCCGACCAAGCCCGGCTTCCTGGCGGCCCACGCCTACAACCTCGCGGTCAAGGATGAGGGCTGGTGGTACTGGCCCGGTGACAACCTCTACCGCGATTACGGCTGTCGCCTGGCTTACCTGGACAAGCCTGCCTACTTCGAGGAGTTCTGGGACGCCTGCGTCTCGGCCAACCAGGAGATCGAGGCGACGATGGCACAACCGGGCCGCGAAAGCCCGCTTGACGCCTTCGAGGTCGTGCCATGGAAAGGCAAGCTGGCGAGCAAAGGCGAGCTTCCCGAGCAGGTCCGCCGTCAGAGCGAGCCGAGCTTGCCAGTGCGCGTCGCAGCGCCGGCCACGCTGTACTTCACGGTGCCCGAGCGCGCAGAGAGCTTCGAGGTCATCGTCCAGGCGCGCGGCGACGAGAACTCGGCCATTGTGGACATCCGCGACCCCAAGGGCAAGCAATGCGCGCGGGCGCGCGGCGAGCTGGACACACCGGAGACCTTCGACATCGAGGTCACCCAGCCCGGCACCTGGTCGGTGGAGGTCGCTCAAGATGGCGACAAGCCGCTCAGCGATGTCGGTCTGCGCCTGGAGGCGCTCCCAACCATGCTCAGCCCCGACCCGAGCACGCTCCTGGTGCCGCCCGCGAAGAAGCCCGGGCTGATCGGATACTGGGCGATGGATGAGGGCGAGGGCAACACTGTCGCCGACACCTCGCAGGAGCCGGCCTACAACGGCACCACGAGCAATGCGACCTGGACCAACGGCAAGACCGGCAAGTGCCTGTGCTTCGATGGAGAGAGCGGGAGAGTTGATATCCCGGTCGAGTACTCGTATCACAACCTCAGCCACTTCACTCTCTCGGCCTGGGTGAAGCTGACCGGCTTGCCGGAGAAGGGCAATGGCAACACCATCGTCAACAAGGGTCCGGAAGCGCCCGTGCAGCACTTCTGGTGGTGGATCGGCTATCCGCCGAGCTACGCCCTGAACCTGGAGATGGGCAGTGAGGCCCACCGATGGGGCTCCAGCTTCGCCAGCAGTGCGCTTGAGTGGGAGCTGGGGCGATGGTACCACGTGGCGGCGGTCTTCGAGTGCGACGGCGAGAAGTCCACGGTGACGCATTACCGCGATGGTGAGATGGTCGGCACGACGACACGCGATGAGGCCTTCAATTCCGGTGGCTACGACCTCAAGATCGGAGACTACGGCGGCCTGCATTGGATGAACGGCTGCATTGACGAGGTCAAGATGTGGGACCGGGCCCTGAGCACGGAGGAAGTGAAGGCTGAGTACCAGCGCGGACAGTAGGGGGGCTCACCGTCGCCGGCAAGTCGTTCGTGCCGGCAGGTGCCCCATGTCCCCCGTAGCGTGGGCGAATGGGGAACGGGTGAAGGGGGCTCACCGTCGCGGGCAAGTCATTCGTGCCGGCAGGTGCCTCATGTCCCTCGTAGCGTAGGCGAATCGGGAACGGGCGAAGGGGGCTCACCTGCCGCAACTTCGGGCAGACGAGGCCTGGCTTTCCAGAAATGGGGCGGGGCCCAGGGGAACGACTGCTGCCCACCCCAGTCGCGCCCAGGCGCGGGATGCCGCCCTAGCGGAGGGGCCGCCCGAACCCCGCCCGCAAGGCGGGGTGAGGCCGGCCCGTCCCGCCCGACCTGTCCCGCACAACGGGCGCGGATGGGTGGGACCACCAGCGTAGGTCGGGCTTCTTCTTGCCCGACTCTGAC
>JALGVE010000024.1 GCA_029820045.1 Candidatus Zipacnadia bacterium | reverse complement strand
CCAACTCTTGGCCCCGCCCCTTTCGGGCTAGTTAGGCGGGAGCCGTATGCGGTAATCCCGCACGTACGGTTCGAACGGGTAGGGCGGGGCGAAAGCCCCGCCTTGACCCAATCGCGTTGGATAGTCGGGAGCCGCGGGGCCCTACCGCGCACATCGTTCCCGATGAGTGGGGTGCCTTGCTATGATAGCGGCTCATGTCACGCTCCTCGGCGCCTTCCTGCCGCCTCCTGGCGAGACGGGTGCGGAATAGAGAGGAGCTTGGGCGTGTCAACGGAGTCGGAGCAGGAACTCCGACCTACGATAGGGCAAGAGACGGTTTGCTTCGGCGGCGACCCGCCTCAAGGCCAACTATTCGCGTAGGTCGGCCCATGCCTGACGATTCTCGTCAGACATAGGTGAAAGCGCGCTGGAGCGCGCTTTCAGCTTCCAAGCTTGTCCGCCGTAGCCTTGGCGCAGGCGGGCCCGACCGGGCCCTGCCGTTGGGCATTCGCTTCCTGGTAGTTCTCTGTGTTCTCCGCCCTCTCCGCGTTCTCTGCGGTTGGCCTCGTCGTTGTCGCTTGCCGTTGGGCGTGGGTCGAATGTCCGATATCCGTGGTCCGATGTGGGTCGTTCCCCCGTAACCCATTCCCTATTCCCTGCACAGCATCACATAATCCACATTCATCCCGTTCCCATCCACGTTCGTCATTCGCAGCGTGTGCTCGCCCGCGGTAAGCTGCAGCGCAAGCGGCTCGCCGTTGGGGTCGCGCAGGACCTCGTGCGCCCAGTTGTTGGCGTCCCCGCTGAACCCGCCGGTGGAGGGGAACTTGATCGGACCACCGACGAGCGCCTTGCCCTCAAGCTGCACCACGCGGGCTACCTCACCGGTTGCGCAGTAGCGCACCACGATCCAGTAGGTCCCCTCCTTGGGCGCATTCAGCTTCCACTCCAACCAGTGCCCCTCGGCGTCCCAGTGCGAGAAGCATTTGCCGTCCGCCCCCACCTTATCCTCGCGAATCTGCACCATCCCACCGCCCTGGTCGGCGAAATCCTCCGCCTGCGTGCGCGGGAGCTCGGTCAGCGGCAGGTCCAGCGCCTGCACCGCCACCGTGCTCTCCAGCGGCCCGCCTGAGCCCTCATAGCTGATCGTCAGCCTTGATCCCTCGTGTCCGGCCAGCAGCGACCGCGGCCCGGTCAGCTTCATCTTCACCGGGTACCTCTTAACCTGGCCGGCTGGCACATCAACCGTCATGGCTGCCCTGTCGAGGGATACATCCGCGGCCGGCGCAAGTCGCACCGTCCCCTTCAACGCCTCGTTTGCCGGCGCGACCAGCACAACCTCAGCCTCCGTCTCCTCGCCGGGCGTCAGCTTCTCTGACGGCAGCACCAGCCCAAGGTTGGCCTGATTCCCCGAGAGGCAGTTGGTGGTCATCGGCATCTGCGTGTATCCCATGGCCTGGATGAGCACATCCATGCGGTAGATCGGGTCCTGCATCAGGCACACGCGGCGGTCCCGCGCCGGGATAGTGGTCGTGTAGATGCGCAACTCGCCCGGCAGCGTCATGATCAGCTCCTCGCGCCAGTCCCCGAGGACATCCGCAACCGAGATCAAGCGCCCCTCGAGGTTGCTCTCATGCGTGCCGCCCTTGTAGTCATAGATACGCGCGGCCCGGATCATCTCGCGTTGGAGGTCCGCGTCCCAGTAGCAGGTGCGTGGGCTGAGGCCGCCGAGGTCCACCATCTCAATCAGCTCCCCGTTCGCCGCCCACAGCCACTTCTTCTCCGGGAAGTCCCGCTCGCCGGAGTAGCACTCCATGCCCGGGTGCGTGGGGTCAATATCCGCGCACATGCCGCTGGCATGCACATGCTTGGTCGGCTCATCCAGGCCCCACAGCCACTCGCCGGTCGCCGCGTCAAGCATGACGCAGCCGTCCGCCGGCTGCGCCCTTTCAACTCCGAAGTAGACCTCCAGACCCGGCCGGTTGGGATCAATGTCGCCCACGTAGTGGTGATCAATCTGCCCCATGTCCACCGCCCACAGGCCGTTGCCGTTGTCATCAAGCACCGCCGCGCCCAGGAACACCTCGTCGCGCCCGTCGCCGTCCACGTCCGCCGCGTGCATGGAGTGCGCGCCCTGACCGGCATACGGCCCGGCCTCCTCGCGGTCGTTCCAGCGCCACAGCTCGCGCAGCTTCCCGTCGTGATACTCATACGCGACCACGTGGATGACATTGTAGGTGCCCCGCTCCACGACCAGGCTGGGCGTCTTACCATCCAGGTACGCCACGCAGAGCTGGTTGCGCGAGTAGCGGTTGTAGTCAGCGAACCCCTCGCGCGAGGGCCAGTCAACCCGCGTTATCTCCTCGCCGGTCATCCCGTCCAGGATGGAGAGCCACTCCGGCCCGCTCGTCACGCGCCCGTCCTCATCCCGCGGATCGCCCTCGCCGGTCTTGAGGGCGACCTCCGCCTTGCCATCGCCGTCGAGGTCGTACACGACCATAGGCGAGTACCAGATGCCCTGCTCGATGGCCCAGCCCAGGTCCTTGCGCCACAGAAAGGTCCCGTCGCTCAGGTAGGCCTCGACCTTGTAGCTACCCGGGCTGGGCTTCCAGTATTTCACGTAGGGGTCAATGTTCGCGTTCGGTTGCTTGATGACGAAGTCGTACTGCCCGTCGCCGTTGAGGTCCGCGATGCCGACCTTCTGAAAGGTGTGATCGCCGTCGAGCCTAATGGAGACGTAGTTCCTCCCGGCTTCCGCCGGCGTTGCCTTGGCGATCCCCGACGGCTCGCGCTCTTGTCCGTCCATGAGCAGCGTGACGAAGTACTCATTCTCGCCTCCAGCGACCGGCTGCTCGTCCACGAAGTCCGTAGTCGCCCGAATCGGCTCGTCGTTGAGCTTGACCGGCTGCTCGTCCCCGATCTTGCGGTAGAGGTTGAAGGCGATCTCGTCCGGGTCGCTCTTCAGCAGCCGCCAGCCCACGTAGATGCGTCCTCCATCCATCGGCAGCGCCACGATCCCCCGGCCCATCTTCTCCTCGACCCGCTCCTGGGCGTAGCCCTCCACCTTTGGCTTCACGACGTAGTCCGGCCGCTCAGCCCAGCCCTCGGCCATCTTCACGCCGTCAACCCATGCCCGCGTATGCCCACGCCCCACGAGCCGTACCTGGACCTGGTCAACGCCGCGCCGCACCCGCGCGCTTGCCTGAAGCAGCGTCCAATCACAGGTCCCTTCCGTCCGGTCGGAGCTGATGGCCCATCGGACCACCTTTCCGTCCTTGAGCGCCGCGATCTCCAGCTCCACCTCATCGCTTCCCTCGCACTTCACCCACGCCGACGCGGTGAGCACGTCCCCCGCCTCCACGTCCAGCCTGCCCATGTTCGTGAACGCCCAGTCGCGCTCACCATCATGGCTGATGAACGCGCTGCGCTCGCCGGACTTCTTCTGCTCGGTGGTAAGGGCTGCCGACCCCGAGCCCTTGATGCGTTCCCACCAGATCCAGCCGGGTATGGCGTCCTCCGCGTGGACCTCGAAATCCCCGTTGACGATCCCCATCTCACCTGCCAGCACCGGCGTGAACAGGAGGTAGTCGTAGTAGGTGGAGCCCGGGTTGGTCTCGGCGGCATAGCGGTCATCCACCCACAGCTCGAAGGTCCCGTCGGTTATCTCGAACTCGCCCAGGTTGCGGCTGGACCCATCAATCTTCTTCCAGGCCTCCCCGTCGAAGGACATTGCCATGGGCCGCCCCACGCCGCCGATCTCGACGGTGTATTTGCCCGGCGGGATGCCGGTGACGGTCGAGTGCAGCGGCGGCGCGCCGTCCTCGGGCCTTTCGCGGTCCGCCATGACGCGCGGCGATTGCAGCACGATGCCCTCGGACCATTTCTTCTCGGCGTCCTGGTCGGTGGACCACAGGTTCCACCTGTCCTCGCTGTACTTGTCAGTCTGCCAGGCGTCCTTCGGCTGAGTGATGTCCTCAGCCTCGAACTTGAGGGCTTGCTGTCCCCAGGCGTGACCGACGACCATGACAAGGCACAGCCCGATGGCCGCCATCAGCTTCCGCTGTCCACTCATGCGATAGCCTCCTATCGGTCAGCGGCGGCGGCGTTCGCCGTTTCAGGTCCTTGCCGACTCGCCGCTTCGCCTCCGCCAAGGTCACATCCTCCCTGCGTGCCGCAAGAATGCGCTCCCTGCCGGTCATGAGCCCCTATCCTGCCGCACCTCGGCGAGCACCTGCCTGAGGTAAGCCATGCCCTCCCTGGTCGCCTGGACGTGATTGATGATGCCCTCGTACTCGAAGGCCAGGTAGCCTGCGTAGCCCATCTTCAGCAGTTCGGCGAAGATGGCGCGGTGATCAATCAGTCCGTGCCCATGCAGGCCTCCGCGAAGCCAGGTCCCGTCAGCGCACTGTATGCGCCGCCTGTCAGGGTCGGGCTCCCAGTCCTTGATATGAACGTTGACGACGCGGTCAGCGAAGGCCTTCAAGGCCTGGACCGGGTCGTCGCCGGCCACCAGGAAGTTCCCGTTGTCAAAGGTGAGGCGCAGACCGGGGACGCGCTCAAGCAGGTAACGTATCTCCTCAATGGACGCATACGGGCTGAGCAGGTTCGGGAAATCCTCGAGAGTCACCGTGACGCCCGCACCCTCAGCCTCGGTGACGACTTGCTGCAGGCCCTCGGCGATGCGCGCAGCCGCGCGGGGCTTGTCCTCGATGCTTGCCGCTCGACCGGGAATCAGCATGATGACGGGACAGTCCAGCGTGCCTGCCATCTCGATGTAACCTCGCGCCTGATCCAGGCCGGCCTGAAAGTCGCCTTGGTCCACCGCCGCCAGGTCCGCCGGGCCGTTGATACATGACACAGCCAAGCCCCGGTCCCGGCAGATGGCGCCGAACTCGTCTGCGGAGCGATCCCCGAGGTTACCGGCCGACAGCTCCATCGCCTCGAACTCCAACTCCCTGGCGAGGTCCGCCATCTCCTCGAGCGTCTGCAGACCTCCGGGTTGACTTGGCGCAACGGTATAAGTCATCAGCGAGAATCGCATCTTGCTCTCCCTGTGTGCTTGTCGGCGACCCCGCAGCGGCGCTGGCAGCACCGGGCTGTCGCGCGGAGTGTCCGCGAGGCTATGTCACTTGGGGCAGTCTCTTCGCCGCCGCAAGGCCCGGCTCCTGCGCGCCCGAGATCAGCAAGCAGGCTTCGGCCCGCATGACGGCGAATTGTATCACAGCTACTACGCTAACGAACCGGAGCGGAGCGATTATGCGGAAGCATCTGATGTCAGGCTTGATGTTGGCTCTTGGCGTTGTGACCACCGGCTGCGCGGCGCCGCTGGAGCTGGTTAAAGGCCAGGGGACGCTCTTCGTCATCTATCACGAGGCCGAGGCGCCCTCCTCGGTCGCGATGGCCGCCAGCGACCTACAGGACTACATGTATCAGGCCACGGGCGCGAAGCTGGCCATCGTTAACGAGCCGGGGGAGCCGATGATCTGCCTGGGGGACAACCCGGCCTCGCGCGCGGCGGGCCTGTCGGTGGGTGACATTCCGCTTGAGGGCTTCCGCATCGTCACCAAGGGACGCAATCTCTACATCCTCGGGCCCGACACCGCGGACGATGAGCATACCCCACGCGGCGGCACCTCCACCGGCACCCGGAACGGGGTCTACACCTTCCTGGAGGAGTTCGTCGGCATCCACTGGCTCATGCCGGGCGAGCACGGCGACTACGTGCCCAAGACCGCTGACCTCACCATCCCCGACACCGACCTGACGGACGCTCCGTTCTTCCTCAACCGGCGTGTGCCCTACACTCAGCAGAGCCGGCCCGAGGTCAAGCGCTGGTGGGCGCGTCAGAAGCTGGGTTGGAGCCTCTACCTGAACCACGGACACAACTGGCGGCGCAGCATCCCCGCCTCGCACTTCGACCAGCACCCGGACTGGTTCGCCGAACGTGGTGGGGTGAGGGTCCCACCTAGCGGGCGCTACAAGCTCTGTACCACAAACCCCGGCCTCATCCGCGCCTTTGCGGACGCTGCCATTGCATACTTCAATGCGCGTCCCGAGGCCACGTGCTACTCCCTCTCGCCCTCAGACTCGGCTGGTTGGTGCGAGTGCCCGAAATGCACGGCGCTCTACGAGCAGGACCCGAACGGTAACCTCTCGGTGACACCGGCGATCCTGACTTTCTACAACGCGGTTGCCCGACTCGTGGCGCAGAAGTACCCGGACAAGATCCTGGCCGGCTATGTCTACGCCGCTTACGTTTTCCCGCCGAAGAAGCCCATCAAGCTGGAGCCGAACGTCTTCCTGGTCTGGGCGCCGAGCTTCGACTACGGGTATACGCTTTTCCGCCCGGAGCTGCAGAAGCAGTGGGCGGAGCTGCTGCCTCAGTGGACCCAGGTGACTGAGAACATCGCCTATTACGATCTGCCGGTCAATGTCCAGAGCGAGGCCGGTGCACTCAACCCGCCGGGCCTGAAGATCCTCAAGTTCATCTACCCGCGCCTGAAGGCGGCCAACATCAAGGGCGTCTACGTCTACGGCATCGAGGCATGGGGGCGCGGAGCGCCGGTCAACTATCTGCTCGCGAAGCTTGCCTGGGACCCGGACGCCGACGTAGATGCCATCTTTGATCAGTACTGTGAGAAGGCCTATGGTGCCGGTGGGGCGGACATCAATCAGATGTTCCGCCTCCTCGACGCCGAGATGGAGCGCCACTTCCTCGAGTACCCGGCTGCGCGTTACACCCTGACGACTGACATGATGCGCGACGTCTACGCCAAGAATCTGCCGGAGGTCGAGCGGCTCTACCGATCCGCCGAGGCGAAGGTGCGCGACCCTGACGCCCGGGCCCGCCTGGAGATGATCGGCGACAACCTGACGGTGCTGCACTGGAACCTACGGCAGTTCAAGCTGCTGGAGGATCCGCAGGCCTCGAGCTTCTATCTGAGCGACGCGGACTTCTTTGAGTTCCTGAAGAAGCGCACGGGATCGCTTGCGCTGACGCCGACCGGTAAAACCGCAAAGTCGTCCAAGCTCAGCAAGAAACTGATGGTCAGCCCAGCGAAGAAGCCGCCGAACGCCGAGGAGGTCCAGACCTTCCTGCTCCGCGGCGATCAGCACCTCGTGCTCTACCCTACCGGTGAGGGCGATATCGAGCTAAGCTTCAGCCGCATCACCGCGCGTGGTAAGCTCGTGACCTACACCGCATACGACGCCGACGGAAAGGAAGTGACCTCCGGGCTGATGAGTTCCGAGGCGCCGCTCAACCTCGATGCCGCTGGGTCGGCGTACTATCATCTGACGATCGCAGGCGGCTCCGCGAGCTTCCAGGTGGAGGTCACCGGCGGGGCGTGGGCCGTGGCTGGGAGCATGAGCGACCAAGGGCTGCACTTCCTGAGCCACGTGACGCCTGTGTACTTCGAGGCCCCCGCGGGGCTCAAGTCCTTCCATCTGTCGCTGGCCGCCACGCCGCCGGGAGAGACCGCAATCGCCACGCTCTACGCGCCTGACGGCCGCGAGGCAGCGAGCTTCGATTGCACGGCCGTCCCCGTGGACCGCAAGGAGATCGCTGTCGGGGCTGGGGATGGCGGCTGGTGGAAGCTGGTCATCGAGGAGGCTCAGACCGGGGTGCTGGACGATGTCTGGATCAAGGCGGGCGAGGAGCTATCCGGTTACTTCTCCCTGGTTCCGGATCAGGCCCTGAGCGTGACCGCCGCCGAGTAGCTCATTCCGTCGTGCTCACGTAGACGAACATGTTCCAGCGGATGAGTGTGACCGCAATCCGAGCGGTAGGGTCACTGGCTTTCCCGTACGGGTCAGCATTCACTGCCGCGGGCTCACTCTCACCTTCACTAGAAGGTGTTTCGTGACTCCCGCCAACGGCACTGGTGTGCTGGAAGCCCGCCCTACGGTAGTTCCTGATTGGGCCGCATCTTGTCGTTGCCGCGGAGGCGCCTATGTTCCTGCCGTTCTCAGCGTTCTCTGCCGTCTCTGCGTCTCCGCGGTGCTACCTGCTGTTACGCGCGGTAGAACGCAGCGGGCGCTGGCAGGTGTTGTGTGCGCCTGTTTGATCGCATGCGGCCTCGTGCAAGTTGGCACTAGCTTAGCACCGACTTGATCGGTTGCGGGCAGCCGCTCCGAGCCGAGGCAATTGCCTGCAGCGGCATCAAGGTCGCCAGCAGGCCGTCAACGTGGTCAATCGGCGCGGGCCTGTCCTCGATGATCGCCCGCACGAAGGCCCGGTTCTCCTCCAGAAGGCCGGTCTCGGAGCCCGTGATCACCCGCGCTTCGTGACCATTCTCGGCGATCGTCAGCGTGCAAAAGCGATCGGACAGCGTGACCGAAATGCCCTCGGCAAACGCTTGCAGGAAGAACTTGCTGGTCATGGGCGGACAGCTCGCATCTCCCTGCACCAGGTTGCCCGCTACACCGCCCTCGAAGCGGAAGGTCGCGCAAAGGTTGTCGGCGACGCCAGTATTCGTGTAGTAGTTCCCACCCACGGCAAACACTTCCAGCGGGTCGGCGTTGGCCACGAAGCGCAGGATGTCGCAGGAATGGCAGCCCTGTGAGATGATGTTGCCGCCGCCGGCCACCGGGTCGTTCGCCCAGATCTCGTCTGACCAGCGATTGTCCATCATCTGCATCGTGACCATGAGGGGCTGGGGGATGATCTCCCGGGCCTTGAGCACCAGCTCGTAGTAACGCATCTTGAAGGCGGTCATCAGCTTGACGCCGCTCTGCTCGACGGCCTCGCCGACCGCCCGGCAGTCCTCGACGGTCAGGGCCAGGGGCTTCTCGACCATGATGTGCTTGCCGGCCTCGGCTGCGCGCATGCACAGCTCGGCGTGGCTATCGTGGTGGGTGCAGACGTAGATGGCCTGCACCCGCTGATCGTTGAGAATACGCTCAAGGTTCGTGGTGAAGTAGCGACCCTCCGCCTGCTCGCACAGCTCGCGGGCGGCCTCCTCGCGCAGATCGCAGAAGGCGCTCATACGCGCCCCTTCGATCTCAGCGAGCGCCTGGGTATGCGCGCGTCCCAGGTTCCCGCAACCGACCAGCCCGGCCTCAATCATGTCGCACATCTCCTCGACCAACAGCGTGGCGCGGACATTTCTGTCCGCGACGATAGTGCACGGGCCCCGCAGCGGCAGATGCCGTCGCGTACGCGCGCTTTAGTACCAGCCGACCTCGTATGCTGTTTCATACATCGCCACCACGTTCTCGGGCGGGCCGACGGCCTGGATGTTGTGGCAGGGCGCCAGGATGTAACCGCCGCCCTCCCCGAGGATGCGCAGGTTGTCCACGACCTCCTGCCGCACCTCCTCCACCGTGCCGAACGGGATCGTGTACTGGTTGTCCATCGCGCCGTGGAAGATGATCCGGTCGCCGAAGTCGGCCTTGAGGCCCTCGCGTTCCATCCCCTTGCAGCGCCACTGCACCGGATTGAGCACGTCAATGCCCGTTTCGATCATGTCCGGTAGGATATCGCGGATGGCGCCGTCGCTGTGGTGGAAAACGTAGGCCCCGGCGCTGTGCGCCAGGTCCATCATCCGCTTCATGCGCGGCAGCAGGAACTCGTGGATCTGCGCCGGCGAATACAGGAGGCTCTCCTGGGAGCCGAGGTCCTCGGCGATGTAGGTGATCATGACCTTCCCCGGGATTGCCTCATAGATGCGCAGGGTGTCCTGGTAGCGCAGCTCGAAGAGCTTGTCGAGGCAGTAGTGGACCAGGTCGGGATGCAGGATGAGGTCCATGTAGGCGAGTTCCTGCCCGCGGAGCTCGGTGTAGCGCAGGAAGGGCTCCGAGCCGCCGCCGCGAATCGGCTCATCCTCGTGCCCGACGATCTGCTCCGGGATCCCCGAGTAGTCCCACCAGTCTGGCTGCGGCCACTGATAGTTCTTCTCGACCTCGGAGACCGTCTCGAACTCCGCGAGCGGATTGTAGATGCACTCGCTGTACTCCCCGGTGCCGTAGTCAACGCGCCTGTGCCGGCAGCCGAAGATGTCGGCGCCCTTTTCCGGCGGAGGGCCGACGTAGCGCGGCCCCACGCTGAAAGGCCGGTCAATGTGCAGCCGCTTGGCGGCCGCGGCCATGTCGGGCACGCCGAGGTAGTCTATCAGCTTCTGGGTCGCCTCGGCCGTCGCCCAGTAATCCATGGGCACGCGATCGGGCGTCTCACGTTGCAGCACGGCGAGCCATCGTTCGCGCGGTGTCATGGTCTCCTCAGGCACGAATGCAGTCTCCCTTCTCTGGGGTGCACGCTGACTGCGGGCCGTCTGCCGTTATTTGAAGGACCGGGTTTCGGCCGAGCTAAAGCCGGGCCGCTCCTTACGGCGAGACGCCTCGCTGGAGAACCCCGATGCCCCAGATGTCGTCTGGAGGGGCCGGGCTTCAGCTCGGCCCCCGTCGCTCGGCGCCGTCGGCCGTTATTTGAAGGACCGGGTTTCGGCCGAGCTAAAGCCCGGCCGCTCCTTACGGCGAGACGCCTGGCTCGAGAACCCCGATGCCCCAGATGTCGTCTGGAGGGGCCGGGCTTCAGCTCGGCCCCCGTCGCTCGGCGCCGTCGGGCGCTATTTGAAGGACCGGGTTTCGGCCGAGCTAAAGCCGGGCCCCTCCTTACGGCGAGACGCCTGGCTCGAGAACCTCGATGCCCCAGATGTCGTCTGGAGGGGCCGGGCTTCAGCTCGGCCCCCGTCGCTCAGGGCCGTCGGGCGCTATTTGAAGGACCGGGTTTCGGCCGAGCTCAAGCCCGGCCGCTCCTTACGGCGAGACGCCCGGCTCGAGAACCCCGATGCCCAACATCTCCGCCAACAGCCGCACCTCCGTCGTCTGATCGCCTAACACCACCGCGTAATGATCGCCCACCAGACACCGGTGCATGAAGTCCTCGACATCGCCCAGGATGACCTGGAAGTACCGATCGGTCCCCGTGTTCTCGCCCGCGGCCAGCGAGATGTTGTTCAGGTTCTTGTCGAGGCGCGCGATGGTGACTTCCTGGCCGCGCGGGATAGGAACGTACGAGGCCAGACCGGTCCCGCGCCCGCCGTAGTCGTCGAGGCGATAGCCCTCCAGCCCCCCGCCCGCGCCGTCCATGTGGACCGTCGCGGCTGCGTGGGTGCCCACGTCTACCCAGCCCTCCTCGAGGTCCACCGAGCCGATGTTGCCCATGAAGGCCGGCAGGCCGGAGACATAGGAGAGCATCGCCATGCTAGAGAGCGCACAGAGGTCCCCCTCACACGCCGCCGGGATCCCTCGCCACCTGAAGGTCGTGAGCGACATGCAGGGCCCGAAGAAGCGGCCGTACCTCTCCATGGTCTCCTCGTCCCAGGTGCGGCACTCGACCGTAAGGGCGTTCGCCCCGGCCTCAGCGACCATCTTGTCCAGGGCCACGTATACCTTCGCTATCTCCAGGATGTCGTTCATCGCCGCCTCGCTGACCTCGGTCGCACCGTCCAGCCACTTCTGTTTCCACTCCTCGGCGGCGGCGTCGTCGGCGGCCTCGAACTCGGCGAAGAGATCGTCAATGCTTCGCTGAATGATCTGAACTCCGAGCTTCTCCTCGACCATCTCCGGGTTCGTCGGGTTTGCTACCTGAGACCACGAGGGGTAGGCATCGCCGATGACTAAGGCGCGCGTATCCGCCAGCATCTTCCGGGCATTGTGAGCCCGCAGGATGGCCCTGAGCTCATCGAGGTTCAGCGCCAGCCGCACATCCCGGCCGTCCGCCATGAGGTAGCCGTAGAGGTCCACGAGCTGGCAGGTAGGCCGATTCTCCCTGCCGTGGAGGACGACCGGCACGTCGAGGGATTCGAGCGCCTTCGCGGCCCACCGCACGCTGAGCAGTTCCGCAAAGATCACGACCACCAGGTCAGCCTCGCGCGCCGCCTCGCTGAGCCTGCCGATCTCGTCCTCGCCCTCCAGCCAGCAGACCTCCTGAAGGTCAACGTCAGTTAGCTCTTCCCGGTACGTGGCGAGGTGCGCCTCAATGACAGGCTCATCACGCCACTTACGTCCATGCTCGTGGCCCGGGTGGGCCCACTTCAGTCCCATGAAGACCACCGGTTGCACCTTCAGACTCATCAGGCCTCGCCTCTCTGGTGGCGGAATCACAACTCTTGGGTTAGTTCCCGCAACGCAGGCAGATTCCTGCGGCTGGACAAAGGAGTAGGACCGATCACCGGCGAAGTCTACAACAGGCGTTGGCATGAAGAGGTGAGAGGTTGTGGGCAACGGTGGACATCCGTCCCGGGAGCATGTGAGGTCTTGTCCACACGGGAAGGAGGCTGGCAACACCGGGCAGATGCCGTTGAGAACCGCAGGCTGGACGAGCAAGGGGGAACGCCGTGAAGGTATATGTCGAGGTGCAGTTGGCGACTGATGATGACATGACTGTGCGGTGCGCAAAGCTCCAGGGCGTGGCGGGGTCGGAGAGCTTCAGCAGGCTGACCAGGATCATTGAAGACGCCATGAGGCATTATGCGCGCGAGGTCGTCACTAACCGTGACCGGCTGGGCGCGCCGGTGGCCTGAGATGGGATGACGTAGCGAGGGACGGGCAGGGCACATGCCCGCGTGATATGGAGTGTCCACTTGACTCACGTTTGACCGGAGGCGCGACAGGGACTCTCCCCGGAAGAGAAGAAGCACCAGCGACGCCGGGGATTGCCCCCCTCCTGTCCTAGGAGGTCCGTCGGCTGGCTGCGTCGAAGAACGCGGCACAAGCCCTCGGATTGGCGCCTGTCATATACTGGCACCGACCGGTCCCGGACGGGACAGGCAGTGTTGTGCCGCGTTTCATGGATAGCGGTTACGGAGAATGCGAGGGGGCGAGCAAGTTGTCGCGGATGCGGTGCGACCTATGCGGGCGGAACGTTGTGGAGTTGAGGGCCGCCGGCGACCTGCCACTGAGGGAGTTTAAGGACCGCAGGGCCTTCGGGTTGTCTGCGTGCCCAGGCAGGCAAACCTGCCACCTGTGCGCCAGATGCTACCGCGAGCATGCCCCCCCCGACCCCGAGCCGAGCAAGCGCGAATGACCGTGACCAGCGGCAACGCTGATTGCCGAGTACTCCACGCTTCTGGCTGATATCCCTGCTGGGGTCAGCAGAGAGGTGGGCCGCTGATCGCCACGCGCGACAACCTCAAGAGCCAGCAAGAGCAGCCAGCACAGGAATGACGGATGGCGCCACGCGGTGACCGAGGCGCGAAGGAGAGCCGACCGGAGACGGGGAAAGATGACCCAGGAGGTAGAGACATGGTCTCCGTCGAGCTGATGGTAAGCCTGAAGATACCGGACGTCACCGCACTCACCGCCGCCAACGCCCTGCGCAGGCGCATGGGATATGCCGAGGCGCTCAAGGAACTTGGGCGGGCGGACTACTACCGCCTCGATCTGGCCGTGGATGACGCGGACGCAGCGCTCGCACTGGCTAAGGACCTGGCTGAGCACACCAACCTGTTCGTCAACCCCAACAAGCACGTCTACGAGCTGAAGGCGCTGGAGGCCCGCGACCAAGAGATCGCCAGCGAGAACGGGGCCTATGAGGTCAAGGTCCTGGTCACCGACCCGGCCGACGGCAGCGGGGAGGGGATGCTGGCGGCGCTGCAGGGGCGGCTGGGATACGCTGACCGCGTCAAGGGGCTGCTCACGGGCACGCTCTGGACCCTGACCCTCGTCGCCGATGACGCGGAGCAGGCGCGGCAGATGGCAGAGGAGATCGCGGTCACTGAGGCCCAGAGCAAGGGCCTGCTGGTCAACCCGCATTACCAGGAATACGAGGTGTGGTGAAACGGCGGGGAATGGGCAATCGGCAACGGGGAACGGCCAACGGCACTGCCCTCGGGACGCCCCCCATCAGGTGACCAGGGCCCGAAGGCCGTACGGAGGGCGGCTCTTCCCTGTCCCCGGTAGCCTTGGCGAGGGGGGAAGACCCGCCGGTGGTGGCCGGCGGCGGGTCCTTCATGAATAGCGCGGGTTACTGCCGGGCCCCCCGTGCCCCCATCGCTTTGCGGCAGATGTATGCGTTCATTCGTTGACCCCGGTGCCTGACTGTATCCCCCAGACCGCGCAGGCAATCCTCTAGCCACTGGAGATCCACCGCCTCATACTCTCCGCGGGGATGGACGCGCTCGAACTCCGAGGCGGTGAAGTCGGCTATGATCACGCTCTCCCTGACTACCCTGAACAGCTCGCGCAGGAACCTCTTCCTTCTGCCGACGGGAACATGATGAAGGGCGGCGTAACTGATCGCGACATCGAAGCTGTTGTCGGGGTATGACAGGTCACTCGCATCCTGCTGGTCGAAGTGAATGCGGTCCGCGAGTCCGGCCCGAATAGCCTGGCCACGGGCCGACTCCAAGGCGCTAGCTGAGATGTCAATCGTCGTAACCTCGCAATCAAACTCGCCGGCGGCGATGAGCCCGAGCGGGCCAGCGCCTACATCGAGCACGGTCTTGCCGCTCACTCCTCCCAGCTTCAGCAGTTCGTTCCTCTCCATCGTCGCAAGCAGCTCCCAGCATCCGCGCCTTTGGGCGCATGTCACCGACGCACTCACTTTCCTTGCTGCGGTGTCGAATCCTGCCTGCCATCCGCGTGAGTGCGGGGCGCTTCTGTTCGCAGGGCAGCGACTGGCGCCTGGTGAATAACTACGGCGAAGGCAGGAGCGTGGCAAGGAGGTCGAGTCATGCGTTGGGCACAGTGGTTGGTCATCTCACTTCCATGTTTGCCGATGATGGCCTGGGCGCAGGTGGATCTGACCCAGCCGCTCGAGGTTGATGAGCACACGGTGTGTCTCTTCCACCTGGATGACGTGGAAAGCGGCCAGGTTGAGGACGTGGTGGGAGGGCCGCCGGGAATCGTCGAAGATGCGCTGCCGAGCTTCGGCAGGTTCGGGGGTGCGTTGAGCTGCGACGGGGCGCAGGGCCGGGTGGATGTCACCGACCCCGCGAACGCGCCCGAACGCACTGGCCTGACCGTGGAATGCTGGGCGAAGTTCCGCAAGCGCGCGAGCGGCGACATCATCTGCCGCAACTCCGAGTACATGATGCGCATCTCGGGGACCGTTCAGGCCTACCTGGGCATTGACGGCGAGTGGCGGCAGGTGCATGGGGCGACGGCGGTGCCGGTAGGCCGCTGGACGCACCTGGCAATGACCTACGATCAGGAGAGCAAGTTGGCCCGCATCTACGTGGACGGCCGCCTCGACGTGGCCGCGACCCCGGAGGGGATCACCGAGGGCCGTCTCAACACTGGAAGCGCCACGCTCCGAATCGGGGGGAACACCTGGTCCACCCACGGGGTGCCGGACGGCAAGCTGGATGAGGTCCGCATCTCGTCGGTCGCACGCGAGTTCGCCCCGCTGTACGAGCTGGTGGAGGAGCGCGTGCCGGAGAACACCAACCTGGTGGTCAACCCCAGCTTCGAGTTCGGGATGCACGGCTGGCGGGCCAGCGGCGAGGCGAACGCGCTGCTCCAGTGGCGCATCGAGGAGGCGGAGGCGCCGCATGGGCGCGCGTTTCTGCGTTCCACCGAGCAGCGCGGCTACTCGATCATCACCTACCCGATGACCATCGCACGAGGCAAGACGCACACGGTCTCGGCGATGATGCGGGCTGATGCGCCCTGCAAGGGGAAGCTCACGCTGCGCTGCACCGGCGTCGGTCGCAAGGTGCCGCGGCCCGGCAAGTCGCAGTCGTTCGACGTGACGGAGCAGTGGCAGCGCTTCTCGGTGCAGCTTGAGACATCGGACGACTGGCCGACCTCCTCGGCATACCTGGAAGTCGCCAAGCCGGAGGGAGTAAGGCTGGACATTGATGCTGTGAGTGTCGTCGTCGGCCAGAGCGCGGAGTACGCCCAGACCCAGGCGCAGTCGGTCGGCCTGATCGCGCACTTCCCGCCGCAGAGCACGTATCTGCTGGGGCAGGACGCCTCCCTGCCGATCCAGGTAGTCAACCTCGGCGAGCGCGAGCGCAGGCTGCACGTCGAGTGCGAGATAAGGGGCTGGCTCGGCCGCACGGTGCGCCAGGACAAGGTCTTCGAGGACAAGGTGGCGGCCGGTAGTGTGGCCGAGGCCATCGTGGACATCCCCACGGACCGGGTGGGCTGGTTCTCTGCGAACTTCGCGGTGCGCGAGGGCGACGAGACGCTGAAGCATACCACGCGCATCTTCAACGTCATCGAGCCGATGAAGGATGTCGGGGACGTGATGGCCTCGCCCCTCGGGATGAACACGCACATGGAGCGGGAGCCGACCGCACACCTGGACTGCAACCTGGGAATGCTCGCGCAGTGCGGAGTCAAGTGGATTCGCGCCTGGTGGGGTTGGGGCATGGCCGAGAAGCAGCCAGGACAGTTCGACTGGACCGAGTACGACCGGCAGCTCGAGGCCGTGCACCGCGCCGGGATGGAGATAATGCCGATACTACTGCGCTACTACCCCGGCTACGAGCAGGACTGGGCCGGCAAGACCGAGAGGATTCAGCAGCCGCCGTACGACCTGAAGCAGTGGGGACAGTTCGTGGAGACGACCGTGCGGCACTATCGTGGGCGGGTGAAGGCCTGGGAGGTCTGGAACGAGCCGAAGTTCACGATGGGGTCAGCGTACTACGCAGAGCTTCTCAAGGTCACCTATGAAGCAATCAAGGCGGCGGACCCGCAGGCGCTGGTCGTGGGCTTCGGCGGCGTTAGCCTCGACTTCATTCGCGAGGTCTTCGAGGCCGGCAGCGCGCCGTACCTGGACGTGCTGTCGCATCATACCTACTCGCGCTTGAGCAGGCCCTTCGAGCAGATGGCGGAGATGGCAGCGGAGACCGAGACGCTGGTGAAGGAGTTCGGGGCAACCGAGCGCGTCTGGCACTCAGAGCAGGGCACCGGCGCGGACGGGTGCGGATACATCGCCCTGAGTCAGAGCGAGGAGCAGTGTGCGGTCAACCTCGTGCAAGCGTACCTGTCCGCGCTAGCCACCGGCGTCGAGAAGTTCTTCTGGTTCAGCGCACAGACCAGCCCGACGTACGGGTGGGCGGTGTTCCGCGAGAACTACGTTCCCCGGCCAAGGCTGGTGGCGCTCAATGGCGTAGCGCGGCTCCTGCGCGACCGCGCGGTGACAGGCCGCATGGAGTTGGGCGGGGGGCGGGCGGCTTGCGTGCTGCTGGAGGGCGAGGCCGGCGCTGCCGCGGCACTGTGGAATCTGCGCGACCTGGTGAGCATCAGCCTGCCAGCCTCAGACGGCGTCACGGTGACCGACATGCTCGGGAACGTCATCGAGCCTCACACTATCGGCGGTGTGCCCACCTTTGAGTTGTCCATGAGCCGCCCCATCTACCTGGTGGCCCCCGAGCTGTCCGGCGCGCAGCTAGCGCGGCTGCTGCGTCAGGCGAGGGTGGAGGAGCAATTCCCGGCGCGAGCCAGCGCGCGCAGGGCCGAGGACGGCTCCCTGGAGGTCGCCATCGAGAATGCCGTCCAGCGCAGCCTGGACATTGAGGTGGCCGTGCAGGCGCCCGAGCTGTTCGGCAGAGCGCCCGACGCGACGGTTCTGACTGACCTGCCCCCGGGGGAGACGCGGCGGCTGGCGCTCACGCCCGACAAGCGGCCCGCCGGAGCGGCGGTCGCGGTAACGGTGACGGTCCGAGTCGGGGAGCACGGGATTCGCGAGAACTCCGAAGACCTGCAGGTGAGGTTCTGACGGGGGGAGGGGCGGTGCTGAGATACAGCGTGTGGGCCGGCTTGCTGGGTGGAGTGCTGGTGATGGCGGGATGCCGGCCGTCAACGAATGCAGGTCCGGGCGAAGACGCCGGTTGGGGCGGAGATCCTGAAGCGAGTGATATACGCCGCATGCATCGAGCGCCCGCCCTCGGAGGTCAAGCGCAACGCCAAGGCCCTACGGCGCGTCATCAGGAGGATGGAAGAGGAGAGTTGACAGCATGGCAAAGCGACAGATCGCTAACCCGACCGTCAGGCATTTCTACCCCTGGCCGCTGGTGCTGGTGAGCTGCATCAGCCAGGACGGCAAGCCCAACATCATCACCATCGGCGCCTCGAGCGTGTGCTGCTCGCAGCCGCTCATCATCGGTATCGCCATCGGCGTCCATCAGTACTCCTACGAACTCATCAAAGCCACCGGCGACTTCGGCGTGAATATCCCGCACGTCGAGCAGCTCCGCGGGGCCGACTACTGCGGCTGCGTCTCCGGCCGCAACACCAACAAGTTCGAGGACCTCGGCTGGGCCCCGCAGCCGGCCACCGAGATAACCTCGCCGCTCATCCAGGAGTGCCCGGTCAGCCTGGAGTGTAGGATCGCCGAGGTCGCGCACCTGGGCAACCACGACTGGGTCATGGGCGAGGTCGTCGCCGCCTCCATTGACGAGAGCATCCTTGTCGGCGACCGCATTGATCCGGTGAAGACTGCCCCGGTGTTCTCGTTCTATGGCGAGTACTGGTCGGTCGGGGAGAGGCTGGAGGGCTGGAACTTCGCGCGGTGACCCAGCCCAGCAGGTGGAGAGGAGGAATGTGAGCGGGCCGATTCCGGTACGGGCGAGAGCATCAACGCTGCTGTGGTGCGGGCAGACGCCCTCGTCTGCCCAGAGATTCGGCAGGTGAGGGCACCTGCCGGCACAAGGGGGCCGCCTCCTTCATCAGTCGGCTCGCCCTCGGACGCTAAGCAGCTAATGGGCTAAAGCCCTGAGAATGCGCAGCATCCTCTTTGCCACTGCAAGCAGTCGCCGAGGAATCCTCGATTCCTCCCAGCCCCTCCACAGACGCGCCTCCAGACACGCCGCTCCGAGGGCCCCGTTTTCTTGCCGGATCGCTCACCCCCGCGCTGCGTAGAACGAGCTAACCCACGGGGCCATGTCAGGCGGGGTCTGCTTGAGCAAATCGCGCCACTTCTCGTCGGTCAGGCGGTCATTCATGGGCTGTTTGAACTCGTAGTGTGACATGACCGGGCCGATGCCGACCGCGATGCGACCGTCCGGGAGGCGGTAGGCCACGATTATCATCTTGACGTAGCCAACACCCTCCTCCAGGCAGCGCCGAGTGTTGATGTCGGTGAGCACATCGGCGACGATGGTGGTCTTGTCCTCCTCTTCCTCAATCCCCTCAATGCACCGCTTCAGGCGGTGCGCGATGTACTTGAGGTAGTCGGCGTCCTGCTCGCTGAGCGGCTCGTTGCGCAGCTCTATCTCGCTGATGCGCAGCAGCCTCTCGATGATCTCCTCCAGGCTCTTGAGCCGGTTGAGACCGGCCTCGTCGAGCACGTTCATGTCCTCCAGGCCGCCTCGGGTCATGCGGGCTAGGGCGAGCATGCGCGCGTAGAACTCGGGCAGCGGCTCAACGTAGCCAGGCGGCGGCTTCGGCTTCTCCATCGGTGGGGCGGCGCCCGCCATCGCCACGTAGGGCTGCTTGGCGTAGAGGATGGTGTCATGCCGTAGCTGCGCCCATGAGGAGAGAGCCGCCCACAGCGACCGGTCCTGATAGGCCGCCGAGCGCATGAAGGTCGGGTAGCCCTCGCCGGCCGGGGCGAGGAGCGCCTGGAGCGCGTAGACCCAACTGAAGTACAGGTTGCTGTTCCACTCGGCAGCCGTCAGCTTGCCGAACTCCTCGCGCAGCTTGCTTAGCTGCGCGTCATAGTCCGCGTAGGCCGTGTCGCCTTCGGCTTTCAGTACCTCGTAGGCGCGCTGGGAGCCCAGCACCGCCAGCACGTCGAGCCCGCGCGCGAAGCAGCGCTGCGGGCCACCGTCGGTCATCTCCATCGTGAACGGCTTGCCCGTGCCGGTGAAGGCGCCGGCCTTCGGGAAGACCAGCTCCTGCGTCATGTACGAGTCCGGCACGAAGCGCTGGCCCATGAGCCGGAGCCCCTTCGTATCCTCAAGCAGCTTGTCAAGCTGCTCGGGCGAGAAAGGCGGCATGAGCGTTACCTCGCCGGTGCCCCCGTAGATCTTCGGCGCGCGGTAGGTGGCAAGCTCGGACTTGAGCTTGAACAGGGTATCCTCGTCCGCCAGGGCGGACCACTCGAAGGCGGCGCCCGCAACCTTGCTTATCGCGCCGGCGTACTCAAGGGGAGTGAGGTCGTCGGCCAGGCCCACGTAGAAGGCCGTCACGCTGTATAGCCGGTTCCAGATGTCCAGCAGCTCGGCGTTCTCGGGGTCATAGAGGCTGCCGGCGATGAGCGAGGCCTGGAGCGTCTGTATCTTCGCGTCTTCCTCCGAGGGCAGGACGTCCGTGCCGCCCTTGAGCAACATGCTGATGCGGCCGTACCACATCAGGCCCTTGAAGTACCGCTTGAGCGTCTCGCTGCGGGTGTAATGCCCGCGCGGGACATATTGCGAGTAATCCTCGTTGTACTTGAAGATGGGGCTGCCGCTGAAGCCGGCGTGGGCCTCGATGAGCGCGAGTTCCGCCTCGACCTCCTTGTGGGGCACCGGCGGGAGCGCCCGGTCCGGCTGCAAGCAGCCGAGGCCGACGGCAAAGAACGCCAGGTTGCGCCGCGCCGCCTCTTTGAGATCGCCCTCGAAGGCCTCGTACTGCTCCTGACTCACCTGCAGCATTGCCCAGGAAAACTCCACCATCTGCGGGTAGAACTCGCGCTCCTCGATGCCTTTGAGGGTCTGATCAAACTGCAGGTGATACAGGTGGAGCAAGGTGTCGGCGGTGACGAACACCGGAATGTCGGCGTCGTCCGCGAAGTCGTAGATCTTGATGATGTCTTCCTGGCGACCGTAGTCGGTCACTGCGAAGCCCTGGCGCTGGAGCATCTCTCTGACCCGTGGTTGGCGCAACTGGCCTTCCACGGCGTCCCGGTTGCAGACGCTGCTGAGGTCGAGCGGCAGCTCGTAGCCCGGCACGCGAGCCTCCGCTTTCACCTCGACAGGCTCGAAGTACTTCTCGAAGGCGGTCTTGGGGTCTCGCTCATCCAAGTTGATGGTCGCTCCTTCTGCGGCCTGAAGGGGTGCATTGAGGATCGGCGCGGGGCCTTGCCCGACCGCCTCCTTCCGGCAAGCAGCGAAGGTGACGAGAAGAAGACCGGCAACAGCGAGGAGACCAAGCGCGAAGCCCGTGCGAGGGTATGTCATCCTTATCTCTCCCTGGAGGCGGCCCTGACGACGCGGCCCCGTGGGGCTTGCTACGGCAGTTGCCCTGGCAAGATGCGGACCCTGGTTATTCAGACTTATCGGGCCCAGGATTCGTTCCCTGGGCGGGGGAGGAAAGCGCCCATTATGCCCGGCGCAGGCCCGGCGGCCAGGGTTCGAGTCACGTCTTCTGTGAGTGAGCGCGGAGCCAGGCGACAATCTCCGCCGGGTCTATCTCGTGATTGGCGACCCCCAGAGTGAACTGCACGACCTCCTCCGGCGTGTATGACAAGTGCCGGCCGGTGCGTTCGAGAAGTGTGCCGGCCGAGAGGATAGCGGTCCGCTTGTTGCCGTCAACGAAGCCGTGATTGCGGATGAGGCTTTCCAGCAGCGCCGCCGCCTTATCAAAGAGGTCCGGAAAGAACTCTTGGCCTCGGACGCCTGAACTCATGCGAGCGACCGAGGCCTCTATCAACGCGAGGTCCAGGACGCCAGGACTACCGCCGCCGAAGCTAGCGAGGGCCCAATCGTGGATACCTATGACTTGCTCGACATCGAGCAGCTTCACCATTTGGACAGCTCGGTGAGAGCGTCCTCATTGCCCTTGGCGGCGTCCTTGACGGCACGTTCAACCTCGTGCTTCTCAGATGCCTCTGTAGACTCCTCGCGTCTGGACGGCGTCACGCGAGTTGCCCCGCTGTCTCCTTCCGACTTCCTCTTTGGAGTCGTCATCAGTACCACCCGACCGCATCAGTGAACCGACCAGTGATGGGATTATACCCGCATTGCGCCGTGTGCGCAACGAAGCGGGGCAAATGCGCAGCAGCATCGTTTTTAGCTGGCTGGTGGGTGTGAAGTCTTCTGAGTAGGGCCGGGACCTGTGTCGCGCCGCATTGAGAGTCGGGCTAGGAAGCCCGACCTACGCGGGCCGGGAGCCGTTGG
>JALGVE010000135.1 GCA_029820045.1 Candidatus Zipacnadia bacterium | reverse complement strand
GTGCTTGTGGTGCTGCCGTGGCAGGCGGTAGAACGACAGCGTCTCTTCGATGTTGTCCTCCACCCAGTCGCACAGCTTGGGGTACTTGCTCTGCCATCTCTCTAGCCAGCCGGCTAAAACCGATGCTCCTGCTGCGGCAACCGCTTGGCTTGACAGGTGGGCCTGGGGCACGTAGACTTCAAGCACCATAGCACGCAGGAGGAAGGTATGCCAGAGCGCATCACCGTGTCGGCTCCAGGCCGGCTCTGCCTGTTTGGCGAGCACCAGGACTTCCTGGGGCTGTCGGTCATCGCCTGCGCGGTGGACGTGGACATCAAGATCTCCGGCACGCCACGCAACGACACGCGCTTCGTCATTGACATGCCCGACATCAACTCCCGCGATGAGTTCGACACCGCCGGCGAGGTCCCGTACCGAGAGAGACGCGATTACATCCGCTCGGCTACTAACGTGGTCAACCGCAACGGCCTCGCCCTGGACCGCGGCTACGATTGCGAGATCCACGGCACTATCCCCATCAACGCCGGCGCCTCCAGCTCCTCCGCGCTGACCGTGGCCTGGATCAGCTTCCTGCACGCCACGCAGACCGGCAAGCTGCCCGAGGACCGCGAGGTCATCGCCCGCCTCGCACACCTCGCGGAGGTCGTCGAGTTCGGTGAGCCAGGCGGCATGATGGATCACTACACCTCTGCCCTGGGCGGACTTCTCTACATTGACTGCCGCATTCCCATCACCGCTGATCCGCTGCCCGCGCAGCTCGATGGCTTCGTGCTCGGTGATTCCTTGCAGCCTAAGGACACTACGGGAACGCTGGCCGCGAGCCGAGGCGCGGTGGAGGCGGGGCTAAGAGTCCTCACAAGCCGCATCCGCAACTTCAGCTTCAGGACCGCCTCGCTGGATGAGGTTGAGCCGTACTTGAGAGAGATGTCGGAGGACAGCCGCAAGCGCATCGTCGCGAACTTCCACAATCGCGACCTCTGTCAGCAGGGCCGCCAACTCTTGAGCCAGCCCGAGGTTGACGATGCTGAGCTCGGGCGACTGTTGCTGGAGCATCATAAGCATCTGCGCGATGGCATCGGGGTCTCGACGCCCAAGCTCGACCGCCTGATTGACGCGAGCATGGAGGCGGGCGCGGTGGGCGGCAAGGTCAATGGCTCCGGTGGCGGCGGCTGCATGTTCGCGTACGCTCCGGGTCGTCAGCAGGAGGTCAAGGAGGCCATTGACGCGGCCGGCGGACGGGGCATCATCGTCTCCATCCGCCAGGGCGCAGCACTAGCTGAAGGCGAAGCCGAAGAGGGACATGTCCCCTGATCTGCCCGCCGCAGCCCTGGGGAAGGCGGAAGCTTCAGCGAAGGGAGAACTTGAACGTGAGTTCGTTCGCCGCCGGGGTCAGCAGACCCCTCAAGATCACCATCGGCGGGGTTCGTGGCGTGGTGGGAGAGACGCTCACGCCCGACCTGCTCACCAACTTCAGCCAGGCCTTCGGCACCTGGGCAGGTCCTGGGAAGGTGCTGGTCAGCCGTGACACGCGCCCCTCCGGGCGCATGGCGCAGCACTGTGTGCTGGCGGGCCTGGCCGCCACCGGCTGCGAGGTCGTTGACCTGGGCATCTGCCCGACCGCAGCCCTCCAGCTTGCCGTCAAGGACTCCGACGCCGTCGGTGGGGTCGCCATCACCGCCGGACACAATAACGCCGACTGGAACGCGCTCAAGTTCATACGCTCGGACGGCATCTTCCTCAATCATCACCAGGCGGAAGAGCTGCTCAACGTCTACCATCAGAAGGAGTTCACCAAGGCGGCCTGGGATGAGTTGACACCCATCGGTAGTGACCACCAAGCCGGCAGGCGCCATCTCGACGCCATCCGGGCCCAGCTTGACCTTGACACCATCCGCGCCGCCGGGCTCAAGGTCGCCGTAGACTGCACCAACGGCGCCTGCTCGGACTTCACTCCCGGCTTCCTCTCCGAGCTCGGCTGCGAGGTCTTCCCCATCAACGACGACCCGAACCTGCCCTTCCCGCACGAACCCAAGCCCGACGCCGCCAACCTCAGCCAGCTTCGAGCCCTGGTGAGGGCGGCCGGCGCGGACGCGGGCTTTGCGCACGATGCCGACGGCGACAGGCTGGGATTCGTGACCGAGGAGGGCGTAGCGCCGGGCGCCGAGTACACAGTGTGCCTGGCGGCTGAGATGGTGCTGGGTCGGGGCGATCCGGGGCCGGTGGTGACCAACCTCTCCACGACCATGCGCGTGGAGGACGTGGCGCGCAAGTACGGCCGCGAGGTCATCCGCACGCGCGTCGGGCAGGTGTACATCGCCGAGGCCGCCTTCAATCATCGAGCCGCCATCGCCGGCGAGGGTAGCGGCGGCATCGTCTTCCCCGCCATCAACTACGCGCATGACAGCATCGCAGCGCTTGCGCACATCGTCGAGCTGATGGCGCGCACCGGGCGCAAGCTGTCGGCGCTGGTCGCGGACCTCCCGCAGTATGACATGGTCAGGGAGACCGTGCCCTGCCCGTCCCAGCGCGCCTTCAGCGTGCTCCAGGAACTGCGCGACGACCTGGAGGCTGAGTGGGCCACCGAGGTCAACCTGGACGACGGCATCAAGCTCATCGGCGCTGACCGCTGGGTGCATGTCCGCGTGTCCATGACCGAGCCACGTATCTGGGTCATCTCCGAGGCTGCCGGCCCCCAGGTCGCCCAGGACCTGGCCGATTCCTACATGCAGCGCGTGAAAAGACTCCTATGAGCAAGCGGCGAGCGAGAAGCGGCGAGCAAGCAACGATCACAGCACGGCACAGCCCAGCACGAGCGCAAGTCGTTGCTCGCAACTCGTAGCTCGCAGCTCATAGTTGCAAGGAGCAGAGCGGACCATGCCTGTGATTCAGAGCCTGAAGATCGGCGTCTCGGGTGTGCGAGGTGTGATCGGCGAGTCGCTGACCCCTCAACTGGTCGTCGGCTTCGCGGAAGCCTTCGGCACCTACCTTGGTGGCGGCGTGGTGGTCATCGGCCGCGACACCCGGCCCTCCGGCGAGATGATCTACCACGCCCTGGTCGGCGGACTGCTCTCGGCCGGCTCCGAGGTCATTGACGTCGGCGTCTGCCCAGCTCCGACTATCGGCCACGCCGTGGTGGACCTGCGCGCCGATGGCGGCATCGCCATCACCGCCAGTCACAACCCAGCGCAGTGGAACGCGCTCAAGTTCCTGCGCGCGGACGGCATGTTCCTCAACAGCTATCAGGGCGAGGAGCTTCTGAATGTCTATCACCAGGGCGCCTTTGTGATTGAATCCGGCGACGCCCTGGGCCGCGTAGGGCGTGATGAGGGCGCCGTCAACCGCCACCTATCCAAGGTCATCTCAGCAACCAACCGCCAGGCCATCGCCTCCTTGCATCCCCGCGTGGTCGTGGACAGTTGCAACGGCTCCGGCTCACGCATCACCGCCGGCCTGCTGGAGAAGGTGGGCTGTGAGGTCATCGCCATCAACGACACGCCCGACGGTCACTTTCCGCGTGATCCTGAGCCTGTGCCGGAGAACCTCGGCCAGCTCTGCGAGGCAGTCAAGGAGCACGGCGCCGACCTCGGCTTCGCCCAGGATGCGGACGCCGACCGCCTGGCCATCGTCTCCGCCGATGGAGAGGCCATCAGCGAGGAGTTCACGCTCGCCTTCGCCTGTGACGTGATGGCCGAGAAACGCAGCGGGCCGCTGGTCACGAACCTGTCCACCAGCCGTATGATTGACGAGGTCGGCCAGCGGCATGGCTGCTCGGTCTTGCGCACGAAGGTCGGTGAGGTCAACGTGGCGGAAGCGATGTTGGCGAACCACGCCGTCGGCGGGGGCGAGGGGAACGGTGGTGTCATTGATCCACGCCTTCACTACTGCCGTGACAACCTGGCAGCGATGGCGCTGATCCTGGAGGGGATGGCGACCCGGCAGGTGACCGTGAAGGAGTGGGCGGAGAGCTTCCGGCCGAGCGCGATCGTCAAGGAGAAGACCCCGTGCTCGGCGAGCAACATACAGACGGTGCTGCTGGCTCTGCAACGCAAGTACGCCGGCGAGGAGCTTGACCTCACCGAGGGCGTCAAGGTGCTCTGGCCGGATGCCTGGCTGCATGCAAGGCCCAGCGCAACCGAGCCGATCATGCGCGTCATCGCGGAGGCCGACGATGAGGCGGCGGCGCGAGGCCTCTGCGACGAGGCCATCGAGGCGATAGACGAAGCCATCGGCTGAGCGGCCCTCACATACAATGGTGGCGCGGACATTCCTGTCCGCGGGACAGGCTGTTCGCACATCGGGCTTTCGAGCCTGACGCCGTTGACTTGGTGCCCATGACAACCTGCGGCCGGCGGCGAGACGGACCGCCGCGGCCCCTTTCATTTGAGGTGCGCGGCTCACTTGACCTCGATGTCTATCTCCCCGCAGGTGGCGATGGTGTGATGCACCGGGCAGGTCATCGCGACTTTCAGGAACGCGGCCTTGCGCCGGTCCTCCCACTCGCCCGGGATTTCGACGACTGCCTTGATGTTATCGCAAAGCGGAGCTCCCCCCTCCCACTCGCCCGTGACAGTGACCTTGATGTGGCCGCAGTCCAGTTGGTGGGTGTCGCAGAAGCTGCGCAGCATTGCCCCGATGCACATGCCCAGCGAGCTGAGGAACAGCTCGACCGGGTTCATAGTCGTATCGCCAGCCGGCTTGTTGGGGCCGAACTTGATGGCGACTTCGGTACCGGTGTCGGATTTCGCGGCGATCACGGGATCACCAGCCGTTACGGTTATCTTCATGTTGCAGTTCTCCTCTCGAGTCAGCCCTGATCTCGTGAGTGCCTCGAAGCTCATAGGGCAACTTCGCCAAGGTCATAGAGAATACCTGCCAGCACGGACATCGGCCCGTCGGGCGCAGAGCGGGCGAAGAGACCGTATCGTGCGGACAGACGCCCGCGTCTGCCCCGTTACGCGGCAGGTGAAGGCACCTGCCGGCACGAACAGCGGGTGGAACAGCAGCATCGTTTCTAGAGTAAGTTGGCTTGTGAGTGTAGGGCGGGGACCCGTGCCCCGCCCATCGGAGGCCCCTGTGCGCCCTTACAACAGCCGCGCGGGATGGCGGCTAGC
>JALGVE010000134.1 GCA_029820045.1 Candidatus Zipacnadia bacterium | reverse complement strand
CGCGGAGTTCAGCTCCGAGAGCGCAGAGGAGCGCTTTGCTGAACTGTCGAAGATGAGGGCGACGATTGACGCCGCGGTCACGCTCGGCGCGCGCTCGATTCGCGTCAGCCCCGGGCATGGGGAGGATCCGGCGATCATTGATGAGATCGCCCCGCTGATGGCTGAGAGCGCCGCCTACGCCCAGGAGCGCGGCATCTACTTGGGCATGGAGAACCACCGGGGCAGCCTTGCGGGCAGCCCGGAGCACTCGAAGCAGCTTTGCGAGGCGGTCGCTTCCTCGCATTTCGGTGTGCTGTATGAGCCGTGCAACCTGCTCAGCATCGAGGTGGACTATCGCGAGGCCTTCGAGGTCTTCTCGGACCACATCGTCCACATCCACGTGAAGGATGGCAAGTGGACGGATGAGGGCTTCGAGCGCTGCCACCTGGGCGAGGGAGACATTGACCTGACCTGGCTGGTGCAGGCGATGGAGGGCATCGGCTACGAGGGCGACTACGCGCTGGAGTACGAGATGGCCGACATCGAGCCGATGGAGACCGGCCTGGCGAAGTGGGTGGACTACTTCCGTGAGCTCTGAAGCATTGGTTTCATCACACGTGGGGCGGCCTCAACATGAACGCACTGCGACCTCGATGCCGACCGGTAACGACGGACATCTTCCTCGATGAGTCCGGTGACTTAGGCTGGGGCCTTGGCGGCTCCACCTACTTGGTTCTGTGCGCGGTGGCCAGCGAGAGCCCTGACTCGATCAAGCGTGCCGTAAGGAGAGTAAAGAGGAAACACAGAATACCGGGGAGCGTTGAGCTGCACGCTTCTGGCTCTCAGCCCCAACTGCTTGAGGATCTGCTCAGGCGCCTGGCCCAACTCGACATCGCTGTGATGACTACAGTAGTGCACAAGCCCAACGTCGTCCCGAAGCTTCGAGTCAACCCTAACATACTGTACAACTACGCCTCCCGATGGACCCTCTGCAAGTACATAGCCGCTCAGGATCACGCGCGTCTGTTCATAGACCGTCGAATCAGTAGGATGTCCCGCCGCGCGCTGTCCTTGCCTGATTATCTGCGCACCCAGATCTGGGCAGAGCTACGGTCCGATGTTGACCTGGAAATACGCATGTGTGACTCGGCTCATGTATTGGGTATCCAGGCGGCGGACTTCGTGGCGAATGCTATCTTCAAGAAGTACGAGCGCGGGCAGACCTGGGCCTACAACCTCATAGGTAGAAAGGTCGGCGATGAATTCGTGCTCTTCCAGGGATGAAAAAAGGAAGCGCTCCCTGCGGGCGGCTAACTTACAGTTAGCTTATGCCACCCTTCCGGTGACACACCTGGTGCAGGCCTTACGCGCCTCCACGCATAGTATACCCGACTCTGCGCCTTGAAACAAGAGAACCCGCAGATTCTCGCTGGCTTTTTTTCGCACAAGGCGTTGCCACTTGATACCTCGGCCACAGGGCCGCGAGCTTGAGGCCGCGACTGCGAGGTTCCACAGAGCAATGTCTAACCGGGCGCATGGTCCTGAGGATAACAAGCCTGACGCCACCATCATCGGCCACACTGAGCCGACGGGCGACGACGGTGATGAGGTTGAGGTCAAGGGGAAGCGCCGCCCGCACCGCCCCTGGCGTCGGCGACGCTCGTGGCTCCTCATCTTCCTGTTGGCCTTGCTGGGCGCCCTGCTGGGAGCTGCGGTGGCGTTAGTGGCGGGGCGACACCGTGCGGAGCCGCCGCCGGAGCCCCCCGCCGCCCTCAGCACGCACGGGGATTATGTCGGCGAGCTAGTCTTCGCCGCTTCCCCACAGCGCCCGCAGACGCCGCCGGACATCCTGCCCTCGCGGGCCGCGGCCCTGTATTGCTTCTACGAGATCTCGGGTCTGCCCGCGGACGCGAAGCTCAAGGGCCGGTGGTGGCGGGAGGGAAAGTTGATCGGGGATCTGCCGCTGGAGGAGCTCCAGCGCGCTAAGGGGGACCACGCGAAAGGCCGCTTCACGATCCGCCCGCCGAAGTCCGGCTCAGCCGGGACGGAAGCAGAGCCGCCCTCCGCGACACAGGCGTCCGGGTCGGGGGACGCTACGCTAGCACAGGCGCCCCCGCCTACGCGAGACAAGGGCTTCCCCCCTGGCATCTACGAGGTCGAGGTTAGCAGCCCTGGGGCGCAGGGCGTCTCCGTGCGCGCCAGCTTCGTCGCCCTGCCGGACGCCGCAAAGATCCTCGCGGGCGGCGGAGAGCCTGACAGACCTCTTGTCATCCGCGACCTGGTCACCGCCTCGGCCGTGACGGAGGAGGGCAAGCCCACCGAGGCCAAGCGCGCCTTCCCGCCTGACGCCGATCGCATCTACGCGAGCTTCAGCTACCAGGGGGCGCCTGCGGGCGGGACGTTCACGGTGCGCTGGTACTACGGGGACGCGGAGATAACGAAAGGCCGCTCCGAGCTGGAGGTGGCCGGAAGCGAGGGCTGGGCTTATGCCTACCTCGACCCGGCCGAGGGGAAGCGGCTGCCAGAGGGCCAATATCGCGTGACGGTGCACATCGGCAACGACCCGAAGCCTCTGGCCTCGCTCGGCTTCACTGTTGACAAAGGCGACGCGTGAAGGTTAGTGCAGTCTGTTCCTTCGATCCCATATAGTAGTAAGCTTACTATGATTAGCTACTATTCTCCCAGCCTGTGGTAGCTTGCGGGCTCGCCGGGTGAGATGATATCCAGTATTCGACCCAGATCTTCGTCGTCATGATACACAATGTGTATTGTCCCGCCCCCACGAGGGCGTGGTAGAAGCACCACCTTCGTACCCAGGCGGTCCCTCAGGCGCCTCTTCGCATCCTCCAGGTGTGGGTCCGAGGGCTCTGGCGGCGTCGGCTTCTCAGGGTGCTCGGAGGGCTTATCGGGCTCGGCACGGACGAGTTCCTCCGTTTCGCGTACGGATAGAGCGTCTCGCTCAATCCGTTGAAACACCTCCTCAAGACGCTCGGGCTGATCTGTCAGCGCAAGCAAAGCACGGGCATGGCCCTCTGAGATGCGGCCTTCAGCAAGGGCCTGCTTGACCGCCTCCGGCAGGTCCAGCAGGCGGAGAGTGTTGGCGATGCTGGAGCGGCTCCTGCCGACCTGCAGCGCAAGTTGCTCCTGCGTCAGGCCGAACTCCTGGGCCAGATGTCGGAGCGCCTCGGCTGTTTCAAGCGGCGCCAAGTCATCACGCTGAAGGTTCTCTACCAAGGCAAGCTCGACGGCCTTCTCGTCATCGGCCTCCTGGACGATGCAGGGAACGGTCTCCAGCCCCGCGTTGCGCGCCGCTCGCCAGCGCCGTTCGCCGGCTATGATCTGGTAAACGTCCTCGTCTTCCGTGCGCCGGACGATGACCGGCTGGACGATGCCGTGGGCCTGGATGGACAGCGTCAGCTCCTCAAGCGACTCGTCGCTGAGGGACTGGCGAGGCTGGTAAGGGTTTGGCTCGATGTTGTCGGTATTGACCTCGAGGACGGCTCGACTGCGCGCCAAGGCCTCTCCCGAGATGAGTTCACTCAGACCGCGACCCAGTCCCTTCTTCTTGCGCATCTTCGAATACCTCCCAGTAGAGCCTGTAGTAGGCGCATGAGCCTGGACAGTGACGATCGTACATTACGGCTGGCAGCCCGTAGCTAGGGGCCTCGGCCAGCCGGACATTGCGCGGTATCTTGGTACGAAAGGTCCGCCCGGGGAAGTTCCGAGTGACCTCCGCTACGACCTCATCCGCGAGTCTGGTTCGAGCGTCGTACATCGTGATGACAGCGCCAGCGAGGGTGAGCGCCGGGTTGATCTCGGCCTGCACGAGATGCATGACCTCGATGAGCTGCGAGAGCCCCTCCAAGGCATAGTACTCAGCCTGAATGGGTATCAGGACCTGATCCACTGCAGCCAGGGCGTTGAAGGTGAGGAGACCGAGCGAGGGGGCAGTATCAATTATGATCAGGTCGTAGGCCGCGCGAATCGGCTCGAGCAAGCGACGCAGCCGCATCTCACGAGACATGACATTCGCGAGGTGCAGTTGCGCCCCCGCGAGGTCAATGGTTGCGGGCAACACGTCCAGGTTCGGGATCTCAGTGGGAATGATGACCTCATCCACAGCGGGGCCAGGCTGCCCCTCGTTGAAGCGGCACAAGAGATCGTAAAGGCAGTATTCCAGCTCGCCCTTATTAATGCCGAGCCCGCTGGTGGCGTTGGCCTGAGGGTCCGCGTCCACCACTAGAACGTTGAGGTCCTCCATCGCCGCGATAGCCGCGAGGTTTACGACCGTGGTGGTTTTAGCCACGCCACCTTTCTGGTTGACCACGGCATAGGATCGAGCCACCACCATCCCTCCCAGGACTCCCAACGCTGGCACGCCAACAATATCCACAGAGTTATCCACAAGCTGGGCGTCTAGTGTGGACAGAATCGGTAGCCGCTCACGACCAGCCCCTCTACTGCCGTCTGCGCGGACCCGACGGGCGTTAGCGCGCCTGGCGGGTCCCGGAAGGATGCATCGCCCTCCCGATGCCAGGCGGCCACGAACCCCTCGGGCACCAGTAGTTGACTGGCCAACGCCAGCGCCTCTGGCCCGGGAGCGAGCGCGCGGAAGACCACGGCGTCATACGCAGGCAGGTTGGCGGCCTGCCGTTCGGCATCGAGCAAGCGGGCCCGCAGGTTGGCGATCTGCAACCTGCCTATGAGCAGTTCACACGCCGTGAACGCGCGCTGCGCTCGATCAATAAGGTGAACGCTCATCTCGGGAGCGACAATGGCCAAGGTGGCTCCCAGGGCACCGATGCCCGCTCCCAGGTCTGCTAGATGACCGCTGCGCGGCGCCTCCGGGAACGCAAAGTAGGCGAGCGCAGGCGCCATCGCGCGAGCTAGCACCTCATGGGGGCTCTCATAGCCGCTCATTCCGGATGCTGCGGCCACCTTCGCGAGGGCCTGGGCAGCGTCCTCGAGGCGCTGCAACTGCTCAGGGGTCAGCGTCAAGGACAATTCACTCGCCCGTGCGCGCAAATCCCTGAGGGCCGGACGCCAGTCGCCGGATTGTTTCACGTGAAACATTCCACTGTAGGATCATTCGCGACGTCCTGCAGAGGCACCTCCCTGTCTGGAGAATGTTTCACGTGA
>JALGVE010000133.1 GCA_029820045.1 Candidatus Zipacnadia bacterium | reverse complement strand
GACCTGGTAGTCGTGGACGGCGGCAAGGGGCAGCTCAATGTGGTGCGCGAGGCTCTGACCTCGTGGGAGCTGCGAGAGGTTAGTGCGGTGTCTCTCGCCAAGCGTGAGGAGGAGGTGTTTGTGCCGGGCGTCTCGGAGCCCCTGGATATGACCGAGCATCGGCAAGCGCGGATGCTGCTTCAAAGGATGCGGGACGAAGCCCATCGCTTCGCCATCGAGCACCACCGAGGGCTGCGGGACCGAAGGGTGACCGAATCCAGGCTCGAGGAGACGCCGGGGATAGGTCCGGCGCGGCGCAAGGCACTGCTCGCAGCCTTCGAGTCCGTGGAAGCGATCCGGCAGGCGACAGTCGCGGAGCTGGCCGCGGTGCCGGGGATGACTGTGACCGCGGCTGAGGCCTTGAGGCAGTTCCTCCTTCAGTCCGAGAACCCCGGCGAAGCCGAGACCTCATCACCGGAAGCGGAACCGTAGAGGCGGGTCGCGAGAAGCGTGAGCTACTACTGGCGGGACCTGATGTAGTTGAGGCGGCCGCCGGCGAGGATAATCTCGCGCTCGCGCTCAGATAGCTCGCAGGTCAACTCGATGGTCTCGTCAGTGTTGAGACGAGTGGCCACGATGGGTTGCCCCCTCTGAACCGCGACACGAAGACCGTCGAACTGCAGACGATCCCCCCGTTCGAGACGCCCGTAATCCTCGCGCGAGATCACCAGGGGCAGGATGCCGAAGTTGATGAGGTTCGCCCTGTGTATGCGGGCGAAGGAGCGAGCAAGCACCGCCTGGACGCCGAGGTACATCGGCGCTAGCGCAGCATGTTCGCGGCTGGAGCCCTGACCGTAGTTCTCGCCGCCCAGCAGGATGCCGGGGGCCTCGTCGAGCGCGCGCCGCGGGAACCCTGGCTCAATCCCCTCGAAGACGTGCTCGCTGATGGCAGGGATGTTGCTGCGCAGCGGGAGGATCTTTGAGCCGGCAGGCATGATGTCGTCAGTGGTGATGTTGTCGCCGAGCTTGAGCAGTACGGCGCCGGTGAGGCTGTCCGGTAGAGGGTCCTTGAGCGGGATGGGCTTGATGTTGGGGCCGCGGAGCACTTCCACCTGGCTACCGTCCTCAGGCGGCGCGATGATCATGCTGTCATCCACCGTGAAAGAGGCCGGGAGTTCGACTGAGACCGGGCTGCCGAACTCAGCGGGGTCCGTGAACTCGCCAGCGACGGCTGTCATGGCGGCGATTGCGGGGCTGGTGAGGTAGATGGCGGCGTCGGCGGTGCCGCTGCGCCCGCGGAAGTTGCGGTTGAAGGTCCGCACGGTTACGCCGCCGCTGGGAGGGGCCTGGCCCATGCCGATGCAGGGGCCACAAGCCGGCTCGAGGACTCGAGCGCCGGCCGCGAGCATATCTGCAAGGGCGCCGTTGCGCGCGATCATCTCCTCCACCTGGCGGGAGCCGGGGGAGATCACGAGGCTGACGCGCGGATGGACGGTGCTCCCTTTCAGGATCGCTGCGACGGTCATGAGGTCGCTGAGCGAGGAGTTGGTGCAACTGCCGATGCAGACCTGGTCCACTGGCTGACCGGCAAGCTCCGTGACCGTCACGACATTGTCAGGCATGTGCGGGCGAGCGACCAGAGGCTCCAGGGCCGAGAGGTCAATCCGAATGACCTCGTCATATTCAGCGCCGGGTTCGGCGACCAGCTCCGTCCAGGCTTGCTCGCGCTGCTGGGCCGCGAGGAACTCGCGTGTGCGCTCGTCGCTTGGGAAGATGGAGGTGGTCGCTCCCAACTCCGCGCCCATGTTGGTGATGGTCGCGCGCTCAGGGACAGCGAGCGTGGCAACGCCGGGGCCGAAGTACTCAAAGAGCTTGCCGACACCGCCCTTCACGGATAGACGGCGGAGCAGCTCAAGTATGACATCCTTGGCCGAGGCCCAGCCGGTGAGTTCGCCGGTCAGGTCCACGCCGATGACGGAGGGCATACTGAGATAGAAGGGCTCGCCCGCCATGGCGGCAGCCACGTCCAGGCCGCCGGCGCCGATGGCGATCATGCCGAGGCCGCCGGCGGTCGGGGTGTGACTATCCGAGCCGAGCAGCGTCTTGCCGGGCACGCCGAAGCGCTCCAGATGCACCTGGTGGCAGATGCCGTTGCCAGGGCGCGAGAAGTACGCGGCGTAGCGGGCCGCGACCGATTGCAGGTAGCGGTGGTCGTCAGCGTTCTCGAAGCCGGTCTGGAGCGTGTTGTGGTCCACGTAGCTCACCGACAGTTCGGCGCGGGTGCGGTCCATGCCGAGCGCCTCGAATTGCAGGTAAGCCATGGTGCCGGTGGCGTCCTGGGTGAGGGTCTGGTCCACGCGTAGAGCGATCTCCTCGCCCGGCTTCATGTCACCGGTAGCAAGATGCTGTGCGATGATCCGTTCCGCCAGCGTACCTGCCATTGCATGCCTCCTCGTCTTCTCTAAGCGCACAAGATGGGCATGAGGGGGACAGTCCGCTTTTTTCGCAAACAGCGCGAAAAAGGGGACAGTCCCCGCGGTCGCCCCAGATTCCTCACTTAGCGCCTGTGAAAACGCGAGCGAAGTGGATAACCCCTTTCCGGGCTAGATGCTGAGGTGCTGACGCTTCGTGTCCATGTGCGCCGCGATGTCCTCAGCAACCTGTACAGCATCGTCGCCAAGAGCTATCTTGCCGCCGATCAACTCCTCGGCGCCCTGCGTGAGGAGTTCGACCACCTCGGGCGAACCCGTGACGGGCGGGGTGGGTGAGACATGAGTGTAAAGACCTAACGCCACCGCGCCGAAGGCGTCAATCGTAGCCTTCTGCTCCATGTACTCGGGGGCTGTGACCACGATCGGTAACTCCGCAGTGTCAACACCGAGAGCCTCAGCTACGGTGCCGACAAGTAGCGCAAGGCGGCCAGAATCGGTGCAGGTACCGAAGCTGAGCACAGGAGGAACGCCTAGGGCCTCACAGACACCGCGTAGCCCGTCTCCGGCCCATTCCTGAGCGCCGAGAGAGTTCAGTCCGGCGACCTGACACGCAGCATTGCCGCAACCGGCCGATAACACGAGGACGTCGCGGGCGATAAGCTCCTTAGCGACGGCGACAGTGAGGCTGTCCTGAGGGCCATTCTTCAGAGTGGTGCAGCTAATGAGGGCGGCAATGCCCCTGATGGCGCCGCTCTTGATGGCCTCAAGGAGCGGGTCGAGACTGCTGCCCAGGGCATCGAGGACGGCCTCGGTGGAGAAGCCGGTCACAATCTCCCGTGTCTGCTGGACGGGGGAGGTGGGGTTGCCCTGGCGGCGCTTGAAGTTCTCGATTGCCAGGTCAATGATGCTCAGCGCCTGGTCGTCAGCATGCTCCGGGTCGTACTCAATGCGCTCGTGAGTGCCGGGGACACCAATGAGGTTGGAAACGGCGATGAGCGTGGTGCCATAGCGCTCGGCCAGTTCACTGAGCGAGGGCACAGAGCAGTTCATGTCCATGGCAAAGACGTCAACCGCGCCCGTGGCAATCGCGTACTCCTGGCAGATCCAGTTGCCGGTAAGCCCCACGAAGACGTCGTCGGTCTCCAGCCGCTGCATCATCTCCTGACCGGTCTCGATGGAGCCTACAATGCGGACACCCTTGGCACCAGCCTCGCGGGCGTGGGCCTGCACGTCTTCAGATGCGGCAGCCGTCACGAGGGCAAAGCCCATGAAAGGCTCATGGCCGTTCGGAAGAATGTTGACATAGTCGGGATCGAGGATGCCCAAGTCAACGTTGGCAGTGTGCGGGGAAGGCGTGCCGAAAAGCGCATCCTGCCCGAACTCGAGGGGAATCTGGACAGCATAGAAGGTGGCGATGCCCATGCGGAGGGCAGTCTTCGTAAGGGAGACATAGTCGCCATCAATGTTGGTCATGGTGCGGGCCGAGGCGTCCATCAACTCGAAAAGGGGACCGCCGGGGAAGACGCCCAGGTCCCGCCACACCCGTTTACGGCTCTCCGGGGCAAGAGCCCGGACCCAAGTCGACTCGACATGAGTATCCTCGGCCATGGTCTGGAGTATCCGATGCCCGACCGCCGCCGCACGCGCATGGAGGTCAGCCTCATCCACGCCGAGGACCTTCGCGAGGAAGTTCAGCTTGGCCTCGTCGCGGATTTCAAAGGGGCTCTTTCCCTCGCCAGTAGCGATGAGAGTGCGCGCGACCTCCCGCGTGTGAGAGCTGTAGGCAGCCAGGCCCATGACGTTGATATGAACCATGTTGCGCATGACCAGCCCCGCCGCGTCAATCCCACAGACGCCGCGAGGCGACTTGGGAGTGATGCGGCAAGGTCCCTGACTGCAAATTGAGCAGCGCAGTCCCTGCTCGCAGAAGGGGCAACGCTTGCCCTGCGCGTCGTACCGGTCCGCCACGTTGGTGAGCGCATCAGCCGCGACAACCTCGTACTGCGCATTGACAGAAGCATGTTCACTTACGGGTTGGGGCATCCCTACCATCCTCTCATGTTGTGCAGTTCGGTGACCCTACGGCCTGTTTGCCGCGGTGCCTCCTGGGACCTCCTTAATAGCCCGCGCGAACGGCATCTCCCAGCCGGGAGGCCATCCTGCGGTGCGTCTTGAAACCGGGTCTAGGCGTGGCTCGGTTTCTTGCGTACTTCCATGAGGCGCTCATAGAGAGCATCCCCCAAGCACTCGCGGGCGTGAGGGCAGGTGTCCACGCAGCTTTGCTCCCGCACTCGGTACACCATGGTGCCACAGTTGGGGCACGGCCAGCCAATCTCGTCAGTCCAGATTTCGACCTCGGCCCCACAGGAAGGACATTCGTAGTAATCTACCTCAGGGTGCTTGAATTGCTTGGCACCAGGGCAAGACGAAAGCATGATGACCACCTACCAGTAGCGGTAAACGACAGTTGATGGGAACGGCGACAACAGCGACGACAGCAACGGCCGCCTCACCCCCGACCCCTCTCCCTCGACGCAAACGACGCGTCTCGGGAGAGGGGGGAACAGCGACGACAACGACGACAGGAACGGTCGCCTGACCTCCGACCCCTCTCCCTCGACGCAAACGACGCGTCTTGGGAGAGGGGGAACAGCGACGACAACGACGACAGGAACGGCCGCCTCACCCCCGGCCCCTCTCCCTCGACGCAAACGACGCGT
>JALGVE010000023.1 GCA_029820045.1 Candidatus Zipacnadia bacterium | reverse complement strand
CGCAATGTGAGCGCCGTACGGAGGGCGGGGCTTCAGCCCCGCCAGGCAGAGACGCCTCAGAACGGCAACGTCCGGCAGGACTGAAGTCCTGCCCTCCGTACGGCACGGCTTTGCCAGCCGCCGTGCCCCTCCCTACACTACTCACAAGCCGACTCACTCTAAAACCGATGCTCCTGGATGAACGGCGGGCGCGCCACGGGTGCGCGCCCTACAAGACGCGGGCGCGCTTGTTGCACGTCAAGCTGTAGGGCGGGGACCTGTTTGTCCCCCGTAGCCTTGGCGAAGGGGGGTGCCCCGCCGAGAACGAACGGTGGGCGCGCCACGGGTGCGCGCCCTACAGGTCGGTTCGGACGTCGAAGACCTGCTCCGGGACGAGCGACAACACCGGCGGCAGCGGTGGCGGCAGCGTGATGTAGGTGTCCTCGAATATCTCCACGTCGGCCTTGGTTATCGCCAGCGACCACGTCTCCCCGGCGTGCTCGCCCACCGGCACCGTGATGAGGGCCTCGGTCTCCTCCTGGTTGCTCTGCCCGGTCGCGACCATCTCGCCGTCGGGGTTGTACACATCCACGCGGATAGGCTCATGCCCGGACGAGCCCTCACCGAGGATCGTGAACTCCCCGAGCCCATCGGGCACCTTGAAGTAGAGCCTGGCCGCGCCGTGCATGGTGTGCAGCCTCGCGCCCGCATAGAGGCCCAACGGCGCGTTCGAGCGCAAGGGGTAATAACACGAGCCGCCAGCCGTGACCAGCAGGAAGTAGATGCCGTCCTGTTGGGGCGTGAAGCTGATCGCGGTCTCGTGCTGCTGTTCACCGTGCCCGCTGAGCACATGCATCCGGTTGGGGGCTATGAGCTCCCAGGAGATAGCATCGGCGCCTTTGCCTACCTGCTGGAAGCCGAGGGCGATCTCAACCGGCTGACCGGCCCGGCAGGCCACCACCATCATGTTCGAGCCGCGCAGCTTGACCTTCGGATACTCGACGACCTCCCCGGTAATCTCCGGGGCTACCAGCGCGTGAAGTTGCTTGCGCTTGTCCGGCTGGGTCAGAGGCCGATAGACGACCGGCTCCGGGCCGATGGTCAGGTCAGTCTCGTAGCCCTCGCCCTGCTGGAGGCGTTTGTCAATCTCCGAGTTGGCGAGAGTGATGGCATCCCAGTAATCCTCCGGCTCGCCAGCGGCCAGGTAGTAGTCGCCGGGCTTCTCCCTCGGAGGCGTCCACAGCGTGTAGGTGGTGAAGAGCCAGTAGCCGTCGCACTTATCGGTAGTCTGGTAGATGTTGGCGGCCAGGTTCTTCGCCGAGTAGGAGCGCAGCAACATGCCGGCGAGGTAGCGTGCATTGATGCCCTGGTCGGCGTACTCCTGCCGCCAGTCGTCGGGCACGCGGGCCGGGCCTCCGCCGCCGTAGGTGTCGGTCGCCCACAGCAGGATGGGCACGCGCTCGGTCGAGAAACCGCGCGCCACCGCCATCAGCGACCAGTTGTGAGGAGTTGGGTAGAAGCCCAGCAGGAAGTTCGGGTTCACGGCATGGATCTTCTCGCGCAGCTCGGTTGCCAGGGCCTCCATGCGCTCGCCCAGGTAGGGCTGGTACTCCTCGGCATAGCCCTGCTCCTTCAGCCACGGCGCGCGCTCGGCGTACCCAAGCTTCGGCGTCTGAATGCCCTTGTGCTTGCAGAACTCGCCGAAGCAATGGTCGCAATAGCAGGCGTTGTTGTAGTAGCGCTGGCCGGTGACGGTGCTGTACAGCTCGAAGTCAATCCAGAGGCCGTCAACCTGCAAGTCCGGGTCGCCGGATAGCGCCACCCGCTCCATGATTGCGGGCGTGAGGTGATCGCGCCAGAAGCGGTCGTCCAGAGGGCAGGCATAGCGCTCGACGCGGCCATCGGCGAGCACCGCTTGACGGAGGCCCTCTTCCTCGGCGTTCACGTTGAAATTGAGGGCGAGGAAGCACCTCATGCCCTGTTTCTTCGCCTCGCGGAGCCAGGGCAGGGCCTTCTCGACGCTCGCTTTCAGAATCATCGAGTTCATGCCCGCTCGCTTCAAGAGCGCCACGCGCTCGGCGGCAGGCGGGTTGGCGTAATGATAGGCGGCGCGTACCTTCTCCTTCTCGATCCAGGAGATGGGATTGTCGCCGTCATGTCCCTGCGCGGAGCACGGTGCTATCGTCGTCACCACCATCATCAGCGCGAGTGCAAGGGCGCGCATGATACATATACCTCCCTGTTCATTGAGTGCCACGTTCCGCGCAGGGCCTCGCAGACCTCCTTGGCCTCAAAAGGGTTGACGCCCCCCTGCCTGTTGGGTATACTGCACATGGTCACAGCGCCACAGCTATCGGGGCGTGGCACAGTTTGGCTAGCGCGCCTGCTTTGGGAGCAGGAGGTCGCCGGTTCAAATCCGGCCGCCCCGACCATACAGCGGCAACGAAAGGTACGAAAGCAAACACAGCAACGAGAGCTAACGCCCAAGGCGAATGACGAGGGTAAACTGGAGACGGCGCTGCCAGGCGCTGTAGTTGGTTAGCTGTCGTGACTTTCGTGTCTGTTCTCGCTCTTGCTGCCGCCGCGAGCGGGTGTAGCTCAGTTGGCAGAGCGTCAGCCTTCCAAGCTGAATGTCGGGGGTTCGATTCCCCTCGCCCGCTCCATCATGACTGTAGCCGTCGTGGCTTTGCTCGGTGCAGGGAGCGCCCGTAGCTCAGTGGAATAGAGCGACGGCCTTCTAAGCCGTTGGTCGCCCGTTCGAATCGGGCCGGGCGCGCCATACAGCAGATGCTGGAGGCTCGAAGCTGGAGGCTGGAGACGGCGCGGAGCGGAGGTCGCTTCAGGAGTAAGAGGATTGGCTTCCAGCCTCGAGCCTCCAGTACTCAGCATCAGCCGTGTGGTGGGCGTAGCTCAATGGTAGAGCACCGGACTGTGGCTCCGGTGGTTGTGGGTTCGAATCCCATCGCCCACCCCATTAGGGCAGCGACGAAAGCTACGACAGCAGCAACGACAGTAACGGCAACGCCGAATGGCAAGCCGCTGTTACAAGTGGTAGCGCGCAGCAGCGGTACGCCGTTAACTGTTGTTGCCGTCGTAGCTTTCTTTGCTTTCGCAGCCGCCGTACGCGCCCGTAGCTCAGTGGATGAGAGCATCGGACTTCGGATCCGAGGGTCGGGGGTTCGAATCCCTCCGGGCGCGCCATTACCGTAGGGAGTGTGGTCACTTTCGTCACTGCTGTAAGGGCCGGTAGCTTAGCTGGCAGAGCAGGGGACTCTTAATCCCAAGGTCGGAGGTTCGAATCCTCCCCGGCCCACTAAAACAGCGGGCGATCAGGGCGGCAATGCTAGTGGCGCGGATCTGGGGAACCTGTGCCCGGAAGTTGTAACGCCGACTATGGTAAGGATTGAGCAACTATGTCGGACGGAGAGACACTAACGGAGAAGCATGAGGCTGTCGAATTGGACGAGCGGACAAAGACCGTGTGCATCCATAACCTGGAGATCCGAGAGCCAGAGGTGTATGACTATCTCGCCGAGCGCGAGATAGAGCACCGCCCGGAGGTCGTTCGTCAGGCGCTTCGCATGGGGGTTCAGGGCTTGCAGAGCATGCGAGTGGGCAGAGACCTGGACTACGTGCAGAAGGAATTCGCGCAATTGGGGCGGCAGATGGACGACATGCTGGCGGAGACCAGGAACGAGATCGAGGCTCGAGTCAGTGCCCAGATCGATCCCGACAAGAGAGATTCCTTCGGCGCGAAGTTGACGGAGCTTGTGGCTAGCGCCAAACAGGGCTTCAATGACCTGCTTGACACCGTGAAGACGGGCGTGGAGGAGGATTTTGATCCTGCGAAAGAGCACAGCTACACAGGCCAGATGAAGCGACGGCTCGACGAAGTGAAGGAGTACGTAGACAAGCAGTTTGATGCCTCGTATGAGGACGGGCACGTGGGTCGGTTTCTAAAGGACATAAAGGGTTACCTTGGCCCCAACGGCGCCATGCAAACTACCCTCGAGGAACGGCTCTCAGTCTCACAGGACGGAAGCCCCCTCGCCCTGCTCAAGAATGATATTCTTACCGAGATACAGAGCCTCCGAGATGCAGTCATCGGCGAGCAAGCTGTGGAAGAGAAGACTATCGAGAAGGGCTACAAGTTCGAAGAGGAGGTCGAAGGCAAGCTCCGCGAGCTTGCGAAGCCCGACGGCGACGTCGTGGAGGACATCTCGACGGAGGCTGTAGCAGGCAGCAAGCTCGGGGATTTCCTAGTGACGCGCGCGCAAGGTGGGAAGATGGTTGTCGAGGCGCGTGACAGGCAATCCATCAGCACCCCCGCAGCGCTTGAGGATCTGCGCCAGGCGATGGACAACACGCAAGCTGATTGGGGCATTCTGGTCTCCAAGAGACCGGAGGCGCTCTCGCAAGACGCGCGCCCGTTCAACGTATTCCCCGGCTCGCGTATCATCTGCGCATACGGGGATGCGGGCGACGTCTTCGACGTGGCATACAGGTGGGCCCGCTTCGAGTTGCTTGCCGAGGAGGCCGAGGCGGCGGAACTAGACCCTAGCGTCGTCCGCGAGCAGACTGAGGCCATAAAGCAAGCGGTCAAGACGTTTGCTCAACTCAAGAAACAGACCACGACGATCAACAACGCGGCCGCCAAGATAAACAGTGTGGCGGACGAGATAAAGGGGCAGATTGACACAGCGAGAGAGATCATCGAGGCGCACCTCGAGGCCGCTGCGCAAGGACCCAATGAGCCGAACCAACCCCACGGGGGTTCCTGAGATGGCGTGGGAAGGTCGGAGGTTCGAATCCTCCCCGGCCCACCAAGTACGGCAGAGGCTCGAGGCTAGAAGCTGGAGGCTGGAAACGACGCACGGCGCACGCTGTAAGCTAGAGGCTGGAAGCTGGACAAGACATAGAGCAAAGGCGGGGAACAGCGGTCTGTAGACTGGCGAGGACTAAGGCGGCAGCAGGGGCGGCGGTCCTCGGGTCGTTTTCCAGCCTCGAGCATCCAGCCTCCAGCATCCGCCGTACGGGCGCGTGGTGGAATTGGCAGACACGCATGATTTAGGATCATGTGGCGCAAGCCTTGGGAGTTCGAGTCTCCCCGCGCCCACCACGGCGCAGTTCCCCCGTCCCCCCAGCGAGCGCTCAGGCGGGGCCGCTTGTCCGCCGCGCGCTCGTCGGCAGTGGTGACGTATTCCAGTAACTGGGCACGGATCGGCGCAGGCAAAGCCTGCGTCTGACAAAGGTGATAGTGCCGTAAGCTAGCCGTGAGTGACACGGAGGAGGCTGGCGTTGCGGCCAAGGAGCGAAAGAGCGTGGAACTCGACGTTCGGGAACTCGGCGAAAGCCGCGTGATGGTGCACATATGCCTCGATGCTTCGGAGGTGGGGAACGCCTTCCAAAGCACCTACCAGCAGCTCTCGAATCAAGGCGGCATTAAGGGCTTCCGCCCGGGGAAGGTCCCACGTCGCATCCTGGAGCGTCATTATGACCCCGAGGCGATACGCGCAGTCACGTACGAGACCCTGCTGAACGAGCGCCTTCGAGAAGCATTCGAGCAGGCTGACCTGCATCCGCTCGAACAGGTGGAGATTGAAGTGGGACCGCCACCGGAGGGGGGGCTGGCAGCGGCTATCGCCAGGGCGGGGGCAGAACAGGAAGATGCGGCGCAGGCAGAACCAGAGCAACTTGAACTGATAGCCGTAGCTGAAGAAACGGACGAGGCAGCGGACCAGGAGGCGGAGGAACAAGACGAAGAAGACGAAGAGGTGCCACTGGTAGAGGGAGAGCCGTTTGAGTTCCACACCGTCTTCACGGCCTTCCCGCGGCCCAAGCTGCCTGAGTACCACGGGCTCAAGCTCCAACGGTCCGTGACCGAGGTCAGAGATGAAGAGATTGATGCGCAATTGGACCGCCTGCGCCAGGTCAACGCCACTGCCGTCGAGGTTGACCGCTCAGTGGTCGGCGAGGGCGATCTCGTCGTCGTGGACATCAGCGTTGAGACGGGGGGAAAAGACGAGGAGACTAGAGAGGTAGAGCTCCAAGAGCGGGAAATCATCATCGGCCAGGACGACTACGACCCGCCCATTGACCGGGAACTCATCGGTCACATCGTGGGACAGACCGTGGAGATTCCGCTGGACAAACGCGAAGACCATCCTGACCCGTCGGTCGCGGGTAGTGCAAGGACGCTGCGCGCGACCATCAAATCGCTCAAGGGGAGGGAGCTGCCCGAGCTCACAGATGAACTCGCCCAGCAGGTCGGTGATTTCGCGACCCTGGAAGAGCTGCGCGAGGCGCTGCGCGCCGAGCTCCAGGAGGAGAGGGCCCAGCAGGCCGACCGGGAGTTGCGCGAGCAGGCGCTGCGGTACATACTTGAGAACACAGAGGTGGAACTGCCGGAGGTGCTCGTGGCTGAGGCTGCCGAAAGGAGCTTCGGGTCGCTGATGGGCAGCCTGGAGCGCACAGGGATGTCTTTAGAGAGCTTCAGTGAGGCGACGGGGATGGACGAGGAATCCCTGCGCGCGAACCAGCGGGCCCGGGCGGAAAGCAGCCTCAAGCTGCACCTCGCGCTGCAGGCTATCGCCAAGCAGGAGGAGATCGAAGCCGCGCCCGAAGATATTGAGGAGGAAATGGTCCGATACGCCGCAGAGAGCGGGGCTGAGGTGCAGCTAGTTCGGGATGCAGCAGAACTCCAGCCAGAGTTTGGCGACGAGCTTCGTGAACGCGTGATTAACCGCAAGCTGCTGGATGCGATTATCGCCTCGGCCGAGATCGAAGAGGTGCCACGCGAGCAGCCCGAGGCTGAGGATGGGGAAGAGCAATCGGCAAAGCCCAGCGAAGAAAACCCCGCTGAAGAGGACGGGAGCGCCGCAGAACAGGAGTGTGAGAGCACTTGAGGCTCATTCCGATGGTCATCGAGCAGACCCCGCGCGGGGAGCGCTCGTACGACATCTACTCACGGCTTCTCAGAGAGCGCATAGTCATAGTGGGCACGACCATTGATGACGACATTGCCAGCTCCATCATGGCGCAGTTGATCTTCCTGCAGAGCGAGGACCCGATGGAGCCGATCTCGATGTACATCAACTCCCCCGGCGGAGAGATCACTGCGGGGCTGACGATCTACAACACTATGCAGTATATCCAGCCTGAGATACACACTTGGTGCATCGGCCAGGCGGCAAGCATGGCAGCCGTGCTGCTCGCCGCTGGCGCGCGCGGGCATCGCTACGCGCTGCCCTACTCGCGGGTGCTGATCCATCAGCCGTGGGGCCAGCTCGCGGGCCAGGCCAGCGATGTGCACATCCAGGCGGAGGAGATGCTCCGACTGCGGAGTTGGCTGAACGGCATCCTCGCGGAACACACGGCCCAGCCGTTGGAGAAGATAGAGCAAGACACAGATCGTGACTACTATATGACGGCACAGGAGGCAGTCGAGTACGGGCTGGTAGACGCGGTCGCGGAGCAGCAACCCGAGGACGCCGAGCAGGCGGAGGGCACGTGACCGCACACAGCATACATTGCGTTAGGGGAAGATACGAATGGACATCGACCGCACAGGCAGAGAGTCCAAGCCGCTGAGGTGTTCGTTCTGCGGGCGCGAGAAGCCCCGGCAAGTCAAGGAACTCATAGCCGGGCCAGGCGTGTATATCTGCCCTGACTGCGTCGAGTTGTGCAACCAGATCATCCGGGGCAAGCGCGAGCGCGAGGCGCGCGAAGTCGCCTCCGAGATGCGTGTGCCTACCCCCCAGGAGGTATGCGACTACCTCGATGAGTACGTGGTGGGGCAAGGGCGCGCCAAGCGCGTCCTCTCCGTTGCGGTCTACAACCACTTCAAGCGCGTCCGCCTGGGGGCCATGGATACCGGGGTGGACCTGGACAAGACCAACATCCTGCTCGTGGGCCCCACCGGCTCCGGCAAGACGCTGCTGGCGCAGACCTTGGCGCGCTTCCTGGATGTGCCTTTCACCATCTCCGACGCCACCTCGGTCACCGAGGCGGGGTACGTTGGTGAGGACGTAGAGAACATCCTGCTGCAGTTGCTCATTGCCGCGGGCGGGGACGTGGAGCGGGCCGAAGAGGGCATCGTCTACATAGACGAGATTGACAAGGTCGCTCGCAAGGCTGACAGCCCCTCGATCACGCGGGATGTGTCCGGCGAGGGCGTTCAGCAGGCCCTCCTGAAGATACTGGAGGGCACCGTCGCTAACGTCCCACCGCAGGGTGGCCGGAAGCACCCGCAGCAGGAGTTTATCCAGATTGACACCTCGAACATCCTCTTCATCTGCGGCGGCGTCTTTGACGGACTGAACGACATCATTCGGAGCCGGATCCACCACCGCACGATGGGCTTCAGCGCTTCGAGAGCCGAAGGGACCGAGGAGCCGACAGATGACGAGGTGCTCGCCCAGGTAATGCCGGAGGACCTCATCAAGTTCGGCCTCATCCCCGAGTTCATCGGGCGATTGCCGAACATCGCGACGCTCGAGAGCCTGGACAAGGAAGCGTTGGTCCGGGTCCTGGTTGAGCCGAAGAACTCGCTGATGAAGCAGTACAAGAAGCTGATGTCCCTGCTCGATAACGTCGAGCTGGTCGTCACCGACGGTGCCCTGGAAGCCATCGCGGAGAAGGCGCTGACGCGAAAGACCGGGGCGCGAGCTCTGCGCTCGGTGCTCGAGGACACTATGCTCGACGTCATGTTCGAGATACCCTCGCGTGAGGATGTAAAGCGCTGCACCATCACCGCGGAGACGATAGCAGAGGGCAGATCGCCCGTTCTGGACACAGCTTCCGACAACCGCGAAGTAGCGTAGGCCTGAGCCCACGCGCAATTCCCGATGTGACTACACTGACCCTCTGTGCAGGTGTCCATTGAATGCCCAGGGACCCGACCGATGACCTGTTGGGTGATGCAGACGACCTCGATCACGCCGGAAGCATCGAGGAGCAGTTCTTGACGCCCGAGCAGGTGGCGGAGGCGGTTGACCTCGGCGCGTTATACGAGGGCGATCAGCCTCACAACTGGCCCGTCATCCCCATGCGAGATGTCGTCGTATTCCCGCACATGATCGTCCCTCTGGTTCTGGGGCGGCAGGGCAGCCTGCGTGCGCTGCGCAAATCGCGAGCCGAGGATACACCCGTGTTGCTCGTGACTCAGCGCGACCCGGCAGTCGACGACCCCGGTGAGAGCGACCTATTCCGCGTGGGCACCATCGCCCGCTGCCTTCAGTTGCTCGAGTTGCCCGATGGCACCGTGCGAGCCGTGATGGAGGGGCTCGCCCGCGCGACCGTTCTCAGTCTTGTCCAGACGGACCCGTACATCGTGGTGGATGCTGAGCCGGTCGAGGAACTCGTCGAGGAGTCCTCCCGAACGGAAGCGGCGAAGCGAAGCGTGCTGGCGCGGTTTGAGGAGGCCACTGAGCTTTCCCGCACCATTCCCCCGGAGATGCTGATAACGGCGATGAACGTGGACGGCCCCGGAGAGGTCGCCGACATCATCGCCTCCGTCATTGATCTGAAGGTCGAGCAAAAGCAGAAGCTGCTGGAGGAACGGGACAGCATTAAGCGCCTCCAGCAGGTTGACGGCTACCTCGGACACGAGTTGAACATCCTGCGCATTGAGCAGGAAATACACGAGCGCGTCCAGGATGAGATGGAGGATTCGCAGCGGGAGTACTACCTCCGGGAGCGCCTGCGCGCGATACAGGATGAGCTGGGGCAGCGAGAGGGCATCGGGAGCGACGCCTTCGAGTACCGGGCTCGCATCGAAGCCGCGCGCCTGCCGGAGGAGGCGCGTCTCAAGGCGCTCGAAGAGGCAGAGCGGCTGGAGCGCATGCCCATGGCCTCGCCGGAAGTGAGCACCGTCCGCACCTACCTTGACTGGCTGCTTGAGTTGCCCTGGACGCAGACGACGGAGGATGCGCTGGATATTGAGCGCGCAGCGCGCATCCTTGACCAGGACCACTACGGACTGCACAAGGTCAAGGAGCGGGTGCTCGAGTTCCTGGCGGTGCGGCAACTCGTGGAAGAAGTCAAGGGGCCGATCCTTTGCTTCATCGGACCGCCGGGCGTGGGCAAGACCTCCATCGGCAGGTCCATCGCGCGCGCGCTGGGGCGAGAGTTCATCAGGATATCGCTGGGTGGGGTGCGCGATGAGGCCGAGATCCGCGGGCACCGGCGTACTTACGTCGGCGCGCTGCCCGGTCGCGTAATCCAGACGCTGCGCCGGGTCGGCTCCAACAACCCGGTCTTCATGATTGACGAGGTGGACAAGATAGGCGCGGACTTCCGGGGCGATCCCTCTTCGGCCTTGCTGGAGGTCTTGGACCCGGAGCAGAACCACGCCTTCAGCGATCACTATCTGGAGATACCCTATGACCTGTCGAAGGTGATGTTCATCGCCACCGGCAATACGCTCGACACCGTGCCCCCGGCCCTCCATGACCGCTTCGAGGTCATCGAGTTCCCGGGCTACATCGAGCAGGAGAAGATGCACATCGCGCGCGACTTCCTGGTGCCGAAGCAACGGCAAGCGCATGGCCTGAACGGCACTCATATTCGTTTCCACGATTCCGGTCTGCGGTCGCTGGTCAGGTACTACACCCGGGAGGCGGGCGTGCGGAATCTGGAGCGGGAGATCGCGTCGCTGTGCCGGAAGGTGGCGCGCGAGGTGGTCGCGGCCGGGAACGGGAACGGGCAGATCACCGAGCAGGCTGTTGAAGAGATGCTCGGACCGCGCCGCTTCCGTTACGGGCTGGCGCGTGAGCAGCCCGAGGTCGGCGTGGCGACCGGGCTGGCATACACCGAGGCGGGCGGGGATATGATATCCATTGAGGTATCGGTCGTGGAGGGCAGCGGCGAACTCCTGCTTACCGGACAGCTTGGGGAGGTCATGAAGGAGTCCGCCCAGGCGGCGCTGAGCTACGTTCGCAGCCACGCCGCCAGCTACGGCCTGAACGGTGACTTCTTCAAGTCGCGTGACATACACCTGCACGTGCCGTCAGGCGCTGTGCCGAAAGAGGGGCCGTCCGCGGGCATTGCGATCACCACGGCGCTAGTCTCCGCAGTGAGTGGCCGGCCGGTCGGCAACGACCTGGCGATGACCGGTGAGGTCACCCTGCGTGGCACGGTCCTGGGCATCGGCGGAGTGCGCGAGAAGGTCCTGGCGGCGCACCGCGGGGGCATCAGCAGAGTGATCTTGCCCGCCGAGAACGAAAAGGACCTGGGCGATAAGGAAGAGATCCCGCCTGAGGTCTTCGAGGACATAGAGTTCGTCTACGTTGACCATGTTGAGCAGGCTCTAGCCGTCGCACTTGTGTAGGCCCGCGTCAATCCGTTCTCCAGGGAGTGCAGCAGTGTCCACCGAGTTCCCCTCAGCCTACGATCCACAGCAGGTGGAGAGCAAGTGGTACCAGTACTGGCTCGACCAGGACATCATGGGCGTACGCGTTGACCCTGGGGCCGAGCCGTACTGCATCGTGATTCCTCCGCCGAACGTCACCGGCGCTCTGCACATGGGTCACGCCTTGGACAACACGATCCAGGACCTCCTGATCCGCTGGCGGCGCATGCAGGGGCGCCCGACGCTCTGGCTGCCGGGCACCGACCACGCGGGCATTGCGACACAGGTGGTCGTAGAGCAGATGCTGGCCGAGGAGGGGCTGACGCGACACGACCTGGGCCGCGAGCAGTTCATCGCGCGCGTGTGGCAGGTGAAGGAGGACCACCACGGGCAGATCATCGGCCAGCTCCAGCGGATGGGCTGTAGCTGCGACTGGTCGCGCGAGCGTTTCACGCTTGACGAGGGGCTCTCGCGGGCGGTGCGCGAGGCCTTTGTGACGCTCTATGAAGAGGGCCTGATCTATCGAGGTAGCCGGATGGTCAACTGGTGCCCGCGTTGCGCCACCGGCCTCTCGGACCTCGAAGTCGAACACGTGGAGCACAACGGGCACCTCTGGCACATCCGCTACCCGGGCGCTGACGGCGGCCCGGGAGTGGTGGTGGCCACCACCCGTCCCGAGACGATGCTGGGCGACACTGCCGTGGCCGTGCATCCCGATGACGAGCGTTACCGGGACCTGGTGGGAAGCGCGGTCACGCTGCCGCTGATGGAGCGCGAAATCCCGATCATTGCTGACGACTATATTGATCGTGAGTTCGGCACCGGCGCGCTGAAAGTGACGCCGGGACACGATCCGAACGACCTTGAGATCGCGGAGAGGAACCGTCTGCCGAGCGTGGCGGTCATCGGTGAGGACGGGGCCATGACCGAGCAGGCGGGGGCCTATGCGGGCCTGGATCGGTTCGCCGCGCGCGAGCAAGTGCTGGCTGACCTGGAGGAGCAGGGCCTGCTGGAGGGCGTCGAGGACTACCGACACTCCATCGGACACTGCAGCCGATGCAACACGATCCTGGAGCCGCTGGTCTCCACGCAGTGGTTCGTGAAGATGGCGCCGCTGGCTGCGGAGGGCCTGGAGGCCGTCGCTTCAGGCGCGGTGCGTTTCGTCCCCGAGCGGTGGACCAAGGTCTACCGCGACTGGCTTGAGAACATCGAAGACTGGTGCATCTCGCGCCAGCTCTGGTGGGGGCACCGGCTGCCAGCGTGGCATTGCCGCGCGTGCGATGAGTGGATCGTGACGCGCGAGGACCCGACAGAGTGCCCCTCGTGTGGCTCGACAGACCTGGAGCAATCGCCGGATGTGCTCGACACCTGGTTCAGCTCCAGCCTGTGGCCGTTCTCCACGCTCGGCTGGCCCGACGACACCGAGGACCTGGAGTACTTCTACCCGACCTCGGCGCTGGTGACTGCCTACGACATCATCTTCTTCTGGGTCGCGAAGATGATCATGATGGGGATGCACCTCAAAGGCGAGAAGCCCTTCGACGAGGTGTTCATCCACGGGCTGGTGCGCACGCCCGAAGGCAAGAAGATGTCCAAGTCCCTCGGCACCGGCATTGACCCGCTGGAACTGATTGACCGGTACGGCGCTGACGCGCTGCGCTTCGCGCTGACGCAGATGATCACCCACGGCCAGGACCTGAGATACTCCGAGGACCGCGTGGTGGGCGCCCGCAACTTCTGCAACAAGCTCTGGAACGTGACCCGGTTCGTGGTGATGAACCTGGAGGATGCGCCCGCGGACGTGGACCTGGCGACGGCGGAGCTGACGCTCGCGGATCGCTGGATACTCTCGCGGCACAATCAGGTGTTGGCCGCCCTTGACAGGCAGCTTGAGAGCTACGATCTGGCGCAGGCGGCAGACATGCTGTACGATCACATCTGGGGCGAGTTCTGCGACTGGTACGTGGAGCTGGCCAAGCCTGACTTGTACGAGGCTGCCAGCGAACAGAGGCGTGGCGTGGTGCAGCACATCCTGCGTACGCTGCTCAGTCAACTGCTCCGGGCGCTGCACCCGTTCATGCCCTTCGTCACCGAGGAGCTGTGGCATCGGCTGGACCCGGATGCGGATAGCATAGCCATCGCTGAGTACCCCTCGGCCGACCAGGGCTGGGTTGATGAGGAAAGCGAGGCGCGGATGGCGGACGTGCAGGAGGTCGTCGGCGCGATTCGCGGCCTGCGGGCGGACCTGACGCTGCCGCCCTCGCAACGCGCGCCGGTGACGGTTGTCGCCAACGACGACGAGACGTTGGAGCTGTTTGAGGCCCAGGAGCGCGGCATCGCCGCGCTGGGGATGGCTGAGCGGCTTGAGCTGCTCGGCCCCGGCAGTGATCCTCCAAGCAACTGTTTGACCAGCGCATGCGCTGGAGCGCAGGTATTCCTGCACGTGCCCGGCAGCGTGGACGTGGAAGCCGAGGTCAGGCGCATCGAGACCAACCTCGACAAGCTGCGCATGGACGCTGAGCGCAGCGAGAAGAAGCTGGCTAACCCCAAGTTCGTCGAGAACGCGCCCAAGGAAGTCGTGCAGCTAGAGCGCGACCGGCTGGCGGAGACGAGCGAGGCACTGCAGCAGCTTCAGGCGCGGCATCAGGCTCTGAGCGATCTCCTCTGAGGAGGCCATGCGGTGGCCAGCATCCGGGTTTGCGGCTCGACCATCCTGATTGACACTGACCTGCTGTCCGCCGAGGTGCACACCGAGGGCTACGTCTCCGGCGTCTTCCGCAACACACTCCTCGACAAGACGACCGGCGCGCGGGACCTGGGCTTCGGGTTGGACATCGTGGACTTCCTGTTGGAGCCCCTGGCAGATGAGCCGGGCGCGGCTGAGGCCGCCCACGAGTACCACCACGGCGACAAGCTGCACGGCGACATCCCCAAGCGCTATGTAGAGCTGCCGCAGATCTGCACTAAGGCCGGGAAGCTCGACTTCGAGGTCATCGAGGGCGACGGCTTCGTCGCCGCTCGGCAGTGGCATCGCTGGAGCGAGGCGACCTACGGCCGGCAGGCGGGGTCGCTCTGGGAGCAGACGATTGTCTTCGCGGATGGCTTGCGGCACTTCTTCTCCGCCGATCGCGTGACCAGCGTCAACGCCGTGGACAATCTGATCCTGCGCATTGACCTGCCCGGGCACCTCAAGCACAACGCGGGCGCGGAGTTCGAGCAGATACATCTCAGCTACCATGGGAACATCGCGGCGGCAGAGTTCCTGGAGGATTTTGCGCCCGACGAGCGGTTCCTCTACGAGCGCGATGACGCTCACTTGCCGGAGCGGATCATCCGGGCGTACCGGGTGAAGCTGGGTGGGGCGCCGGGGCCTTGGCTCGCGGGGATGACGCTGGAGCCGTCGGATGTGTACCAGGCTTGGTGCCATCAGCGAGGGTACGTCTGCTTCATCGAGGAGATCGGAGGTCGGAGGGTGGAGGTGGGGGAGAGCTTCGGTGCGGCGCACATCATCGGCTGGTTCGATGATATCGCCGTGGCGGAGGCCGTGTACGACGAACATCGCGGCGCAAGCGGCCTGCGCGCCGAGGGCGATGGCTTTGAGCTGACAGCCGAACCGTGACGCAGCCGTATCGTGCGGGCAGACGCCTCGTCTGCCCAAGCCAGGGCAGGTGGTCCCACTTCGCCCCTGCGGGCCTTCAAGGGACTTGGGGCACCTGCCGGGCCCTGCTCGATTCTGTGACCCACATATGGTACGGAAGACCCGGGAGCATGCGTCGTGTCAACCACCCCTGCCCGAGGAATGACGGTCTTCAGGTACCTGGTGCTCCTGACTGCCTTCGGGATAGCGATGGGGTATCTGGAGGCGGTCGTGGTTGTGTACATCCGCCAGATACTGGGCATTGTGCCGACGCCGGAGCAGCTTGACCCCCAGGTGATGGCCCAGATTCCTCCCAACATCATCTCGCTTGAGCAAACGCGCGAGGCCGCGACCATCATCATGCTGGCCTCTCTGGCGATGGTGGCGGGGCGGAACAACTGGCAGCGCCTCGGCACCTTCCTGTTCACCTTCGGCGTCTGGGACATCTTCTACTACGTGGGGCTTAAGGCGCTGATTGACTGGCCGGCATCGCTGACGACGATGGACTGCCTGTTCCTCATCCCCAAGCCCTGGTACTTCCCGGTGTGGGGGCCGCTCGCCGCCTCATGCGGTCTGATCCTCCTGGGGTTGCTCTTCATGCGCCTGGGCGCGCGGCGCAGGTAGCCCGTGCAGGAGGTCAGAGGACTACCTCAGCTTGTCGTCGAAGCTACACGAGCGCGTTACCCTACGTAACGCGGTCCGCAGGAGATACCGGCAGAGCGCAAGAGAAGGGGACGGCAGAGATGACTGCACGCGAGCGAGTGCTGTTGGCTCTCAATCACGAAGAGGCTGACCGAATACCTATCCACGACAGCCCCTGGGTAGCCACCATCGAACGCTGGCACAACGAAGGTCTTCCGCGTGAGGTTAATCCCAACGAGTACTTCGATTTCGAGCTGGTGGGCTTCGGCGCTGACACTTCGCCGCGCTTCCCCATAGAGGTAGTCGAGGAGAATGAGGAATACATCGTAAGGACTACCAACTTCGGCGGGCTGCGGCGAGATCACAAGAACTACTCGTCCACTCCTCAGATCATTGATTACCCCTGCAAGACGCGGGAGGACTGGGAGCGCATCAAGGAGCGTCTGACCCCGGACCGGGACCGCGTGGATTGGGACGGCGCCTGGCTGGCCGGCACGGCTGAGGATGAGCGCGGCGAGGAGTCCATGCTGGAGCTAGGTCGCTCCGAACGCCGTCTGGGACTGCCCGGCTTTCGGCAGGCGCGGGATGCGGGCCGCTTCATCTACTACGGGCACGCCTTCGGTTACGACAAGATACAGTCCTACGTGGCTTCCGAGCAGCTACTGCTGGCCATTGCGACTGACCCGGACTGGGTGCGCGACATGTATGAGACCGATGCAACCCTGGGCATCCAGATGTATGAGACAATGAGGGATGGTGGCTTTGAGTTCGACGGGGCCTGGATACTGTGTGACCTGGGCTACCGGAACGGTCTGCTGTTCTCTCCCCACCACTACGACGAGCAACTCCGCCCCACCTTCCGGCGGCTGGTTGACTACTTCCATTCCGAGGGGCTGCCGGTTCTCCTGCACAGTTGCGGCTGTGTCAAGGAGCTCATCCCCAGGTTCATCGAGGATGGCCTGGATTGTCTGCAGCCCCTGGAAGTGAAGGCGGGAATGGACCTGCCGGAACTGAAGCAGCAGTTCGGCGACCAAATTGCGTTCTTCGGGGGCATTGACGTGCGAGCCATGGCCGACCCGGACCCCGCGGTGATCGAAGAGGAGATCAGGAGCAAGCTAGTCCCCGCGAAACAAGGCGGCGGGTACCTGTATCACTCCGATCATTCGGTGCCCAACAACGTGAGCTTCGACCAGTACTGCCGCGTGTTGGAACTGGTCCGCGAATACGGCGCGTACTGACAGCCACCCTGCTAACGTGCCCGAAAGAAGGAGCGTTCATGGCAGAAGACGTGACTATGATTCCCGCCGACAAGCTGGGCCATGGTTCACCCATCGCGGTCGAGATGATGGAGGCCGATGAGGACCTCTACCACGACATGGCGCGCACCATGCTCAACAAGTACCTTGAGAACGAAGCGGTGGGTCGGCCCACGGTTTTCATCCTGCCCGTCGGGCCCGTAGGGCAGTATCGGCGCCTGGCGCGTATCTGCAACCTGGAACGCATCAGCTTGAGGAACCTGTTCTCCTTCAACATGGACGAGTATCTGGACGATGAAGGCAACTGGCTGCCGATAGATCATCCGCTGAGCTTCCGGGGCCACATGAAGCGCAGCTTCATGGACCTGCTCGACGCCGAGCTGGCCCCTCCCGCCGAGAACATCATCTTCCCCGACCCGCATGACCTGGAGGCGGTGCCGCGGCGGATCGAGGAACTTGGCGGCGTGGACATCTGCTACGGGGGTATCGGCATCAACGGGCACATTGCCTTCAACGAGCCGCCTGAGCCGGGCGAGGAGTGCTCGAAGGAGGACTTCGCGCAGCGGCCCACGCGCGTGCTGGAGCTTAGCCGGGAAACGCGGCTCATCAATTCTGTCACGGTCGCCGACGGCAACCGGGACCTCATCCCGCGCCTGGCCGTGACCATCGGCATGAAGGAGATCCTGGCGGCGCGCGAGATTCGGCTCTACGCCAACCGTCCGTGGCAGCGGGCGATTGTGCGCAAGGTCCTGCACGGGCCGGTCACCCCGGCGGTCCCCTGCTCCTACCTCCAAGAGCACCCGAACGCCTCGCTGACTATGACGGAGTTCGTGGCCCAGCCCCCGCGACGGCGCCTGGCGTAGGGCTTGCCCTACGCGTAGGTCGGGCTTCCAGCCCGACTCCGCTGAAGCCCCGCCCTCCGTACGGCGTTCAGATCGCGTCCGCCGCGTCGCGGGCCGGGCTGCCACCTTCGCCAAGGCTTCGGCGGCCAGGAAAGCCCAGTCCCTCCAACGGCTTCCGGCCGGCGTAGGTCGGGCTTTCCAGCCCGACTCCGCCGCTGGCTTTTACAGACATCATCGCCTCTGATATAATCCGTGCACACAGCCAGCTAGCGCAACGCAAGAAGGTACTTGGCATGGTCATAATCGTCGAGACCGGCGCAGATGAGGAAACCATCGAGAGACTGATAGACAAGGTATCAGCACTCGGCTTCACGCCGCACCCGATCTACGGGGTCGAGAAGACGGTTATCGCCGTCATAGGCGAGAAGACCCAGGAGAAGATCGAGGTGCTGGAGACGATGCCGGGCGTGGAGCGCATCGTCCCCATTCTCCAGCCGTACAAGCTGGCGGGCCGCGAGGTGCAGCCCCAGACCACCGTGATAGAGGTGGGCGAGGGAGTGTTAGTAGGCGGTGAGCGGGTGGTGATGATGGGAGGCCCTTGCGCGGTGGAATCGTACGAGCAGTTCCTCAACATCGCGCGCTATGTCAAGCAGAGCGGCGCGCAGATGCTGCGCGGCGGCATCTTCAAGCCGCGCACCTCGCCGCACGACTTCCAGGGCTTGCACGAGGAGGGTATCCCCATCGCCAAGGCGGTCAAGGAAGAGGTGGGCCTGCCCTTCATCACCGAGGTCCTGGACGCGCGGAACCTGGAGGCGCTGCATGAGGTCGCCGATGTCTTCCAGGTCGGGGCGCGCAACATGCAGAACTTCGCGCTGCTGACCGAGCTTGGCAAAGCCGACCGGCCAGTCATGATCAAGCGGGGCATGAGCGCCACCGTGGACGAGCTGCTCCAGGCCGCTGAGTACGTAATCGTCGAGGGCAACGATGACGTCATGCTCTGCGAGCGGGGGATACGGACCTTCGAGACGCAGACGCGGAACACGCTGGACATCTCGGCGGTAATCGCGCTCAAGCGACTGAGCCATCTGCCGGTGATCGTGGACCCCAGCCACGCGAGTGGCCGGGACTGGATGGTGCCGGCCCTCTCGAAGGCGGCGGTCGCCGCCGGCGCCGATGGGCTGCTGGTGGAGACGCACTGGCATCCGCAGGAGGCGCTGGTGGACGGCGCGCAGTCGCTCACGCCCCTGGAGTTCGCGAATCTGATGACTTCGCTGAGGGCCTTCTGCGAGGCCGCCGGACGAAGCCTCTAAGCGGGACCGGGAGGTTCACTCGCCTATGACCTCGTAGGTCCCCCTGCCCTCGCCGCTGAAGGTCACCTGGGTCGGTGTGATATCGGCGGTCCTGACCGACAGGCCCCCGTGGCAGAGCACTAACGGCCGGGCCTTGAAGGCGAGCGTGAAGGTCACGGTCTCTCCGGGGATGGCTGTGCCGGTGAGGCGCCGCTCGAAGTCGCGGTTGGGGCGCGAGTCATAGGTGAAGAGACCGAGCACCGCCACGGGGCCATCCAGGGCCCTCAGGCGAACCCGGTGCAGGCCGAAACCCAGGCCAAGTATCCCCCGACGGTTCTCCATGTAGTGCTCATTGCCCTCAACATCCACAAAGGGCTGATGCGCCGGCGTCACGAGTCGCTCCACCTCATCCACAATCACCTGCAGTGTGCCGCCCGTTGGCGCGTCCACGTAGGCGATGGAGACGTCAGTGGCGACGACGTCAAGGTCAAAGGCATGTCCCGGCTGCAGAAGCGCCTGGCGCGAGCCGTACGGCCCTCCCCACTGGGAGGCGAAGTCGGCGACCGGCGTACCGCGCAGCTTCCACAACGGGTTATCCACGCCGAAGAACCGGCGGTCCGGGCAGACCTTGGCGTCAACGTAAGTGAGCTTGGCCTCGGGGCCCTTCATCTCCAGGATGTGCCGATCTCCCAGCCGGCAGTTGCCGAAGCGGAACCAGGAGTTACGCACGTCACGCCTCGGTGAGTTGCGCCGAGCGCTGCCCTTCTCCTGGGCGTCCACGTAGGGCAAAGGCTTCTCCTTGTCCCCGACAACTGCCCCCCAGGCGTTGACGGCGGTGTCCTCGAAGATGAACTTGTTGCCCACGATACGCGGGCTGTCCGCGTCGTACTTGATGATGTCGCCCTCCCAGCCGTACGTATTGCGGTGCAGGCGCTCGGGAAGCTGAAGCTGCGCCTGACCGGGCTGGATCGGGTCCCAGCACTCGAAGGCCCGCTCGAGCTGCTTGAACCACAGGTAGTGGCAGGCCGCTTGGGGGTGGCCGTCGCGCGGGGCCAGTGCGCGGCGGTTGCACCAGCGAGTAACCTCATCACCGACGAGGCCGTAGTCCATGAAAGGTATCTGGTAGCGGAGCGCAAGCGCCTGAAGGTCGCCGGGGTTGGGAGTGTATCCGCCCTGGTTCTGAAACATGCAGAACAGGAACTCACAGTTCGGGTAGTGACGCTGGATCCAGCGAATCATGCCCTCGAAGACCGCGACCTCGTCGGGCGTGTCCGTCTTCTCGTTCGCGCCGGCGCCGAAGATGACCAGGTCCGGCCCCGGCCCCTCGGGGCGCTCAAGGAGGCCCGGGTACAGCTCTCGCCAGGTCTTGCCTGCCGCCTGTCCGTTGGTGTTGGGGTTGGGTGGGAGAGCGAGCGAGCAGTAGTCCTGGAGGGCCGAGTGCGCCTCGCCCACGCACGAGCCGTCGCAGGCCATGTAGTTGAACAGCAGCTTGCTCGGGGGCAGATCGAACTTGCGCATCAGCTCCCGCCGCAGGCGGCCCGTGTAGCTGAAGTAGTGCCGCCACCAACCGTAGTAACCCGCCAGGTCCGGGCGACCGACGAGTTGAGCGTTGAACTCGCCGTCGGCCAACGGTTGCTTGAAGGTGGGGGAGGAGGGGTCCTCATCGTAGAGGTACATCGGCGGGTTAGCGCTGCCCCGGTCAATGCTGGAGCCCATCAGCAGCACGTGGATCGGCTCGCCCTTCCACAGCTTCTGAATCGTGCGTGGGAGGTTGCGGTAGTAGGGCTGCATCTGACGCGCCGGGCGCAGGCGCGGCAGCGCCTGAGACCCGGCACACAGGCAGGGCGAGTAGACCCAAGCCTCGTCATCGCCCTCGGACACATTCTGGAACTCCACGCGGATGCCGATGGTATTGATGTCGTCGGAGTGAGAGGCCTCGCCGGGCGTGAAGCGCCCTACTATCTCAGCGCCCTCGATCTTCAGCTCGACGCGGCCCACCTGATCCGAGGCCGCATCATAGGATTTCGCGACCACCAGCTCTCCGCGTGAGTGACGCGGGAAGGTGCGCTTGTCGGCCATCCCGTAGTCCGCCGGGCTCCACTGGCCGTCCTCGCTGTCCAGCTTCATCAGCTTGATGCTGGCGCGCAGGATGTTGGGCCGACTCTGATAGCCGTAGACGAAGAGACTTATGCGCTCGCCGTGCGCCAGCCCTGCCTCCGGCAGAGTGAAGAACTGCCAGAACGCCTTGCCCGGCGCGATCGAGACCAGATTCCGGGTCGAGAACTCGGGCCGCACTTCCTCCTTGGCGTGCGATTCCCGCAGCACGGTGACATCGCCCCACGCCTCGGTATTCCAGAAGGCGACGTTGTGTGAGGTGTAGCTGACGGCCTTCCCCTCGCGGTGATTCGTGAAGGAATGGAACTCGAAGGTCGGGTTCAGCAGGAGGTTCATGGGCTGGGTTGCTTCTTGGGCGCCGACCGCCGTCGCAAGCAGGCTGACGGTGATAGGGATGGCGAACAGGGTAAGGGGGCAGCGCATGACGGGACCTCTCGCGAGAAAGCTGATGGACCAACGGGGACGGCATTTCGCCGCGACGGGGCGGGCACCTTTGCCGCCGAGCAGCCGTGGCCGGTCACAGCGAGCATGTGGTCTCGTGCATGGTCCAGGAGGCGCGCCCTGCCATCAAACGAGTCTCACAGGTCGTAATAGAGCACGTACTCGTAGGGTGCGGGCCGGGCGGCGACAGCCTTGCAGTCATTTTCGAGCTTGTATTCGATCCACGCATCAATGAGATCGTCGGTGAAGACCCCGCCGGCGGTCAGGAAGTCGCGGTCCGCGTCCAGCGCCCGCAGGGAGGCCTCCAGCGAGGTAGGCAGTGACTTGATCCTGCTTTTGATCTCCTCGGGAGCCTGCGCGATGTCTATCTCGAAGGGGCCGAAGTCCTGGTCGGCCGGGTCTATCTGGCTGACGATGCCATCCAGGCCCGCCATCAGCATGGCCGCCAGACAGAGATAGGGATTGCAGGTCGCGTCGGGAGGGCGGAACTCGATGCGATGTTCGCGCTCGTTCACTGAGTAGGAGGGAATCCGTATTGCGGCAGTGCGGTTGGCGAGGCCGTAGAAGAGGCTGACCGGAGCCTCATAGCCGGGAACCAGGCGTTTGAAGGAGTTGGTGGACGGATTCGTAAAGGCCAGCAGCGCGGGGGCGTGGGTGAGCAGCCCGGCGATGTAGCGGCGTGCCAGGTCAGAG
>JALGVE010000132.1 GCA_029820045.1 Candidatus Zipacnadia bacterium | reverse complement strand
ACAGTAGGCCGGGCTTGCCGCCCGCCACGGACAGCCTGCCATTCGGCGCGGCTTCAGAGCCATCCGAGAAGCTCGCGCCACCCCGGGGACCCTCCCCTTTTTCGCTGCTTGTCCCCCGTAGCCTTGGCGGAGGTGGATCGTCTGCGAAAAGGCCGACTGTCCGCCTGTTGCGGCCCCTTCACACTTGCACAGCCCCAGCCGGCTAAAACCGATGCTCCTGGCGGCCCGGCTCGGCGCGTTGACACTCGTTTTAAGTGTGTGTTAGCATAGCAGTCAGCAGCGCGCGGGCCGTCTCAGGCGGGCGTCATTTGTGAATCATAGGACTGTCAATATGAGAGGCAACCTGAGTCGCGTCTTCATCCTTGGTGCGCTGGTGGCGCTGCTCGCGCCAGCGTGCTGGGGCGAGCCCGTGGTCGAGACGCTGGAAAACGGCTGCCGGTTGGTGGTCGAGGAGGATCACTCCCGGCCCGTCGCCGCCTTCCGCGTCTACGTCGGCGTCGGGTCCGTCTTCGAGGGCGAGCACCTGGGCGCCGGCATCTCGCACTTCATCGAACACACCATCAGCGAGGGCACGCCCACCCGCACCCGGGAGCAGATAGACACAGCCATCGAGGAGCTTGGCAACGCCTCCAACGCATACACCACTAAGGATCATACCTGCTATTACATCACCACCGCCGGGGAGATGATCTCCAAGGCGATAGACGTGGTCTCGGACTTCGTGCTGCACCCGACTTTCCCCGAGGACCGGGTCGAGACCCAGCGCGGTATCATCCTGCGCGAGATCGCCATGGGCGAGGACGACCCCGGCCGCCGCATCTACAACCTCCTGGCCGAGACGATATTCGCAGTCCATCCCTCCCGCTGTCGGATCATCGGCTACAAGGAGCAGTTCAAGGCGCTTACTCGCGATGACCTGGTCGGCTTTTACAAGCGGTGGTACGTCCCCGAAAAGATGATTGCGGTGGCGGTCGGTGACTTTGACGGCCGCGCGGTGCTCAAGCAGCTTCGCGAGGCCTTCGGCGCCGCGCCCAGGTCGCCTGCCCCAGCCGTGGAGGTCGCCCAAGAGCCGCCGCAGATCGCGCCACGCTGGCGCGCAGTCACGGACGACGGGGTTCAGCGGGCCTACCTTCGGATGGGCTGGCGCACCGTGAGCATCTTTCATCCGGACCTCTACCCACTCGATGTGCTCTCCTGCTACCTGACCACGGGCGACGCATCTCTGCTGGTCAGCAAGCTGCGCGATGAACTCGGCCTCGTGGACGGCATCAGCAGCTACTCGGATACGCCAGCCTATGACGCCGGCTCCTTTGTCATCTACGCCACTCTCGACCCCGCCAAGCTCGAGCAGGCTGAGAATGCGGTCCTGGAGGAGCTTGACCGTCTTCGCCACGAGCCCATCGGTGATGCCGATCTCAAGCGGGTTCAGGCGCAGATGGCCGCCGACGAGGTCTATGCCCAGGAGACTGCCGAGGGCCGCGCCGCCGCGCTCGGCCGCAACCTGATGATCACCGGTGACGTGAACTTCTCCGAACGCTACCTTGCCGGCATCCGGTCGGTCACGCCGGAGCAGATTCAGCAGGTCATCGGCAAGTATTTCGGTCCGGACAGGCTCTGCGTCGCCGTTCTTGGGCCGCCGACCGCAACAACCGCCGCCGCAGGGTCCGAGCGAATAGCCCCCGCTCAGACCCATGTCAAGGCGCTGGCGAACGGACTGACCGTGGTCGTGCACGAGAATCACGCCGCGCCCGTGGTCAGCATCTGCACGGCCACGCTCGCCGGCCTGCGGTACGAGACCACGGAGACGGTCGGGATCACCGCGCTGATGGCCAAGATGCTGGTGCGCGGCACCAAGACGCGCAGCCGCCAGGAGATCGCTGAGACCGCGGACCGGCTCGGCGGTGTGCTCGACACCTACTCCGGGCGCAATAGCTTCGGCGTCACCGCGCACTTCCTCTCCCAGGACTTCCCGACCGCGCTGGGACTGACCACAGATGTCCTCTTCAACCCCTCCTTCCCTGAGGATGAGCTCGCCCGTCAGAAGCAGTTGACCCTTGCCGGCATCGCGCGACAGGGCGACGACGTGGAGACCTGGGCGCTCAAGTCCCTCCTCTCCGAACTCTTCACGCAGCACCCTTACGGCTTCATGCCCATCGGCACACAGCAGTCGGTTCAGAAGCTCACGCGCGATGACCTGGTGGCCTTCCATCAGGCCAACGCCCGCGCCAACGGGACGGCCGTGGTCATCTCCGGCGATGTGCAGGCCGAGCAGGCTTTCGACCTCGCGCAGAAGCTGCTGGGCGACCTGCCGGCGGACCCGCAGAGTCCGCCGCAGCCGCCGCAGGAGCCGCCTATCGAGGCCCGCCGCACGAAGGACATCGAGCGCGCCCAGCAGCAAGCCATCGTCTCCTACGGGTTCATCGGACCGAAGGTCACGGACGCTGACCGCCCTGTGCTCGACGTGCTCGACGCCGCGATGTCGGGCATCGGGCTTCCCGGCGGGCGCCTGCATGACGCCCTGCGGGGCCGACAGCTCGTCTACTTCGTCCACGCCTTCCCGATACCAGGCCTGGACCCAGGTTCGTTCATCATCTATGCCGGAACTCAACCGGACAAGGTCCCGGTCGTGCAACGCCTCATCGAACGCATCATCGCCGGCCTCAAAGCCAGGCCGGTTGCCCAGGAAGAGCTTGAGCGGGCCAAGGCCATGTGCATCGCCGCGGATCGAGTGTCTCTGCAGACCAACTCGGCCCTGGCTCAGATCATGGCCCTGGACACGATCTACGGCCTCGGCCCCGAGGACTGGAGGGGCTACTCTGAGCGCATCCAGAGCGTAACCGCCGAGCAGGTGCGCGCCAAGGCCAAGGAGCTGCTCGACCTGGACCACTGCGCGGTGCTGGTTACGAGGCCGGAGAGGGCAGGCACTCAGTGAACACCAGTCACGACCTTCGAGTCGATAGAGAAAAGGACAGGGGAGCGAAGTACTCGTGAAGGCAAGTGATTACTCCCGTCTCGTGGCCGATGAGATCGCCGCCGTGCTGCGCGAGACGGACGATCAGCAGGTAGAGACGCTGCTGGACATGGTCCAGGACGCCGACCGAGTGTTCGTCGCCGGCGCCGGACGCAGCGGCTTCATGATGTCGGCCTTCGCCATGCGGCTTATGCACATTGGTCTCTCCTCCTTCGTCGTGGGGGAGGCCACGACACCGGCCGTGGGCATCGGCGATCTCCTCATCGCCGGCAGCGGGTCCGGCCGCACTAAGATGACGCTGGCGATCGTGCAGGCTGCTACCGTGCGCGGCGCGCGTACTGCCGTAATCACGGGGCATCCTGACTCGCCGATCGCCGCCGTCAGCGATCACGTGGTGCACATCCACGCGCCTGTTGTCTGGGTGCATGCCGAGCGCCCCTCGGCCCAGCCGCCGGGCACTCTCTTCGAGCAGTGCCTGCTGGCACAGTGTGACGCCATGATCTTGATGCTCATGAAGCGCCTCGGGACCACCGAGGGACACATGCAACGCCGGCACACGAAGTTCGAGTGAACGCACTCGGCCGGGGCCCGGGGGAGCCTGCGGCGCCGACAGGGACCGAGAATGGCCAAGCCAGCGCGCAACCGGCTCAAGAAGCTAGCAATTCTTCTCGCAGCGGCAGCAGGCACGCTGTTGCTGGTGGGCGCCATGGCTATCGCGCTCACTAACCGCAATTTCTCGGCCAGCGGCCGGATTGCTCGCAATGTTCAGGTGGCGGGCATCGCGGTCCAGAACCTGGACACGCCGCAGGCTCTGGAGGCTCTTCACTGCCAGTGGGCGCCGACTCTCCCCAAGCAGGTTGCACTCAAGTACCCCGGTGGCGAGATCAAGACCTCGCCAGAGAACCTGGGCGTCCACTTGCTGCTGGAGGAGGCGGTTGAGCGCGCCCTGCACGTGGGCCGGGAGGGCAGCCTGCTCACACAACTCGCCGAACGGATCAAACTCTGGCGCAACTCAGTCAACATCGAGGTCGAGACCCGCGTGGATGAAGAGACACTGCGGCGCGCCCTCGTGGAGCTAGCCGGGGAGATAGACCGCAATCCCCGCAACGCTCAGATCGAGGTCGTAGGCGAGGAGGTGAACGTCGTCCCGGGCGAGACCGGCCGCGCGCTCGACGTCGAGGCGTCAGCAGCGAAGCTGCAGACGGCCCTGACTGATCCCAGGGTAGCCTCGGTTGACCTCGTTGTGACCACGGTGAAGCCGGCGGTGACCGCTCAGGACCTCAAGCACATCGAGGTGGTCCTGAGCGAGTATTCGACGCCCTACCATGCGTACCAGCGCGATCGCACCCACAACCTCAAGCTTGCTACTAACATCCTCAATAAGACCGTCGTCATGCCGGGCGAGGAGTTCTCGCTCAACGAGGTCATCGGCCCCCGCCTTACTGAGCTTGGCTATCGCGATGCCCCCATCTTCATAGAGGGCGAGGTCCGTCCCTCCGTCGGGGGGGGGCTCTGCCAGGTCGCGAGCACCACCTACAACGCGGCGCTGCTCGCGAACCTGCGTATCCTCGAACGCCACCACCACTCCCGGCCGGTGCACTACTGCCCGACGGGGCGCGACGCCACCGTCTACTGGGGGCAGTACGACTTCAAGTTCGCCAACAGCTTGAGCCATCCGATCCTCATCCTCTCTCACCTCTCTGACTCCAGGCTGTACGTGAAGATGCTCGGCAGCCGCGAAGATGATTATGACGTCGAGATCTACCGCACCGGCCTCACTCGCATCGCCCATGCCCGCAAGGAGGAGGCCGACCCCGAACTCGAGGCCGGCAAGACCGAGATCGTCAAGCCCGGCCGCGACGGCTGGCGCGTGACTACTCACCGCCGCGTCAAGCGCAATGGTGAAGTCATCAAGGACGAGACGCTGCACACCGACTACTACGCCCCTCAGACCGGGGAAGTTCACTACGGCGCTAAGCATCCGGAAGAGGAACTCCCGGGCGCCGAGCTGGCCCCCGGGGAAGAAGCGCCTCCTGAGGGCTCTGCCAGGCCATCCGAGACCGAGCTGACACCACAGCCACCTTCACAGTGACATCAGCCAGGAGCATCGTTTTTAGCTGGCTGACGGGCGTGCAAGCTTCTTTTCGGTGTAGGGCGTCCCGCCCATCGGGCGGGATGCCGGGCCGGGGCCGTATGGACGCGCCCCATGGA
>JALGVE010000131.1 GCA_029820045.1 Candidatus Zipacnadia bacterium | reverse complement strand
CGACGATGACGCTGACATTGTCCTGACTGCGTTCGCCCAGGAGTTCGAGCGACGTGTCGCGCAGAAGCGCAAGGGTAGGGCCGGGCGCTCCTTGGAAAGCGTGACCGCCTTCGTGCTGGACTACTTCGACATTCCCTGTGCTCCAGCCCCTGAGCACTTCCCCCTGAGCGACTTCATCCCGTCGTTGCGCGCTCATGTGCGTGGCGAAGACCGTTAGCGCCTCGCCCGGATGTTGCGGATCGTGCACTCGTCGCCAGCCACGATCTCCAACTCCGTAGAGCCGCACTCGGGGCAGGTCGGGGTAAAGGCCATCAGGTGGTAGATGGGGTCATCGCTCACCTCGACCGGCCCTCGGTAACCGCACTGCTTGCAGCGAACCTCCGGCCCCTGCTGCTCGATATTCACCTCCGCGCCCTCGCCGATCGTGCCGCGTAGTAGCTCCCGCACCCAGAAGTCCATCTGCTCGCGGCTGAGCAGCGTTAGGGCGCCGATGACCAGGTCAATCTCCAGGACCTCCTCGGCGCCTCGTTCCTTTGCGGCCTCCAGCACCGTGTCAACGATGGACCTCGCCATCGTGAGGTCGTGCATGTCCTCCCCCTACAACCCCAGGGCCCGGAGCACCTCGTCAACGCCTTCGCCCTCGCGCGCGTTGGTGGGCACCACCTTGATGCCCGGCTTCACCTTGCGCAGGTCCTCGGCAAGTCCGTCCACCGACACCTCCATCGCTTCCGCCAGGTCCACCTTGTTGATGACCGCCACCTCAGCGTCCGCGAAGATGTACGGATGCTTGAGGGCGGTGTACGGGCCCTCGGTCACTGATACCATCACCAACCGCTGATCCGCGCCCAGCGGGAACTCGCCCGGGCAGATGAGGTTGCCGACGTTCTCGATGATGACGAGGTCCACGCTTGCCAGGTCGAGTTCAGCCAGGGCCTTGTGCACCAGGTTCGCGTCCAAGTGACATTCCTTGCCGGTGTGAATCTGGACCACCGGCACGCCCTGCTCCTCGATGCGCTCGGCGTCAATCATCGTGGTGAGGTCGCCCGCCAGCACCGCCACGTTCATGCGGTCCCTCAGCCGCTTGACCATCTCCGTAATGAGGGTGGTCTTGCCGGAGCCGATAGAGCCGAGCACGTCCAAGGCGCGCACCCCATGCTCGTGCATGGCCTTGTGGTTGCCCTCGGCCAGCTCGCGGTTCCGGTTCAGCAGGTCCTCCTCCAGCTCGATGTCGAAGATCTCTTCGGTCTCAACGATCGGTTCCTTGCGCATGGGTTAGCCTTGCTCCTCGTTCAGTCTATGATGAGTGTGTCGGTCTCCTCGGACCACAGGATGCTCCTGGCGACCTCAAACTCCCTCGTGCCCCGGAAGCCGCTGGCCACGAGCTTGCGTTGCTCCAGGTCGAGTTCGAACCTGAGCACCTCCTCCATCAGCTTGTTGGCCTCGTCAATCTCGCCTTTGTAGATCGTCACCACACACATTCCTATCACCTCTCGCCGGGCCCTGTCAGGCTTTCCGGGCGCTGTGTGCTACGATTTCCTCGTTCGTGCTACCGACACCTGCCCTCACTCTAAGAAAAAGCTGCCCACCAGCGTAACGCAGCTTGCACCGAAGGCAAGCTGCGTATGTAGCGGGGCGAGGCGAGCTGGGGACAGTTCCCGGGCGGCGGCCACGCGGCGCCGCTAGTTCTCCAACTCTTCCTCCACCGTCAAGGGCGCTCGGAGCTTGTTCTCGATAGCATACCAGGTCGTCGGGCGGTCCGCGTCGCGCGCGCGGAGCTTGTCGTAGTTGGGGGCCGCCATGAACTTCTTCAGATTGTCCAGGCGGCCCAGGGCCTCCAGGCGTTCATAGATGAGCTGCCACCCGCAGGGCACGTCCTGGCTGATCTCACAGGAGCCGTCGGCCTGCGTGCCGCCGCAGGCGCCGTTGATGAGCGACTTGCTGCATGAGGTGCGCGGGCAGATGCCGCCAGTGTAATGCAGCACACACTCGCCGCACTCGAAGCAACGCTCCTCGCCCGGCCACAGCCCTCGGAAGCCGCCCATGGAGATGGTGTCCAGCGCGGGGTTCGTTGGCAGGTCAACGGTGGCGGCCACGGCCTGCACACCGATGCCGCAGGAGACGACCAGCAGGGCGTCCGCCTGCTGCAGCTCGTCCATGTGCGCCGCCAGGCGCCGCGCGATGAGCAGCTTGTTGCACAGGAAGTCAGCGGCAGCGGTGCCAACCACCTTCTTGCCTGCCTCTTCCAGCTCGCTCACAAGCCTCTCGACTTCCTCCGGCGTGCCGCTCTCGCAGCCCTCCGGGCAGCCCTCACACACTACGAGCAGGATGTTGTCATCGCCCTCGAGGAACGACAGGATCTCCTCAATCGGCTTGCGTTCGCTGACAATCATTGCGCTTGGCACCCTCTTCGCATGACATCGCGCCGGGCAGAGATGCCCACCCTTCGCCAAAGCTACGGGTGACAGGCCGACCTACGCGTCCATCTCGTCCAGCACGGCTTGCACTATTTCCGGAAGCTTCGCCTCGAGCTCGGCGGAAAGCTCCGTGCCCCACCTTATCTCCCCCGGCGCCACTGCCAGGATCACGACCTCATCCGGCAGTCGCTCCCACTCTCGCAAGGTCTCCAGCAGCCGGCCCAGGTCAAGTTCGTGCAGAGAGATGCGCTCGCTCGATTGCACGACCTCGTCGGGCGTCAAGCGGTAAACCTGGCCCGCCTCGGCCTCGATATCCAGCGCGTCAACGATGATGAGCCGCTCGAACCTGCCGGCGGTCGCCAGCGCCGGCGCGGGCGCGGTCCCGGCCTCCATGACCTCCACCCTCTTCGGCAGCTTCATCTGCGCCAGCCGCCGCGCCACATGAACTCCGACACCCTCATCCCCGAGCAGCAGGTTCCCCAGGCCTAACACCAGCGTGCGGCCCCCCACGGTCTCAGCAGACTCGATAGCTCCCCAGGTCCTTTCCCTTCGGCGTGATGAGATGCACCGCGCAGGCCAGGCACGGGTCGAAGGACCGCACCACGCGCACCACCTCGAACGGGTTCTGCTCATCCGCGACCTTCGTGCTCATCAGCGCCCGCTCGATGGGACCGGGCTCACCATCGCCGCTCCTGGGCGAGACGTTCCAGGTGGTCGGCACCACGAGCTGGTAGCGCGCGATCTTGCCGGCCTCCACCTGTATCCAGTGGCCCAGCGCGCCCCTGGGAGCATCGCTAAGTCCGGCGCCCTCGCCCTGCTCGGGCAACTCGTTCACGTCGTACTCGGCGCAGGTTGGCTCGCCGGGCGTGAGTTGAAGCACCCACTCCGCCATCAGGTCCGCTACCAGCTTCGTCTCCAGCGCCCGCGCCGCGTGCCGGCCCAGGGTAGATTGCAGCGCCTCCGCCTGCAAGCCGGTTGCGCTGAGCAAGCCGTCCACGGCTGTCTTGACCATCTCATTGCCGGCCGCGTAGTTGACCAGCACCCTGGCCAGGGGGCCGACCTCATGAGCCTCACCGTTCAGGCGCGGCGACTTGGCCCAACTGTAAGCGCCCTCCTTGTGCGGCTCCGGGTCGGTCACTTCCTGCGAAGGGTGGACCCCGTCGCCGTTGCCCCGAAAGTACGAGTGAGCGACATCCTCGGTGATCTGCGTGATGTCCACGTCCACCAGGTCGCCGTTGAGCGCTCCCTGCTGGAGCGTTCGCGGCCGCTGCAGGCTGCCGCTGCCCTCGGTCTGCTCATCAAAGACGCCGTAGCAGAGGAACCGCCCGCAGCCTCGGCCCTGCTCCAGGTGGTCGGCGTAGGCGCCGGCGACGCGCAGTATGTCGGGCAGGTAGCAGTCCTCGATGAACTTCCGTATCTCCTGGAGCCGCCAGCGGAAGGCGAGCATCTTGTCCTCGGTAACCTGCTCCGTGACGCCGCCGGGCACGATCGCGACGTTATGCGGCATCTTCCCGCCGAAGGTCGCCAGTAGCTCGTGGCAGAGGCGGCGTACCGCCAGCGCCCGCACGTAACCCTTCGCGGCCGCCGCGTTGGCCTCGTCGTCAAGGCGGTAGTCGCCCTCGTAGCGCGGGACGAAGGGCGCGAGGTGGCCGCGCTCGGCGAACTGCCTGACCTCGGCCAGCGCCGGGTCATCGCCGGCAGTCTGCGCCGCGCGCGCCACATCCACGTAGTCGAGCGCGGCAAGCGCGTAGAAGTGCAGGATGTGCGATTGCAGGAAGTTCGAGCCGAGGATCAGGTTGCGCACGATGCGGCCGTTCTCGGGAATCCGGTCGGCGAGGCCGAAGGCCTCGTCGAGAGCCAGCGAGGAGGCGGTCGCGTGCGCCGTGGGGCAGACGCCGCAGACGCGCTGGGTCAGCCTCTGGGCGTCCAACGGGTGGCGCCCCTCGAGGATCTGCTCGAAGCCGCGGTACATCGGGGCGATGGCGTTGGCCTCCTTGACCTCGCCATCCTCCACCGTGACCTCGATGCCCAGGTGCCCTTCGATGCGGCCTACCGGATCAATCGTTATCTTCGCCATCGGTCGCAAGCTCCTTGAAAGCTGAGTTCGCTGGCAGGGCGCGCCCTGTGAGTCAATCCTGCAGTTGCCGTTCACCCGCTCATGACGCTGCCGTTCTCTGCGCTCTCTGCGCTCTCTGCGCTCTCTGCGCTCTCTGCGTCTCTGCGGTCAGATCGGTCGTTGCCGCTGGCGCCGGATCAGAGGCCGGTCGGCGCCAGCTTGCCCGACTCGTCGCGGGCAATGCGCGGCAGCTCCTCGCCACAGACCTTCAGATAGAGGCCCGGTCCAATGTCCGGGAAGCCCGGCTCGACGCAGCCCTGACAGGGCGAGCCCGCCCTGATGCACCAGCTCACGCCGTTATTCCACTGCCGCAGCGGACAATCAGCATACGTCACCGGGCCTTTGCACCCGAGTTCATAGAGACAGCCGTCGTCGGAGAAGTACTTTGCGAACTTGCCTGCGTCAAAGTCGGCGCGGCGTGGGCAGTTCTCGTGGAGGTCCCCGCCGAAGAACAGCTTCAGCCTGCCGAAATCATCCACGTCATCCGCGCCGGGCAAGCCGTTGAGAAGGATAAACGCGATCGTGCCCACGATCCAGTCGGGGTGAGGCGGGCAGCCTGGCACATTGACGAAGGGCGTGTCCAGGCCGGCCTTCTCCAGCGCCTCCTGCACGGAGATTGAACCTGAGGGGTTGGGGGCCGAGGCCGGAATGCCGCCGTA
>JALGVE010000130.1 GCA_029820045.1 Candidatus Zipacnadia bacterium | reverse complement strand
CATCGCGTCTCGCGGGTCGCGGGCCGGGCTGCCACCTTCGCCAAGGCTTCGGCGGCCAGGAAAGCCCGGCCCCTCCAACGGCTCCCGGCCCGCGTAGGTCGCGCTTCCTAGCCCCACTTTCACTGCGGCGCGACACAGGTCCCGGCCCTACTCAGAAGACTTCACACCCACCAGCCAGCTAAAAACGATGCTCCTGGCGGCTCAGGCCTGTCGCTCGACGGCCTCGCCGCGGTATTCCGCCGATCGCGCCTCGGCGGGACCGCAGGCGCCGCTGTCGTATGTAGGGCGCGCACCCGTGGCGCGCCCGAGGCGGGCGGGGCCCCCCCTTCGCCAAGGCTACGGGGGACAAACAGGTCCCCGCCCTACAGCGCAGCCCCAGGCTCCCCCGCAAAAACGATGCTCCTGGCGGCTCAGGCCTCTCCCGCCCGCTTGAGCGCATCCTCCCGCACCCGGCGCGAGCGGGCCAGGTACGCCGTCCACGGCTCCAGCTCGAACTCCGCCACAATGTCCTCGATGGCGATGTCGTCCATCAGCGAGGCCATGGTGAAGTGCGCCTCCGGGTAATGTATCTCAATCTCCACGCCCGGCCCGTACTTCTCCAGTATGTCCGGGAACTTGTTCTGATTCCCATCCAGGTGGAAGAACATCCGGTCCATGTTGACGACCCCGGAGAAGATAGGCGGCATCAGGCCGGCGCGCACCTGGTTGATCTCCTGCCCGGTCTCGCCCAGGAAGCGCCCGCTCATGTCCACCAGATAGCTGCGCGCGGTGCACGAGGAAAGGATGTAGAACCCGAAGTCGCGCGCCCAGTGCAGGAGCCGGTCGCCGGCGATGAAGGCCGAAGCGAAGACCACTAGCCGCGCGCCGTTTGCCGCCAGCCTCTGCCCCACCTCGACGAACTTCATGTCGAAGCAGATGGCCGCGCCCACCTTGCCGAAGTCGGTGTCAAAGGCCGGGGCGTCGGTGCCGGGGATGGTGCCCTCCTCCATCTCGCCAATGGTTGGCTGATACTTGTCGTACTTGCCGATGATCTCGCCCTCGCGATTGATGAAGGTCACGTTGTTGTATCGCTTGTCCCCGTCGCGCTCCGCTAGCGGCAGCGCCACGTACATCTTGTGCTTCGCCGCGACCTCGGCGACGCGGTCGGTCAGCGGCCCTGGAACGCTCTCACGCAGGTCCTCCTTCTGATCGGTGGGCGCGCCCATGGTGTTGCAGCACTCCGGGAGCGCCACCAGGTCCGGCTTGGCCCGGGCGGCAAGCTCCAGGTCAGCGCATATCTTATCATAGGTGCGCTCGCGCCAGTTGTCGCCTGGCTCGGCAGGCTTGTAGGCTATCGTTGACAGACGCACGTACTTCGCCATGGTAAGCCTCCTTCAAGGCTGATGGAGTACCACTGCGCCGCTCACTAACCCGGCCTATTCACAAGGGTCTTGTCGGGCCCACCTTCGCCAAGGCTACGGCGGACAAGCCTGGAAGCTGAGAGCGCGCTACAGCGCGCTCTCACCTGCGCCTGACAGAAATCGTCAGGTGCAGGCCGACCTACGCGCATAGTCCGGGCCAACGGGGTCGGAGCAGGAGCTTCGACCTGCCAACGCCAAGCTCAGCTTCAGGTCCGCTCAATGCTGACCGAATCAGGCGGCGCCTACGCGTTCTCCACCATCTCGCGCCAGTAGGCGGCATAGATGGCTATGACGCGCGGGGCCTCCTCGCTCGGGCTGCACTCCAGCGACATGAACCCTGTGTAACCGGCGTGCTTAAGCATCCCAAGGAGCGCCTTGTACGGGTATCCGGACTCCAGGTCGTGCATGTGCACATGGCGGATACGATCAATTACGGGGTCCACGAACCCGGAGATCGGCCCGAAGTTCGTCTCCCGCTCGTCGCAGTTGTAGACGATGCCGACGCCCGGGTGATCCGCTACCTCCACGGCGTCGAGCGCGTACTCCCACCAGTAGAAGTCCCCGTGCATCTCCAGGTTGACCTCGACGCCGCGGGCCGCCGAGTGCCCGGCAATCTCTCGCAGCGCCGTCCCGACGTTGTTGATGACCTCCTGCTTGTCCGCGCCCTGGGGGAAGGCGTTCCCGAAGACCCGGATCCGCTTGCAGCCGATGTCGGCGGCGAGGTCAGTGAACTCCTTTGCGCGGTCAATCTCGGCCTGCCGCTGAGCGTCATCGAGCGAATCGAACTTGCAGCCCGTAGCGACCGATGCCGGGGCGATGCCGGCATCCTCCAGCTTGTTCTTGATCTCCTCGCGCTCGGCGGCGGTGCGCTCCAGCTCCACGCCGTGCTTGTGATCGGCCTCGGCCCGGAACTCAATCCCATCTATGCCCGAGGCCTGGACCACTGAAATGAGTTCGTCCAGCGTCATCTCTCTGCCGAGGTTGTACGTCAACAGACTAAGCTTCATGGTCATTCTCCTCGCGTGCTTGTTCTATCGTGGCACGAGATGTCGGTCGCCGCGTTCATTCTACGCCCGGCACCGATGCGCCTCCCCAACACCCACTCTTGATACCATTCGAGAGCCTCTTCGCGAGCAGCCGCCCCCGATCCTCTTGTAGCCAGGTCATCTTCACCAGGCGCGCATGTATCCCTTCGAGAACAAGACCACCCCGGCGGCAATCCCTGCCGCCGGGGCGCTGATCCTGACGCGACCGCTTCCCAACGTGCATCCTCTTCGCGCTACGGGTAGATGCCGCGAGTACTTATCGCCTCGGCCACCCTCCCCACCGCCAGCGTCATCGCCGCGGTGCGCATGTCCGTCTCCCGCCGCTGGGCCTCGTCGTACACGGCGTGGAAGGCGCGCACCATGATGTCTTCGAGCTGCTTGTTGACCTGCTCCGCGCTCCAGAAGTACGCCTGCAGTGACTGCACCCACTCGAAGTAAGACACGGTCACGCCACCCGCGTTCGCGAGGATATCAGGCACTACGAAGATATCCCTGTTGAGGAGTATGTCGTGGGCCTCGGGCGTAGTTGGAGCGTTCGCTGCCTCGACCACCATCTTCGCCGATATCCTGTCGGCGTTCGCCTGAGTAATTACCCCCTCGATGGCCGCCGGCACCAGTATGTCGCAGTCCAACGTCAGCAATTCCTCGTTGGGGAGCGCCTCGGCTTCCGGGAACTCTGTGACCGTGCCGGTCTCCCTCGCATGTTGGAGCAGCTTGGTGATGTCAATGCCGTTGGAGTTGTGGATGGCGCCATGAACGTCTCCGACGGCGATGATCTTGATGCCCGTTGGATACACCAGTTCCGCAACCGCGGAGCCCACATTCCCAAACCCCTGGAGGACCAAGGTGCTGCCATCCATCTTCATCCCCATGCTGTTGCACGCCTCCTGAATGATGAACGTGCACCCCCGTCCTGTCGCTTCTCGGCGGCCGCGACAGCCGCCGATGGCAAGCGGCTTGCCCGTCACCACCCCCGGCACGGAATAACCCTTGTTCATGCTGAAGGTATCCATCAGCCAGCCCATGACTTCAGGGCTTGTGCCCAGGTCGGGAGCGGGGATGTCCTTCTCGGGGCCGAAGACCTCGATGAGCTCGGTGGTGTAACGCCGGGTCATGCGCTCGAGCTCGTCTCGCGACATCTCGGTCGGGTCGCACACCACGCCGCCTTTGGCGCCGCCGTAGGGGATGCCTACAACGGCGCACTTCCACGTCATCAGCATCGCCAGGGCGACGATCTGCTCCAGGTTGACGTGTGGGTGGTAGCGGATCCCACCCTTGCAGGGCCCGCGGTCCATGTTGTGCTGCACGCGGTAACCGGTAAAGACCCGCAAGCTCCCATTGTCCATCTTGGTAGGGATGGAAACGATGGTTGTCCGCTTAGGGTTCTCGAGTTTGGCGAGCACCGCATCGTCCAGTCCGATGAGCTTGGCAGCCTGCTCGAGCTGTTGAATAGCCGCATGTAGGGGTCCGTCCGAAGCGGAGTTAGGAAGAATGTCGCGCACTGTGTCGTCCTCCTTGGGCCTAGCAACTGCTAGGTATTGGCCCTCACGGTCTGCGAGCGATGTTCAGCAGGTGAAGGTGCATCTGCAGATTCCGCAGCCCGTCCGCGAGCGTCGCCAGCGGGCGCTCCGCCTCGCCGCGCACGGCCTCAATGAACCGCTCGATCGAGGTCTGCACGAAGTCCTGGGCCTCGATCTCGGCGTCCTCGCGCGACAGGTACGCGCGGTAGACGCCCTGCGCGTTATTCCGTCCCTCGTAGTCAACCAGCACGCCGTTCATACCGAGCCTGCGAATGAGTTCACCCTCGGGGCGGTTGCAGCAGACGATCTCGGCGCGGCACACCGGCCCGTCGGCCGGCCGGTAGTCGAAGCTCGCCTCCACGCGCTTCTGCGATATCTCGCACCGTGCGCTGTCTTCGTCCATCTCCCCCGGCCCGCAGAAGGCCATCAGGACGCTGAGGGGGTGTGAGCCCAGATCAATCCAGATGTCCTCGTAGTTGGTGCCCTCCGGCCCTCCGCGCGATTCCATCTGCATGAAGAAGCTGGTCGGCTCCTCGGCTGCGACGCCCTGCTGGTCGAGCAAAGCATGGTAGGCGTCCGCCGCGGCTACGTACTGCGTGTTGACGGCCGCTACCACCCCTGCCTCACGGGCAGCTTCCACCATCTCGGCGGCCATCTGAAGCAGCGTGTCGTGCTCCAGGTTCGGGTCATAGATGAGCGGCTTCTCGCACATGACGTGCGCGCCGTGCTCGATCGCCGCCATGAAGTGCTCGTGATGCAGCGGCTCCGGCGAGCAGATGCTCACCATGTCATACGTCCCCGCCGCCAGCATCGCCTCGACACCGACATACCCCTGGCCCTCGAAGCCGAAGAGGTCATGGAGCGATTGCGCCGTCGCCGCTACCGACTCCTCCGAGCTGCCCGCGAAAGCGGCCATGTCGCATCCGAGGTAGGCGAACCACTTGGCGTGATGCTTGCCGATCCCCGAGGCTCCGATCACGCCTGCTCGCAGCGTCTCAGCCATCACGAATCCTCCTGTGACTCAGCGGGTGACGCACCGGTGGGCACTATTTCCATATCAAGGTGGGTGGTCTTGCCGTGCATTTCGACGGTAAGGCTGAAGTCATACGTCTCGCCCGCGTCGAGGCTGGGGATGGCGACGCGGTTCTGGCCCTGCATAGCGCCTGATCTGCTCCGCAGAGTCACGACCAGGTCAGCGGCTGGGGTCCGCTTGTCACCGGTGTTGTCAACTCGGCCGTAGACCCGTGCAATGTCGTGCGTCTCGTCGGTGTTGTAACGGTACTGGGTCACGACGAGTTGGTCGAGCGAACCCGTCGCCCGTCCCCCGAACAGGCATCCGGTCTCCATCAAGGCGGTGATGCCGGCGAGGGCAAGGATGGCGGTTGCGCGCACACGCGCGGTCCATGAGGAGCACATGTCAACTCGTGCGCGAGTATATCACAGCGCTTCCCCGCCTGCAAGCAGTTGAGCCTACAGCCCAGGAGCATCGGTTTTAGAGTAAGTCGGCTTGTGAGTAGTGTAGGGCGGGGCACGGCGGCTAGCAAAGCCGTGCCGTACGGAGGGCAGGACTTCAGTCCTGCCGGACGTTG
>JALGVE010000022.1 GCA_029820045.1 Candidatus Zipacnadia bacterium | reverse complement strand
CCTCCATGGGGCGCGTCCATACGGCACCGGCCCGGCATCCCGCCCGATGGGCGGGACGCCCTACACCGAAAAGAAGCTTGCACGCCCGTCAGCCAGCTAAAACCGATGCTCCTGGCCGTTCATCCCTCGGGCTTGACGTGCAACAAGCGCGCCCGCTCACCGGGCAGCGGCACCGTGAGCGCCTCGCCGGGTGCGATCTTCCCGACCTCCTCGGCCGTGTCCAGGTCAACGACAACCGACGGCTTCCGCACCGGCAGCTTGACGCTCACCTCCGTCGGCGCCGGCCGCAGGTAATCGGCCACCAGCACCATCATTTCGTCACCGTTGACGATACCGCTCACGCGCGCCGGCTCTGCGACTTCCGCGCCCTCCAGTAACTCACCGTTGATGATGAGGTCCTCGACCGGCGCGACGTCGCGCACCACGCGCGCGTACGCGGCCAGCAGTTCAGCGTCCCACAGCCGCCCGCTCCAGAAGTTCATCCCCCGCGCGCCGTTGGCGAAGCACTCCAGCAGCGCATAGCGGAAGCTGTCTCCCGAGAAGGTCCCGGCATCCCCGGGCGTTATCCACGGCAGCACGTCGGCCTTCGGCAGACCCTCGCGATCCTCGCGCACCTCGTCTCCTATGAGCGCGATGTGATAGGGGAAAAGCGGCGTGTATGTCGAGACCTGCGAGCTTTGCAGGTAGTCGGGATAGAGCCGATCGAAGGGCCAGGTGAACTGATAGTCCTTGCCCGCGCGCCAGTCGTAGACGCCGAACTCCACCTCCGGCGCGCCCGCCTCCTTCACCGCCGCGCGCACGGCCTTCACCACGTCACTCCACATCTCAAAGCCCTTCGCAAGCTGCCAGTCCTCCCAACTGTCCAGCCCGCTCTTTGCGAAATCCGCCTGGCAGCGCGTGCACTTGCGCGAGTCCACCGGGCCGCGCCAACTCCACAGCTCGATGTCAGCGAACAGGTAGTCCGGCTTCGCCCGCGCGCACTGCTGGGCAACGCGCTGTATCTCCTTCTGGTAGTACTCACCTCGATACGACGGGCACAGCCTCGACCCATGCGTACCATCCTCGAACTGACAGTATATCTCGTCATTCTTCGCCATGCGGTGGAAGGTCGAATCAATGTTGAGCCGCTTGAAGCCCTCCGCAGCGCATTCGTCCCAGAACTTCCACTGCTCGTCCTCGCGCATCCAGTGCACGAAGCTGGTGACGGTGTTCATGCCCAGGGCCTTGAACGCGCTCAACCCATCAGGCCAGGTGCGTAGGGCGTCGAGACCGTACCAGCTCAGACCGACCACGAGCTGCTCAGGCTGTGGCGTCGGCGGCACCTCGATGGCTCGCAGCGGCACGGAGATCAGCGGTCCCGGCTCGCCCGTGCTCCGCGTCAGGCGATAGCGCAGCTTACCCTCCTGCCCATCCCGCCAGTCTCCGCCAATGAAGATGCGTCCCCAGGTCTTGGTGTTCTTCTCGACCGCGGTCTGCAACTCATAGCGGGTGAAGGCACCGCCCTCAATCTGCTCACCAGCGGCGACATCGAACTCGTTGCCCCCGAGCCCGCCGGTGACCAGGCGCGTGCCCTTCGGCAGGTCGAGCGCAACCGTTACGTCCTCTGCCTCCGCCTCCGCCGGCATGACCATGCCGATGGGGTTGGGCGTGGTCAGGTTCGTGGTGAAGCACACGTAAGGCTTGTGGAAGTACATCTGGGGTCCGCTGACGCTGAAGTCAGTCACGGGGAGGGCGTCCATGTCACACGTGTCAGGATCGTGGTCGCCGCGGAAGACGTACATCTCGTCCGCGACGGTCAAGCCGCCGCCATACAGCCGCAGCCCCACGAACCGCCCACGCGTCTTCAGGTCTTTGAAGCGGAATCGGTGCACCCAGGCCGTGCCCTCATACGCCGGCACCCCGAACTCCTCATTGTCACCATCCCTGAAGGTCGAGTACTCACCGGCTAGCCGATAGAGCTTGCCATCATCGCTCACCACCAGCTCCATCCAGACCGGCGTCGTAACTCCAGCCTGCGGCGAGCCGCCCTGGATGCGGATGGCGAGCTCCCTGATCGGATAGACCTCCGCCAGGTCCACGGCCAGGTTGTAGCGCCCTCCGTAGCTCCAGCCCACGCACTTGCTATCAAACCACAGGTGCCCCCGAGGGTGATCCGATAGTACTCCGTCAGTCAGGTCGGTCGCGTCGGTATCGCTCTTGGCGGTCAGGCCGTAGTTCGGGGCGGGGGCATATTCCACCAGCTTGCCCAGGGCCACGTTCACCTCCGGGTCCAGGTCGCCGGGTTCGGGCTCCCAGTTCTGAGCACAGGCCGCCACGAGCAGAGCCAGCAACCCAATGAGCCCAATGCCGAGCCATGTCCACTTCATAGTCATCACCTTGCACTCGGTAGGACAGGCGCCCTGGCCTGCCTGCGGTCGTAACCTCTCGCACGCACACATACTTCCCCATCCTCCGGCCACAGTCCTCGCCCAGAGACATTCGAGGCATCGAGGGAGGAGGCCTACGCCACGCGTAGAAGTACTCGCGCAGTCTAACATCGCTAACTACTTTGCGCAGGAGGCATGAGACAATGCGTCTGGGAATTGTAGACTTCGACACTTCGCACGTGGTGCAGTTCACGATGCGACTCAATCACGTGGAGATAGACCAGGAGCAGTGGATTGACAGCGAGTGCCAGATCGTTGCGGGGTACCGCGGCGAGTCCAAGATCACGGAGCCTGAGCGGGTCCAGGAGTACACTGAGAAGTTGGTGGGCTGGGGCGTGGAACTGGTGGACAATCCCGAGGACCTCATCGGCAAAGTGGATGGCGTGCTGGTGGAGTCGCAGGGTGGGAAGGAACACCTGGCCAAGGCCCGCCCCTTCCTGGAGGCCGGGATGCCCGTCTACATTGACAAGCCTTTTACCTGCTCCGTAGCCGATGCGCAGGAGATAGCGCGACTGGCGCAGGAGAACGGCGTCCCCGTGTTCTCGTCCTCTTCGCTGCGCTACGCCGTTGAGGTCCAGGAGGCTCTGGCGGATGCCGAGGGCCTCGGGGAGGTCGTGGGCGCCTCGGCCTTCAGTCCCGCGTCGTTGCACGAGGAGAACCCGGGCCTCTTCCACTACGGCATCCACGGCGTCGAGACCCTGTACGCCTTCATGGGCGGCGGCTGCACGGAGGTAAGCTGCTTCTCCGAGGATAGCGGTGAAGTCACGGTCGGCCGCTGGGGCGATGGCCGGGTCGGGACCGTTCGCGGGACGCGCGCCGGCGCCCACGCCTACGGCTTCACGGCCTGGGGCGACAAGGGCGTCAAGGTCGTGCGCATTGACCCGAGCACCATCTACCGCGAGCTGCTCAAGCGCATCGTGCAGATGTTCGAGACGGGCGAGGCGCCGCTTGACCTCAACATCACCATCGAGATCGTCGCCTTCATCGAGGCGGCGCTCAAGTCAGCGCAGAACGGCGGCGCAGTGACAGAACTGGAGTTCACGGCCTCGTAGAGGCCTCGGGGGGAGGGCGAACCATGAAGCCCGGCCGACATGGCCGGGCTTCATCCGCTGTGCGAGACGCGCGCCTCGCTCTCAGAGTTCCAGCAGTCCGGCGAGTTCAGCGAAGACCTCGTCAGGCTCGCGATCGGCGTCAATCACTGCCGTCCGCTCGGAGCACCGGTCCGCATACGCCAGGAAGCCCTCGCGCACCAGCCGGTGGTACTCCGCGTCATTCTGCTCGATGCGGTCGCCCAGGGCCGACGCCTCGCGCCATTGCTCCCCGAACTTGCGCCGTAGGCCCTCCTCCGCCGGCAGGTCAAGAATGATGGTCAGGTCGGGCGCGAGGCCTCCGGTGGCCCGGGCGTCAAGCTGCTCCACCATCTCTGCCCCACCGCCACCGGCGTAGCCCTGGTAGGCAAAGGTGGCCGCCGAGAAGCGATCACACAGCACCCGGCTGCCTTCATCGAGCGCGGGGATAATCACCTGTTGCACATGCTGGGCGCGCGAGGCGCAGAACAGAAGGATTTCCGTCAGCACGGTCATCTGCGGGTACTCGGGCGACAGCAGCACTGAGCGGATGGCCTCGCCCACGGGTGTGCCGCCCGGCTCGTGGGTCACGACCGGGTCCTCCCCTGCCTCGCGCAGGGCGGCAGCAAGCCGCTCGATCTGCGTGGACTTCCCGCAGCCCTCGACGCCGTCGAGCACTATGAAGCGGAGCTCGTCACGCATTGCTGAGGTGCGTCGTTCCCCTTTCACCGGTCCTCGGAGCCGCCTAGCGCTGCTTCCCCGTACTGTCGCTGCAATCGGGAACAGCCAGAGAACGCTGTTCGTAGGTCGGGTTTTCTAGCCCGACTCGTCAGTCGTTTCCTCGACGGTCAACGGAGTCGGGCTAGAAAGCCCGACCTACAAACGACATGGCTCTGTTGCCGCCGTCTGCCGTTTCCCTATTCCCTGCCGTTAGTCGTTCTCTGCGTTCTCCGCGTCTCCGCGCTGAGCTTTTCCGTTCGCCGTTGGCCGTCGTTACGGTGGAAGCACCCGTACCCGCCGGCGCGGCGGCTCCCCGACGGTCGCGGACTCCAGGTCGTGCTTGGCTATGAGTTCGTGCTGAAGCCGGCGCACGTAGGCGCTTTGCGGCAGAAGCTCCACCGGCTCGTCTCTGTCAATGACGCGCTGCATCGCCTCTCGCGCCTCTCGCAGGGCGAAGGCCTCGCGCCCGCTCTCCGCGCTCTCTGCCAGGGCTCGCACCGCGTCACGTATCTGCGTGTAGGTGTCGCTGCGCACTGAAAGCACCTGCTCAACGCCCTCGGGAACCTGGCCCTGTTCAACCGCCCACTCCAGCGCGATGGCGGCGTCGGCGTCCTCGACGGAGTTGGTGACGCTTGCCGGGAAGCGCTGCTCGCGCAGGGCTCGTTCGAGATGCTCGCGGTTGACGCCGATAGCCAGCACCTGCATCACCCGACCGTGCCGCTCGGCCCGGCGCAGCTCCAGCTCCAGCGCGTCCAGCTCGTCGGTCTGATCGAGCTGCGGAGGACCAGCCGCCTCCACCTCCCGCTCCACCGCCACGATCTGACCAGCGGTATCGTAGCGGCGCAGTTCCGCGGTTACCGGCTCACCGAGCAGGATGCGGTCCACGGTATCCGTCACGTCATGGTGGATCGCGAGCTGGTTGATGTCGGCGATCTCAATGATGATGTCGAAAGTCGGCGGCGCCATGCGCTCCAGCACCGTCTTCTGCGTGCCTCGCTTCTTCGCTTCCTCGTCGCCGAGGGTGACCGCCTGGATGCCGCCGATCAGGTCGGCCAGCGTCGGGTTCGCCATGAGGTTTTCGAGGTTGTTGCCGTGTGCGGTGGCGATGAGCTGCACGCCGCGCTCAGCGATGGTACGCGCCGCGAAGGCCTCCGCCTCATTGCCTATCTCGTCAATGACGATGACCTCGGGCATGTGATTCTCGACGGCCTCGATCATCACCTGGTGCTGCTCGCGGTCATGCGGAACCTGCATGCGCCGCGCGCGGCCGATGGCCGGGTGCGGAATGTCTCCGTCGCCCGCTATCTCGTTGTTGGTGTCCACCACGACCACGCGCTTGTCGAACTCGTCGGCCAGCACGCGCGCGACCTCGCGCAGCTTGGTGGTCTTCCCTACTCCGGGTCGGCCCAGCATCAGGATGTTCTCGCCGGTCTCTATCACATCGCGGATGATGTTGATGGTGCCGAAGACCGCGCGGCCGACCCGGCAGGTGAGGCCCACCACCTCACCATGCCGGTTGCGGATGGCGCTGATGCGGTGCAGGGTCGCCTCGATGCCCGCCCGATTGTCTCGGTCGAACTCACCCACGCGCGTGACTATGCCTTTGATATCCGCGCGCGTGGCCGGCGGCCCGTCCAGCAGTTCGAACTTGCCGGGAAAGCGCGCCTCGATGGGGCGGCCGAGGTCCACGACGACCTCGATGAGGTCATCCAGGTCTGCATGAGCGCGCACCTGCTGCTGCACCCGCTCCGGCAGCACCGCGATGAACTCGTCCAGGTTGCTCGTAACCGTCTCGCGCTGTGACATGGCTCTCACGGCTTGCGGAAGAACAGGATGTACTCCCTCGACATCACATTATAGAGACCGAAGATGATCTTGTCTATCGTGCGTTCCAGCTCCAGGCCCGCCTCCCGACAGGCCGCCGTGAACATCCCGGAGGTGTCAACTTCCTCCCCCTGGTAGGTGACGTTACCGATCACCACCACGCACTGCGCCCCCCGCTTCAGCACGCGGTGCATCTCCATCGCCGCCAGGCGCATATCGTGCTCGTAGAGCGTGAAGCGCGCCTTCCCCTTACCGCGCACGCCAATGAACTGCTCCGACAGCTCCTCCACGTCGTGCCCCATCGCCTTCAGGGCGTGGGCGTCGTTCTTGACGTAGTTAAGCGCAATGGAGTACGGCGGCGAGGTGATGATGCCGTCCACGCTCTCATCCTCAAGCGGCAGTTTCCTGGCATCCGCCTCGCGGATGCTCACCTCGCCGAAGTCGAGGTCGAACTTGTCACGCACGTCGGCGTAGTCGCGCACCGAGGCGAGCATCTTGTCGCGGTTCCTGACGAAGGCCTCGGCCAGGTCCTTCCGCCGCCGCGCAGCGTCGGAACGGGCAATCATCTCCGCCAGGTCGAAGAAATCCTTTACAGGGCCATCGGGGAGTTCCTTTTCTTCCGGGCCCCGGAACAGGCGGTTCTGAGCGTTGCTGTCCGCGCATGGGGTGACGTAGTCGGCGGCGGCCTCGATCTCTTCGAGCGCCTCCCATGCCCCGGTCTTCACCCGCGAGATGAGGCAGCACAGCGGGGAGATGTCCACGCCCACGCAGTTGATCCCCAGCAGTTGCGCCTCCACGGCGGTCGTCCCGCTGCCGATGAAGGGGTCGAGCACCGTATCGCCCGGCTCCAGGCCAGTGATGTTCAGCAGGGCACGGATCATTTGCGGATGGAACTTGCCCTTGTAGGGGTAGAACCAGTGGGTGAGGTACTGATTGACCGACTGCGTGCGGTTGTACTGTTGGATGAAGTGATAGTCGGTCAGCTCCTCGCCGACCGACTTGAAGTAAGCGGACCGCCTCAGCAGCCGGTCCGCGTCGAGCCCATCCTGCACCTCGAAGACACGCAGGTCCTGGGAGGTCTCGAAGTCTATCCCCGCCGCCGCCAACTCCCTCCGGGCCATCACCAACTCGTAGATGAATTGAACGTTATTGTGCAGTTGTAGCTGCATTATTGGCAATATCCTCCGGGCTGGGAGTGTCAGACGTTCTGGATGAGCTTCTTCATGGCCTCGTACTCGTGGCGGGCGATGTCCTCGGCGGTCATTTCCTCGTCCGGCTCCCTATGGCACTCCGCCGACAGGTAGCCGTCGTACTCGGCATCGGCGAGCCAGGCAACGATCAGCTCATAGTCCACCACGCCCTCGCCCAGCAGCCGCTGGTGGTCGTCCACCTGGTCATCCTTGTAGCAGTCCTTCACCTGCACGTTCCAGGTCAGCTCGCCGAAGCGCGCCAGTGCCTCGGGGCCGTGGTACTCGGCCATGCGATACAGGTTGCCGGGGTCGTAGCTGATACCGAAGTTCGGCCGGTCCACGCGCGCGATCATCTCCAGCGTCGAGTCCACCGTCGCGGACAGCCCGAAGTTGTTCTCGATCACCACACCGATGTCGTAGGATAGCGCCAGGTCGCAGCATACCTGCTCGTAGTGGGCGGCCCGCGCCCAGTGGTCCTCCCGTGCCTCGGAGGGCTTCGGCGGGCCTCCGGGCTGCACGCGGATCATGTCGCACTCCAGGGCCTCTGCGATATCCAGGTAGCGCCGGAACTTCTCGACCTCCTGCAGGCACTCGTCATCACTCTTCTGCGAGAACATGCCGACGTATGTGCAGAGCGTGACCACCTCCATGCCCAGCTTGCTGAGTTGCGCGGCCAACGCCTCAACCTTCTCCTTCGACACGTCGTCAGGGAGGTGCTTGGGCACGCCGAAGATCTCCAGGCCCTCGTATCCGATGTCGGCCGCGATGTTGACGGCCTCCTCCATCTCGTAGTCCTGTAGCATCTTGGTGCAGAGGGCAAGTCTCATCACCATGAGTCTTCCTCCGGGAAGCGCGTCGCGCCGAACTGGCTGGGCATTTCGAGACCTGCGCCGCACACACCTCCCAGGGCGAAGGTCCGCGCCCCCTGTGTGGCGAATAACCCGTCCCCTGCACAGTAGGACAGGTGCCCTCACCTGTCCCCGGTCCGCTCTGGACTACCGCCAAGGAACCGAGGTGGACAAGCATAAGCGATCCACGTCAACTGCACTTCAGACATGAGGTGATTGACCCCGACCCGCCCGGGTCGCACCACGATATCACGCTTCTTGCCGATGTGAACGGCAACGGCCGCAGCGACGTCATCATCGGCGGCAAGGAGGGTGAGCTCAACCTGTTCTGGTACGAGAACCCCTCCTGGACGCGCCACCCCATGGCCTCGGCGCCTAACCTGGAGGCCGGCGGCGTGGTGCTCGACCTCACGGGCAACGGCCACCTGGACGTTGTCGCCGGTCAGCAGGCGGGTGGCAATGAGCTGTACTGGTTCGAATGCCCGCCCGATCCTACCGACAGGTGGCCGAGGCGCGTCATCGAGGACCGCTTCGAGAAGTACCACGACCAGGTCGTAGGCGATGTGGACGGCGATGGCGAGCCGGAGATACTGGCGCTATCGCAGAAGAGCGGAGTCCTGATGTACTACGACATCCCCTCCGATCCGCGCGTGGAGCCGTGGCCACCCGAGTGTTACCACCTCATCACCGATGACATGATTGACGTGGAGGGCCTGGTCATCGTTGACCTCGACGGCGACGGTCGAAACGAAGTCATCGCCGGCACTGACATCTTCCGTCGGGGAAGCGCTCCCGGTGATCCCTGGAAGCGCGAAGCCTTTGCTGCCGGCTTTGTGAAGACGCGAGCTGCCGTCGCCGATCTCGATGGCGACGGTCATCTGGACATCGTGCTGGCTGAGGGCGAGAGCCATCCCGCGCGTCTGGTCTGGTGTGCGGGGCCGACGTGGGAGCAGGTCGTGCTCCGCGATGACCTCTTCCACCCGCACAGCCTGGAGATCGCTGATTTCAATGGTGACGGCCTGCCTGACATTTTCGTGGGCGAGATGGGCCTGGGCAGGAACGCGGAGCCGAGGCTGATCATCTACCTCAATCGAGGCGAGGGAAACTTGGAGGAGATCATCATTGAGCGCGGCGTTCCGACCCACGAGGCCAAGGTCGCCGACCTGACGGGCAACGGCTTGCCCGACATCGTCGGTAAGCCCTATGATCCCGAGCGACACATTGACCTCTGGTTCAACGAAGGCTGACCGGCAGCAACGACAAGGCATACCGCAGAGACGCAGAGAGCACAGAAAACGACAGTAAATGGGTAACGGCAAACGGCGCTCTTGTCACACCTTCTCCAGCTTCGCGTTCGGCACAGAGAGCTTCTTTATCCCGCCGCCATCGCGGAAGGCGACCGTTACCTTCTCCGTTTCGCCTTCGCCCTCGGTGCTAATGACCATCCCCCGCCCAAAGGTCGGGTGCACTATCTTCTCGCCGGCCTTGAACGTCGGCTCCCAGCCGCTGTCGGCGCCTTTCTTGGCAGCCTTCGCGCCAACGCGCTTCTTCGGCTTCTTCGGCTTCCTGGGCGTCTTCGCGGGTGCATCACCCGCCGCCCGCTGCTTGGCCCGTGACAGGATCTTCGTGACGTCAATGCGCTTGCCGCCGGTCGGCTGCTCCAGCACGGCCTCGTCGGTCTCCAGCATCCGCGGTTGCGTGCCCTGGGCGAACTGCTGCCGCCGGTCGAGCAGCTCGGCCGGCAGGTCTGACAGGAAGCGTGAGGCCCGCTGCCGGCGCGTCTCACCGAAGATGGTTCGGTTCATGGCATGGCTGAGATAGAGCATCTTCTGCGCCCGCGTCATCCCCACGTAACACAGCCGCCGCTCCTCCTCGATCTCGAACTCATCCCCCATGGACCGCTCGTGCGGGAATACCCCCTCCTCCATCCCGACTAGGAACACGATGGGGAACTCCAGGCCCTTCGCGCTGTGCAGCGTCATGAGCGACACCGCGCCGTCCAGCTCCTTCGCCTCGTCAATATCGGAGACCAGCGCCACGTGCTCCAGGAAGTCCGCCAGCGTCGCCCCGGCCCTCCGCCGCTCGAAGGAGGCCGCGACGGTCACGAACTCCTGCAGGTTCTCGACCCGGCCCGCGTCCTCGGCCTTGCCGCTTTCCCGGAGCGCGGCGATCAGGCCGCTTTCCTCGACCACGGCGCGCACCAGGTCGGGCAGGCTTGCGTGTTCTGCGCGCGCCCGCAGTGCGACCATCCTGTCATAGAAATCCGCCACGGCCGTCCGCGCGCGGGGCCTGCGGTCCTCGTCGGCAATGAAGATCCGGCAGGCCCGGAACAGCGAGACGTCATCGCGCTGCGCGATGACGGTGAGCTCCTGCTGAGTGCTGTTCCCGATCCCTCGCCGCGGCGTATTGATGATCCGCCGCAGAGACAGGTCGTCGGCCGGATTGAAGATGGACCTCAGATACGCGATAGCGTCCTTGATCTCGGCCCGTTCGTAGAAGCGGACGCCGCCGATGATCTCGTAAGCTATGCCCAGCCTCGCCAGCTCCTGCTCGAAGTTCCGCGACATTGCGTTAACGCGGTAGAGCACGGCGTAGTCGCCGTGACGCGCCAGCTTGCGCTTGACCTGGTCGGCAACGGTCTGCGCCACCCACTCCGCCTCTTCCTCCTCGTTTATCGCCTCGTAGACCACAACGTTGTCGCCCGGCGGGTTGCTGGTCCACAGCCGCTTGTCCGCGCGGTTCTCGTTGTGCTTTATCACCTCGGCGGCGCACTCGATGATCTTTCCGGTCGAGCGGTAGTTGCGCTCCAGCTTCACCACCTTCGCATCCGGGAAGTGCTGCTGGAAGTCGAGGATGATGCGCACGTTCGCGCCGCGCCAGCCGTAGATGCTCTGGTCGTCGTCCCCCACCACGCACAGGTTCCCATGGCGCTCCGCCAGCAGTTGCACGAAGCGGAACTGCGCGAAGTTGATGTCCTGGTACTCGTCCACCAGGACGTACTGGAAGCGCCCCTGGTACTTCTCCCGCACCTCGTCCTGCGTTTCCAGGAGCTCGACGGCTTTCATGAGCAGATCGTCGAAGTCCAGCGCCTGGTTGCGCTCCAAGCGATCGCGGTACTGGTAGTAGACCTTGGCTACGAACTTCTCGAAGCGCCCTTTCCTGGTCCGCCGGTACTTGTCGGGCCCCATCAGTTCGTTCTTGGCGGAGCTTATCTCGTCGAGGACATCGCGCTGAGTCCAACCGCCGGACTTCTCGTCCTCCTCGGCGACCGGCGCCAGCCGCGCCAGTATATCCTTGATGACGGACTGCTGGTCCGCCTCGTCGAAGATGGAGTATTCGGAGGGGATGCCGATCTTGTCCCCGTCAATGCGCAGCATGCGCGCGCAGATCGAGTGAAAGGTGCCGGCCCACATACCCCGGGCGTGCTCGCCGACGAGGTTGTCAATGCGCTCTTTCATCTCGTCGGCGGCCTTGTTGGTGAAGGTAACGGCGAGGATGCGCGTCGGGGCGATGCCGCGGTCCTGTATCATGTGGGCGATACGGTAGGTGAGCGCGCGGGTCTTGCCGGAGCCGGCTCCGGCGAAGATGAGCACAGGTCCTTCGATGGTCTCGGCGGCTTCTCGTTGTTCGTCGTTCAGGTCGTCAAGTAATGCCATGGATTACGCGTTGCCTTTCGGATGACAGGGGGCAGCCGCAGTTAAAGGCAGCCTCTCAGGGTTGGTGTGCCTGGCTTCCGCATGGTTCCGTGTCGTGGGGCAAGCCTTGGCCAACTCGGTTGGCCGTGAACCGGCCAACAAACGACTCGGGCTGCAAGCCCGACCTACTTGCCGTCAGCCAACGCCGCTGCGATGAACTCGCGGAAGAGCGGGTGGGCGCGGTTGGGGCGGGACTTGAACTCCGGGTGGAACTGCGAGGCAATGAAGAACGGATGGTCCGGAAGCTCGATCATCTCCACGAGATCGCCCTCCGGTGAGGTGCCCGAGAACACCAGCCCGCCCTCCGCCAGCCTGTCGCGGTACTGGTTGCTGACCTCGTAGCGATGGCGGTGCCGCTCCGATATCTCGGTCGTGCCGTAGCAGCGCTCGGCCAGGGTGCCGGGCCTGATGGCGCAAGGATACGCCCCCAGCCGCATGGTTCCGCCCAGCTTGGTCACGTACTCCTGCTCCTTGAGGTAGATGACGACCGGGTGAGGCGTATCCTCGTCGAACTCCTTGGAGTTGGCCCCCTCGAGCCCGCACACATTCCGCGCAAAGTCAATCACCGCAACCTGCAAGCCCAGGCACAAGCCCAGGTACGGGATACGGTTCTCGCGGGCGTACCCGGCAGCGGCTATCTTCCCCTCCATGCCGCGGTCCCCGAAGCCGCCGGGCACCAGCACGCCGGACATGTCCCTCAGGTAAGCCTCCGGCCCGTCCTTTTCGATATCCTCGGAATCGACGTACTCGATATTCACGCGCGTGTCGTTGGCTGCGCCAGCGTGCATCAGGGCTTCCGTGACCGACAGGTAGGCATCGTGCAGGTCCATGTACTTGCCGACCATGGCGATAGTAGTCTGGCGCGTCGGCGAGGCCATCCGCTCGCATATCTCCCGCCACTCAGTCAGGTCCGGCTCGCGCCGTGGCAGATGGAGCGTGTCGGTGACCAGGTCAGCGATGCCCTGGTCTTCCATCGCCAGCGCAATGTGATAGAGCGACTCGTGCATGTCCAGCCCTTCGATGATGTTCGGCTCGGGCACATCGCAGAACAGCGAGAGCTTCCGTCGCAGATCGTCGGTCAGCGGGTACTTGGTGCGCGCGACCAGCAGGTCGGGCTGGATGCCGACGCTCCTGAGCTCGCGCACGGAGTGCTGGCTGGGCTTCGTCTTCAACTCTCCGACCGTGTCCAGGTAGGGCACAAGAGTGACATGGACATAGCAGGTGTTCTCGCGGCCCTCCTCGATGCGCATCTGGCGGATGGCTTCCAGGAAGGGCTGGCTCTCAATGTCACCCACCGTGCCGCCGATCTCGGTGATGCAGATGTCAGCATCGTACTTCTCCGCGCACAGTCGGATGCGCCGCTTTATCTCGTCGGTAATGTGCGGGATGACCTGGACGGTCTGACCCTGGTAGGGCTCGCCGTTGCGCTCTTTCTCGATCACCGATCCGTACACCAGGCCCGTAGTAACGTTGGACAGCTTGTTGAGCGGCTCGTCCACGAACCGCTCATAGTGCCCCAGGTCCAGGTCGGTCTCGGCCCCGTCGTCGGTGACGAAGACCTCGCCGTGCTGGAAGGGGTTCATCAGGCCCGCATCCACATTGATATAGGGGTCAATCTTGAGCATCGCGATCTTGAAGCCGCGGCTCTTGAGCAGACGCCCGATCGAGGCGCAGGATATGCCCTTGCCGATGGCCGATACCACGCCGCCTGTTACGAAGCAGTACTTTGTCATCTTCCTTCGTCGCTCCCGCTATTGACGCGTTCGACGCGCCGCTCGACCGGCTGACCCGCCTCAGGGAGATTCCCCGGTCTCGTCCGGCGCGTGCGTGTCTTGCGCGTCTTCTTCGCCTGGCTCTTGCGTGTCTTCAGCCTCTTCAGCTTCCTGAGACGCTTCGGTCTCTTCGGCCTCCTCGACCGCCTCCGTCTTCTCCACTGCCTCCTCTTCCTCCGCTGCCTGGACCTCAACCGCAACGCTCGCTCCGACGTCGCTTTCGTCCACGACCGGCGAGTCGTCCTCCAACTCCTTCTCTTCGATGGCTACCCGGCGTTTCCGGGTGCGGATCTCTTCGATCTCGCCCTTGAGCCTCTCGATCTCGGCGTTGATCTCATCAATGCGCTCGCAGTCGGCAAGCAGGTCGCGGTTCCTGACCTTGCCGCGCTTGTGCAGGGAGTACACCTTTGTGCCCATCTCGCCGATTACCTCACGTTGCCGTCTGGTCAGTCTCCGGATCTGCCCGGTGCGGGCTGCGATCGCGCTCTTCTCCTCCCACCAGTCAGCAGCCGTGCTTCCGCCGCTTCTCGCCCATTTGCCGAGTTGCCCGCCCAGGTCTCGCAGCGTCTTCTTGACATCGCTCATTGGAGGTCTCCTCCTGTACGCGTCGGTTCACCCAGCCACCGCCCACGGCCAACCATCCCGCCGGTCAGGTGCGATCATCATCTCATCGCAGCCACGCCAGCGGCCGCTCATCGAGCCGATGCAGCCCTGCGTCCAGCGCCGCCTGGACTGCCTCGCGGTACTCCTGCATGGTGAGGCGCCGGTCCATCGGCGGATGCTCCGCCGCCCGGAAGCATGGGCGGTACTGCGCCATTACGTTGACGTAGCTGTCCTTGCTCAGAGAGGCGATGAACCGCATGACCTCGGCGGTTCCCGCCAGCCCCTCCGGCAGCACCAAGTGCCGAACCAGCATCCCGCGCACCGCCAACCCCCGCTCGTCCATCACCAGGTCGCCGACCTGTCGGTGCGTCTCGGTCAGCGCCGCCTGCATCCGCTCCGGATAGTCCGGAGCCTGCGAGAACCGTTCGGCTGGCCCAGCATCAGCGTACTTCGCGTCCGGCATGTAGATGTCCACGATGCCCTCGAGCAGCTTCAGAGCCTCAACCGACTCATATCCGCCGCAGTTCCACACCAGCGGTACCCGCAATCCCCCCTCGATGGCAGGGCCCAGGGCCTCCAGAATCTGCGGCATGAAGTGCGTCGGCGTCACGAAGTTGATGTTGTGGCAGCCGCCGCGCTGCAGCCGCAGTATCATATTCCCAAGCTCTTGCGGCCCGACCTCCCTGCCCATCGCCAGGTGGCTCAGTTCGTAGTTCTGACAGAACAGGCAGCCCAGGTTACACCCTGCTAGGAAGATCGTGCCCGAGCCCCCGACGCCGACCAGCGGCCGCTCCTCCCCGAAGTGCGCGTTCACGCTGCCGACGAGCGCCTCCCTCCCGCCACCGCAGAACCCGGTGTCCCCCTCGAGCCGGTTCACTCCGCACTCGCGCGGGCACAGATGGCAGCTCGCGAGCATCTCACGGGCCGCCTCCACGCGCTCGGCCAGCTCGCCCGACTCGTGCGCCGCCAGGTATGATGGCCGCGTGGCGGACATCGGATTCACTCCACCAGTCCATCCAGCAGCTCAGCCAGCTCGGCCACCGCCCCATGGCTGGTCAGATCGAAGTGTACCGGCGTCACCGAGATGTTCCCCGCGACGACAGCGCCGATGTCGGTGCCTTCGCTTGCGTCCTGCTCCAGCGGATTGCCCGAGAACCAGTAGTAGGGCTTGCCCCGTGGATCAACGCGTCGCTCCAAAATGTTCTGATAGGTCCGCCGTCCCAGGCGCGTCAGCACTGCTGGGCCCAGCTCATCGGCAGCTAAGTTGGGCAGGTTGACATTCAGGAAGGTATCCTTGGGCAGCCCGGTTTCCGCAAGCCGTCCGGCCACGCGCGCTGCGAACTCCGCCGCCGGCTCGAAAATGCAGTACCTGTGAGCATTGACGGACATGGCGAACGAAGTGATGCCCCGCAGCGTCCCCTCCATCGCCGCCGAAACGGTGCCCGAGTAGAGAATCTCCTCCGCCAAGTTAGCACCAGCGTTGATCCCGGCGACAACCATGTCAGGGATCGGTAGCTCACCGTCAAGGGCCAGGATCACGCAGTCGGCCGGCGTGCCGTTGGTCGCGTAGGATACCTGCACCGGCGCATCGAGCTTGACTTCGTTGATGCGCAGCGGTTTCTGCAGAGTGATCGCGTGTCCCACCCCACTCTGCTCGCGCTCGGGAGCCATCACCGAGACCTCGCCGATGCGCGCCAGGCTACGCGCTAGCGCCAGCAGGCCGGGGGAGTTGATGCCGTCGTCGTTGGTCACGAGGATTCTCATCTTAGTGCTTTCACCGAAGGTCTGTCTCCCTCGCCAGCCTCAGCGGCCGAAGTTCACTGTGACGATCCTGGCCACCCCGGGCAGGCCGGCTATCTCCTCCAGCACCTCAGCCTTGACCGGCTCGGCCATGCTCACAGCCATCAAGCCCATGCAGTCCACAACCTCGTGGCCCACCTGGATGCCCAGGATGTTCATGTCCGCAGCGCCCAGTACCTGCCCAATAGTACCCACGAACCCCGGCTTGTCGGGCTCGCGATTCCACAGCAGCAGCACGTAGTCTCGTAGCACCAGGTCGAGGCCAAAGCCATCCACCTCGACGATCCGCGCCTCGCCACGATCCAACACAGCACCAGCCACGGTAGCCACCGTCTCGCCTGCGCCGACGCGTGCCCGCAGTACTTCCGAGTATCCGCGCCCGTCCGGGGCAATGCCCTCGCGTACCAGTATGCCCCGCTCGGTGGCTACCAGCGCGGAGTTTACATGATTGACCGGCTCGTCCACGATCTCACCGAGCAGGCCCGCCAGGAAGTAGCCGTTGACGAGGCGCAGGTGTTGCCGCGACAGGCTGCCCTGGTGATCGAGGTCAACGCTGCGCGGCGCTTCCCTCAGCAAGGCCGCCTGAAGCCTCCCCAGGCGCTCCGCCAGGTCCAGGAAGGGCCGGACCAGGTCAAGGTCCTCGGACGCCAGCGCCGGTGCGTTGACCGGCCAGCGAGGCGGCCTGCCGCCAAGCACGTCCGCGACCTGCTGGGCGGCCTCCTTCGCCACCTCCGCCTGCGCCTCCCGGGTCGAGGCGGCCACGTGCGGAGTCGCCACCACGTTCTCCAGCCCCACAAGCTCCGGGTTCGGCTGCGGCTCTTCCTCGAACACGTCGAGCGCGGCTCCGCTCAGCCTCCCGTCCTTCAGCGCCTCCAGCAGCGCCGGCTCGTCCACCAGCCCGCCGCGCGCGCAGTTGACCAAGGCCGCGCCTGGCTTCATGCGGGCCAGCTCCTGGGCGCCTATGAGCTTGTGCGACTCCTCGGTGAGCGCCGCGTGCAGACTCACGAAGTCCGACTCCTCTAACAGCTCGCCAAGCTCCACCAGACAGGCCCCTATCTCCTCCGCCTTCTCCTCCGGCACGTAAGGGTCGTACACCAGCAGCGTCATGCCGAAGGCGCGCGCCCTCTTCCCCACCTCGGTCCCGATCTTGCCAAGGCCTATGATGCCGAGGGTTTTCCCGTAGAGCTGACGCCCCACGGATTCCTTCTTAGCCCACCGCCCCTCCTTCAGGGCGGCGTCGGCCGAGGGCACGCGCCGCACCAGCGCCAGCAGCAGCGCCATGGCGTGTTCGGCCGCCGCCACAGTGTTGCCCATGGGCGCGTTGACCACGGCGATGCCCTGCCTGGTCGCGGCGTCCACGTCAATGTTGTCAACGCCGACACCGGCGCGCGCGATTACCTTCAGTCTCTCGGCGGCGCCGATCAACTCCGCGTCCAGGTGCGTGGCGCTGCGCACGACAAGCGCGTCAGCGTCGCGAATCTCGTCCTTGAGTTGCCCGCGTTCCAGGTCATAGCCGGTCACGACTTCTCCCGCGTACCGGAGTAGCACCAGGCCCGCTTCAGCTATCGGATCGCAGACCACTATCTTGGGCATAGCTCACAACACCTAACCGGCCATCCGTAGTCACCGTGCGGGCAGACGCCCTCCTCGCTTTCGAGAAGTGCAGACGGTGCCGCAGACGAGCGGTGTCGTTGCCGCGCGACTGCTCCGCAGTCGCACGGAGGGGCCGCCCGAGGGCGGTTCTGCTGATGCAGAAACGCACGAGGCCGGCCCGCGCACAACCACTGCACCTTGGGCGGCCCCAGGGCACCATCGGACTTGCTAGCTGGTGGCAGACGCGGGCCGGCCTCAGATGCCTTCGCCCCGCTTGCGCGGGACTTCGGCGTCTTCGGGCGGCCCCTCCGTGACGGCGCCATCCGGCCCCTGGGCGGGACCGCGGTGGGCGGCAGCCGTTGCTCTGCAGTGGTTCTCCAGCACACCGCCTCTTCCCTTACCATCAGCCCCCGTGAGCGGCCTCCCGTGCGGCGTGCTTCATCCTCGCGGCATCGCAGCCGTGTCCCAGCTCTCCCAGCCCCTCGGCTACCGCCTCGATCGTTCGCAACACGTGCGGCAACTGCACCATCCCCATGTGCCCGATGCGGAAGATGCGGCCCTTCAAGTCACCTTGCCCTCCCGAAATCAGCACCCGGTGCCCCTCCCACACGGTCCGCACCAACTCGACGCTGTCCACGCCCTCCGGCGAGCGCACCGCGGTTACTGTGTCACTCGCATACTCAGGATCAGCGAACAGCTCCAGGCGCGCGGTTGTCATCGCCGCCCGCACCGCGTTCGCCATCACCCGGTGCCGGGCAAACACGTTGGTCAGGCCTTCACCTTCGATGAGCTGCAGCGATGCTCCCAGCGCCATCAGCAGACTCACGTTGGGCGTGTAAGGCGTCTGTCCCTTCTCTGAGGACTCGAGCGCCTTGCGCAGGTCGAAGTAGTAGCGCGGCATCCTGGCGGCTTCAGCCGCCGCCCAGCTTCCGGGCCTGACTGCCACGAACGCCAGCCCCGGCGGCAGCATGAGGCATTTCTGCGAACCCGCGACCACCACATCCAGGCCCCACTCATCCATGAGCACCGGCACACCGCCCAGGCAGCTCACGCAATCCGCGATGACGAGACAGCCCGCCTCGTGAGCGACTTCCGCCAGCGCGGCGACGTCGTGCATGACGCCCGTCGAAGTCTCGTTGTGCACACAGAGCAGGGCGCGGAAGTCGCCGCGCGCCAGATCATCCTGGACAAGTTGCGGGTCCGCAGCCTGCCCGTAAGCGAAGCGGCAGCGGCTCACCCGCGCCCCGAAGCTCTCGGCGATGTCGCCCAGCCGCTCGCCGAACTTGCCGGCCTCCACGCACAGCACGCGGTCGCCCGGTGACAGGAAGTTGGTGACCGCGGCCTCCAGCCCGCCCGTCCCGGAGGAGGTAAGTATCAGCACGTCGCCCTCTGTGCCAAAGAGCGGCTTGAGGCCTTCGGTGCAGGCCGCCATGAGTTCGGCCGCGCGCGCGCCGCGATGGTAGATGCCAGGCTGGGCGAGCGCCTGCCGCACTGTGTCCGGCAAGTTCGTCGGGCCCGGTATCATCAAGAGATCGTCTTCCGACGGGTCCATCAGTCTGCGATCATCTCTCCCTCAATCTCGGCGCCGCTCGCGACCGACGCCCTCTCGGCGATGACGCTGTCTCGAACCTCCGCCTCGCGACCTACCGAGGCGCTGGGCCACAGAATCGAGCCCGTTACCCTGGCCCCCTCGCCTACCACGGCCCCCTCTCCCAACGTCACCCACGGCCCGACGCGTGCGCGCTTCTCGATGCGCGCGCCTGCGCCCAGGAGACACGGCTCCACGATCTCTGCCGTGTCGGCGATCTGTGCGTCACCTGCCAACCCCGGCCCAACCCAGGGCAGCGCGCCCTCAAGGAGACTCCTGTTGGCCTCCAGGTAGGTCTCGATTCTGCCGACGTCGTTCCAGTATCCCCAGCGGTCCGGCACATGCCCCGCGACTGGCTGGCCTGCCTCCAGGAGAGCCGGGAAGAGCTGATGCTCGTTCGAGTACTGCTCGCCCGCCGGGATGTACACGAGTATCTCAGGCGACATGACGTAGAGGCCGGAGTTGACGGTGTTCTGCCCCGTCTCGTCCCGCTCCACTTTCTCCAGGAATGCCGTGACGTAGCCCTCGTCATCCCTCTGTATGAGGCCGAAGGGGGAGATGTCATCCACGCGCCTCAGGCAAAGCGTCAGTAACGCACCTGAGCGCAGGTGCGTCGCCGCAAGTTCTCCCAGGTCCACCTCCATCACGAGGTCTCCGTTGAGAGCAAGGAAGGGGCCCTCGATGAGCGGCTCTACGTTCTTGATGCCCCCCGCGGTTCCGAGGGGCTCAGCTTCCTCGACGTACCTGAGTCTGACGCCCCAGCGCTCGCCGTCGCCCAGCTCCGCCTGCAACTGATCCGACCTGTACGAGGCCGCCAGGATGATGTCACGCACACCGTGCCGCGCCAGCAACTCAAGCTCGTAGGAAATCAGTGGCTGGTTCAGCAGCGGGATAAGCGCCTTCGGCCGCTGGTAGGTCAGCGGCCGAAGCCTCGTGCCCAGCCCACCCACGAGTAACACTGCCTGCTCTATCACGGCCTACGCACTCTCTCCCAGCGCAGGGCTTGCCCTGCATATGTCCGCGACACCCCAGCGCAAGCGCTCCTCCGGCAGGACGGGCCATGCCGCCAGGAACCACCTTCAGTCTCCCACCACCGTCACGTTGACACGGCGCTCCCGCGGTCCGTCGAGTTCGAGCAACATGATGCTCTGCCAGGCGCCCAGGCACGGCTCGCCGCCCTCCACCGGCAGCGTGACGCTATTGCCGACGAGCACTGCTCCCAGGTGCGCCGAGGCGTTGTCATCTATCCGGTCATGCTGCCACTCCTGGCCGCGGACCAGGCGGCCCACCAGCGAGAGCGTGTCAGCCACCAGCCCGGACTCGTTCTCATTCACGTAAACTGCGCAGGTGCAGTGCGGCACCGACACCAGGCAAATGCCCGAGGCGAGGCCGACCTCCCTGACTGCGCGTTTGACCTCACCCGTAATATTGACGAGCTGACGCCTGGCGGTGGTCGTTTGCATGAAGGTGTGGGTCGCCATCAAGCCTTTCTCTCCTCAAGGCGGGCAGCCGGTCGCCAACCAGCTCATCGTCATACTTCGCCGGCGCGCTTCAGCTCCTCCACGACAAGCTGGAGCCGTGGTAGCCCGCCGTAGTCGTCCATCCTGGGACTGAAGACCATGTCCAGCTCACAGCCGGGTTGGGTCCAAGACATCTCCTGTCCGTGCCCGAAGGCAATGGCCTCGAAGTGACACCCCGCCGCGGACAGGAAGAGCTTAAGGTGTTTACCGTCGGCGCCGACGCGGCGTGCCTCTATCACTCGCGCCCCGCGCCCGACCAGGAGCGGCTGCGGGTTGTGCTCGCCGCAGGGCTCCAGGCGCGCGAGCCCCGCTGCCAGGTCATCGTCCACCTCCGCGAAGTCCACCTCACAGTCCGCATGCACGCGCGGACGGAGGTCATCCTCCTTGATCCACGCGCGCCCCAGCTCATTCAGGCGGTCGCGCAACTCGTCAACGCGCTCGCTCGCAACGCTCAGTCCGGCCGCCAGTGCATGACCCCCGTATCGCAGAAGAACGTCATCGCACTGCGCGAGCGCGCGGGCGATGTCGAAGGCCGGTATGCTGCGCGCCGAGCCGCGCGCCTCTTCGCCCTCAACGGACAGCATGACCGCAGGCAGGCCGGTCGCTTCCAACACCTTGGCGGCGACGATCCCGAGCACCCCACGGTGCCATCCGGGGCGGGCCAGAAGAATCACCCGGTCGCCTTCCAGGTCAACCTCGGCGTTCACCATCTCCATCGCCTGCCCGAAGGTGGTGGCCTGCTCCCGCTGCCGCTGACGGTTGACGCTCTCCAGGTGAAGGGCGGTGCGACGCGCCTCCGTCTCATCGTCGGCGAGAAGCAGGGCCAAGGCCTCGTGCGCGTCGGCCATGCGCCCGACGGCATTGATCCGAGGGCCGATCCGAAACGCCACGTCGCGCGCGCTGATCGGCTCGTGCAGTTCGCAGAGCTCCAGCAGAACCCGTAGCCCCACCTTGCGCGTGTGCGGCAACACCTGCAGCCCCGCGTGGGTCAGCGTCCGGTTCTCCCCCACCAACGGCGCCACATCGGCGATCGTCCCGATAGCCACCAGGTCCAGGAAGGCGCGCTGCAAGGACCGTTGAGGCAGATCCCGGCGCTCACAGATCGCGGAGGCGAGCTTGAAGGCCAACCCCACCGCCGCCAGCTCCCTCTCCGGGTAGGTCGAATCCTCGCGCTTGGGGTCAATCACCAGCGCGCCCGGCGGTAGCGTCTCCGCCGGCTCATGGTGATCCACCACAATGACTTCCTGGCCCTGCTGCTGCGCGGCCGCGATAACCTCGTGATCGCGAACACCGCAGTCAACAGCGAGGATGATCTTCACCTTGTTCGCGGCAGCGCGGACCGCACGCTCGCTCAGGCCGTACGCGTCGTTGAAGCGATGCGGCAGGTAGTAGTGAACCTGGCCGCCCAGCTTCGTCAGGAAGCGCACAAGCAGAGCAGTGGAGGTGACACCGTCGGCGTCATAGTCACCGTGCACCAGGATCGGCTCTCCGCCCTCGAGGGCGGCCAGCAGCCTGTCCACGGCCGCCGCCAGGTCCGGCAGCTCGAACGGATCGTGGAGGCTGTCCAGGGACGGGCTCAGAAAGGCGCTTGCGGCGGCGGGTGAGTTGAGTCCACGGCTCACGAGGACTGCGGCGAGAACGGGATGGATGCTTAGGGCCTGCGCCAGTTGTCTCTCACGGGAGACGTCACGTGGTTTGGCAACCCATTCGGCGGTGCAGGCGGTGGCCATTATTGTTGGCTTCACGGTTCTCCGGGCGGGTTTTTACGCAGTATACGTGAAGGCAACCTCCATGTCAACTTCACGCCTCCGGCCCCCAGGAGCATCGGTTTTAGCCGGCTGGGGCTGTGCAAGTGTGAAGGGGCCGCAACAGGCGGACAGTCGGCCTTTTCGCAGGCGATCCACCTCCGCCAAGGCTACGCCGGACAAGCAGCGAAAAAGGGGACGGTCCCCGGGGTGGCGCGAGCTTCTCGGATGGCTCTGAAGCCGCGCCGAATGGCAGGCTGTCCGTGGCGGTCGGCAAGCCCGGCCTACTGTGGGGAATATCGTTGTCGTATGGAGGGGCCGGGCTTCAGCCCGGCCCGTGTAGGGCGCGGACCTGCGCCGCGCCCAGTTCCAAAACCGATGCTCCTGTCTAGCGACCGGGAGCATCGGTTTTGGAGTAAGTTGGCTTGTGAGTAGTGTAGGGCGGGGCACGGCGGCTAGCAAAGCCGTGCCGTACGGAGCGCAGGACTTC
>JALGVE010000129.1 GCA_029820045.1 Candidatus Zipacnadia bacterium | reverse complement strand
CAGCGCGCTCGACATTCGGGAAGGTCGGCTGCTGGTGGTTGACGTTGAAAGGCCTGCACACCTCAAACGCGCCCGCGCCCCCTGGCGTAGGATGGAGGGGCCGTGCGAGGCTGGTGCGCGGCAGCGCGCAGCCGAGCCCGGCCCGTGCCGTCATGCTTTCACCTACGCCTGTCCCCGTCCGGCGGGCGGGGACAGGCGTAGGCCGACCTGCGCGAGCAATCGGTGTTAGGAGTGAGCACAATGAAGCTGGTATCGGTCAGGAGCTTGGTCCTTGTGGCCCTGCCGCTGGCGCTCGCGAGTGGAGCTCTCGGTGAGCGGCTGCCCGGAGAGTACTACAACGAGTTCCACCTCGGCTACGAGACGCCGCACACGTCGTGGGCGAAGCCGCTGGCGGGAGGGAAGGTGCGCGCGTTCTTCATCGCGCCCACCCACGCCGCGCGCGAGGTTACGGAACTCGCCGAGCGCCTCGATATGCAGGTCGGTGGCGAGACCGCCATCTACTCGTACTCGCTGGGCGACGAGAGCCACTACGTCGGCATGATTAAGGGCACCTCAAACGAGGAGAAGAAGTACGCGATCCTGCGTAAGCTCCAGCAGCCGTACGACGTGTACGTGCTCGCTAACTTCCCGGTGAGCAAGCTGCCGATCCAGCTTCAGTTCGAGATTCTCAAGCGCGTGAAGGAGGGCGCCGGGCTGCTGCTGACCTACCGGCGCGAGGCGCCGGAGCAGATGTGGCGGCACCCTCTCGGCGACCTCGCCGAGATCGTCCGCGAGGTGCCCATCGCGGGACTGACCTTCTACCGCAACACCTTCCTGGAGAAGAAGGGACTGCCCGGCTTCGGCGAAGTGCCCGACGCGCTGGTCAGCGGCTTTCGCATCGGCGAGGGGCGCGTGGCGCTCGTGGACTACGCGGTTGAGTCGAAGGTCAGGATCGCGGGGGGCTTCTGCCTGACCCCCGCCGAGCATTTCACTTACCGCACTCTCACGGAGTACGATTACCATCAGTCTCTGGTGGCGAAGGCCTTGCTGTGGGCCGCGAAGCGCGAGCCGGCGGTGCGCTTCACGGAGCTGCCCCTGGAGGGCATCGCGCTCAGCAGCGGTGCACAGACGAACGCGGTCAGCGTTGCGCTGCACAACACGCTCGGGCAACCGCTGCGGGGGTCGCTGGAGGTCTCGGTGCGCAACGAGTGGGGCGAGAAGGAGCATACGGATAGCCTCACTCAGACGCTCCAGCCCGGCGACAACGCCGTTGAGCTGACATTGCGGCAGCTTCCGGGCGGCACGCACTTCCTTGATATGAGGTTTGTCAGCAAGCGCGGTGTCGAGGGCTGGGGGAGCGCGGCGCTGCTGATGTCCTCGCCGACTGAAATCTCCGAGGTGGAGATGGCGAAGTTGAGCTTCGAGCGCGAGGAGCCGTGCGAGGGCGTAGTGCGGTTCTCGCAACCCATCGAGGGCGCGGGGTGGGCGCTGCGCGTGACGCTGCTGGACAACTACCAGCGACGCTTCTGCCAGCAGGACCTCCCCCTCGATGCCGGCGCCGAGGAGAAGGGCTTCAGCCTCCCGCTGGAGGGTTCGGTCAGCCTGGCGGGACGCGCGCGCATCGCGCTGCTGCGAGATGGCATCACGCTTGACCAGATCGAGCAGGAGTTCTTCGTCGCGCAGCGCAATGACGACTACTTCCCCGCCCTGGTCTGGGGCAATCTGCCCGGCATCTTCGGGCACTTCACGGGCGTGCAACTTCACAAGGCCGGCTTCAACTCGATCCTGCATTACTACGGCGAGGGCGTCGGCGAGGGGCGCAGGCCCTCCACCATCGCGCGCGAGGACTTTCACGCCATCCCCTACGTCACGCGCCTCGGGCCGACCGCGTGGGAGGGCGGCCGCCTGGGAGATATCGCCGCTGACACCAAGGCAACCGAAGCCTTGCAAGAGCGCGCGCGGATGTCAAAGCCGTTCGATCCGCTGGTCTACTCCCTCGGCGACGAGAACCGCATTCCCTCTATCGCGGGCTTTGACCCCAAGGAGCGGCCGGCGTTCATCACCTTCCTCAAGGGACGCTACGCCGACCTCGGCGCGCTGAACGCCGCCTGGGGCACGGAGCTCAAGTCCTTCGAGGAGGCCGAGCCGATCAAGGCCGGCGAGGCGGCCACCACCAAGCAGTTCGTCCGCTTCCATGACACCGAGGCCTTCCGCGAGTATCTGTACGCCAACTGGCACCACTACTGCCACGATGTTATCAAGGCGGTTGACCCGCACGGGCGCATCGGGGCTGAGGGTTCGGTCCCCGGTGAGATGGAGTTGACGATCCAGGGGCTGGAGTTCTGGGGGCCCTACCGGCGCACCGATCAGAACACGCTGCTGCGCTCGCTGGCGCCGCGCTCGCTGGTGCGGGGCAACTGGTTCGGGGGATACAACTCCGGGCGTCGGGACCTGCCGGGCCTGCCGCGCTTTCTCTGGGAGAGCGTCCTGGACGGCAGCACACTGCTGGAGGTCTATTGCTCGTACACCTGCGAGAACTTCTACAACACCGACCTGACCTGGGCTTACTGGATGGACAGCTTCCTGCCGGACCTCAAGGAGATAACCGAGGGCCTGGGCCAGCTTCTCATGCGCAGTGAGCACGACTGTGACCCGATCGCGGTTTATCAGTCGCAGCCCTCGGTGCACTTCGAGAAGCTCTCCGGGCCCTTCGGGCGTTATGAGATCGCCCACCGCGCCGCTCTGCGGATGCTGGAGGACCTGAGCTTCGTTCCGTACTATGTGACCAGCCGCCAGGTGGAGGAGGGTGCGCTCGCGGAGAAGCGCCCGCGCATTCTCATCCTCCCCCATGCAGTCGCGCTCTCGGACGCGGAGGTGGCGGAGATTGAGCGCTTCGTGCGCGAGGGTGGCGTGCTGATAGCCGACGTGCGCCCCGGCATTGCCGATGGCTCCTGTAAGCTCCGCGAGATGGGGGCCCTTGATGACCTCTTCGGAGTGAGCAGGAAGACGGGCGAGGGTGAGGCGGCGCGGGCAGACGTAAGCGTCGGCGGCAGTTGGGAATCGGCGGCGCTCAAGCTTAACCTGGACGCGACGACGATTGAAGCCCTGGACGTGGACGCCAGCGTCACCGCGACCGAGGGGACAGCGCTGGCCGAGAGCGACGCCGCACCGGTTTGCATCGTTCACGAGTTCGGCAAGGGAGCGGCAGTGCTGCTGAACTTCTCCTTGGATGCTTACGGCTCGAAGCCCCGGGGAGTCGGGCCGCCGCCGCTCTACGAGGTCGCGCGTGGGCTGGCATACGGAACCGGCCTGCGGCCTGCCTGGCAGATGCTGGCCGTCGGGCTGGAAAGCCCGACCTACGAGGATCACGAGACCCTTGCAGGCGGTCGCGTCTCGGCTTTCGCCCGGGGGAAGGCGCGGGTCTGCGGCTTCCTGCCGCCACGCCCGGAGGACGTGAACAGGGCGGTGCCCGCCACCATCATCGCGCCGGAATCGGCGCATCTGTATGACCTGCGCGCAGGGAAGTACCTCGGGCACAAGCAGCGGACGAAGACGGCGCTCAAGTTCACCTCCGCCACCCTCATCTCGGCGTTACGCTACCGTGTTACGCGGCTTGACTTGCGCGCACCGGCCAGGCTACAGGCGGGGGAGGCCTGCCGGCTGCGCGTGCGCTTGCGCGCTGAGGGAGACACGGCGGGGGCTATGCCCATCTTCCGCATCAACGTCATCGGGCCGGAGGGCGAGGACCGCCACTACTACGCGAGGACGCTCTGCCCGGAGGGCCTCGAGGCTTCCACCGTCATCCCCTTCGCGTTGAGCGACACGCCCGGAGAGTGGCGCATCCTCGCGCGAGACGTGCTAACGGGCACGACCGCAACTGCCACCGTACGATTGGAGGGGGCGAAGTGATCAAAGGCAACCTCGGTATTGTGACGGGGGGCACCCCCGGCCCCCGCGGCCCTCAAGGTGCGGGGCCTGAGGGCATCCGCCTTAGCCAAGGCTACAGCGAACAAGCGCCCGGCCACGGCAGGCTCATGCCCCTCATCCTGGCCGCCGCGGCCATCGCCCTTTCGACGGCCCTCTGGGCGCAGGACCTGGAGCCGCCGCGCGCCTCGGCGACGGTCGTGCCGGGCAAGCCGCAGCAGATCGGCGCCTATCCCGGCCACGAGGGCCACCCGACCAAGAAGTGGATCGCGACGCTGCGGTGTGAGCCGGTGAGTTACACCCTCCAGCACTGGGCCTGCTACCATGAGTCGTACCCGCACGGGGCCGTCGCCATCGAGGGTCAGATAGGGATGATGAGCCCGGGTGGCGGGAACTGGTACACCAACGGCTTTTTCAACTTCGCTCTCGATGACCAGCAGGGACGCGACTACCCGGTGAAGACAATCCGCGCGCTTGACAGCGGCGAGCGCGCCTCGTGCGAGTTCGTCTGGGAGCTGCCGCAAGCCTGGGTGCGCGTGCGCTTCATGACCATCCCCGGCCAGCAGCCGCTGTTCTGCTCCATCGTGCAGCTCCCGAAGACCGAGGAGATTGCGACGCTGAAGGTGCGACTCGCATGTTACCCAAGCGGCTACTTCCACGACGGGGCGCGGGTGGGGCTCACCGCCGCCCAGGTCATCAAGTCCACCAGCAAGGGCGAGCTTGATCCGGAGAAGGAGTGGTGGATGATCCTCTACGATGAGCACTATGACCTGGGCGTAAGCGGCGGTATCGGCGGCGCCGGCGCAATTACGGAGCCGGAGTTGGTCGGCAAGTCAACGGTGGAGATCGGGGCCTACGGGTGCTTCTGGAACCTGGAGGCGAAGTCCGGCGGCAAGGAGCTTCGCTTCGCGTTCTGGAACGGTCTCAAGCTCAAGAACGCTGAGCTTGCGCCCACGCTGAAGCCGAAGTTCGAGCCAACGCTGACTACGCTTCGCGGGATTGACTTCCGTCCCCTCCGCTTTCGCGAAGAGGTGGTTGCGCAGGTGAGCAGTGAGTTTGAGAAGCTGCTGGTCGAGACCCAGGATGCGGAGGCGGAGGAGACGACGTTCAAGACAACGTTAGCACGTCTCCAGGAACTCCGGCCGACAGTCATGGGCGACCAGCCTAACCTGGAGGCGGAGGACGAGTACCTCAAGCTCCTCGACGAGCTCGACAACACCCTCTGGCAGCTTCGGATGAAGTGGGTGTTCTCGGACTAGTTAGTGCTTAGGGCCGAGTTCGGCCCTTCGGGCCTCACGCGGCCCCTCCAAACGACGCGCGCCAGTCCCGCCCAACGGCCGGGACGAACCAGCTAGTACTCGCTTGCGTAACAAAGCGTTAGCTCGTACAACGGCGTCGGAATGATGGAGGGATAATATAGAACGGTCTACCCGCCGTCGATGGCGAATGGTACTTCTGCCACACCAAAAGCCATGCGAAAGGGGTAGACCGCAAAATGATCTACATCGGCGTGGAC
>JALGVE010000128.1 GCA_029820045.1 Candidatus Zipacnadia bacterium | reverse complement strand
GACGCGCTGCTCAAGGCCTCCTCGAGCCCACCCACCCTCTCGCCAGTCGCCAGCATGTCCCGGAGCGTGCGCGGCAAGGTCGGGACCTTGCGAAGCGCCTCGGCGAGAGGTCGGCCGCCCCTGACCGCCTCCGCCGCGCGTGCGGCGGCGCGGGCAATGTGAGGATGGCCGGTCGCCGTGCCCGCCGCCTCCAGGCCGTGGTCGAGCGTCACCCCGGCGCGCTGCGAAAGGTCGAGGGTCCGCGTGAAGCGTACCAGCGCCGTCCAGCGCACCAGCGCGCCGAAGACCGGTACCGACACCGCAAGGCGCGAGCGGACCGCCGCCATGCGTGGCAGATTCAGCACGACGATGGCGGCGGCGATCATCACCGCCGCGAGCAGCAGGCCGGGCAGCAGACGGCTGAGCAGCAGCGCCACATACCAGCGCACGCCGCGGCTGATAATGAAAGGAAAGCCGGGTACCAGCACGGCAAGCACCAGCACCGCGCCGTAGTAGAGCATGAGCCAGCGCAGGCGGCCGCGCACGGTAGCCTCGGTGGTAAGCTGCTCCGCCAGGTCACTGAGTACCTCGGGGAGGCCGCCGAAGGCCTCGCCTGCGCTGATGGCTCCGACGATGTGGGGCGGGAAGAAGTTCGGGTAACGTGACATCTCGTCGGCCAGGCTGGAGCCCTGCGCCAGCGCCGCGGCCATCTCCCGCGCCGCGCGGCGCAGGCGGCGGTCGCCGATGCGCTCGGTGAGGTCATCCATCGCGTCATAAGCGTTGATGCCGCTGCGCAGCATGGCGGCAAGCCCGGTGAAGAACATAGCCATCTGCGTGGGATGGATGGGCCGCAGAGCATACAGGGGACTGCGCGCCCACGAAGCCGGCCGTGGGCCGATGAAGGCCTCCAGCTTCGTCGCCCAGAGGCCCTGAGCGCGGAGTTGGGCGGCGGCAGCGGCGCGGTCGGGAGCCTCGATGAGGCCCTCGGACTGTTCGCCGTTCTTGTTCTTCGCTATGTAGTTGAATCTCGACATGGTAGCTGCGATTTGGGACATCTGACTAACGGCGACGGCGAACGGCCGCCTCACCCCCGGCCCCTCTCCCTCACAACGGCAGTTCGGGAGAGGGGAGAAGGGCGTTGTTGTTATGCTGGCGCCGACATTCCTGTCGGCGGCCGTTTGTCGTTTGCAGGTTGGAGTTATGCGTGTACGGCTCCGACTGGCGTGCGCGACAGGAATGTCGCGCCTCCTGAGAGGGAATGTGCGCGACAGGGATGCCACGCCTCCTGAAGGGGCAAATGAGTCCTGTTTAGAGGGGCGCCGACATTCCTGTCGGCGGCCGTTTGTCGTTTGCAGGTTCGAGTTATGTGCGTACGGCTCCGACTGTCGTGCGCGACAAGAATGTCGCCCCCCCCTGAAGGGGGCCGTTTCCACATTCCCCGTTACCTATTCTCCATTCGCCGTCCAAACCGGGCTCGACCACGCCATCTCGCCGTCCACCTGCGTTACGCGCACATAGTAGTAACAGCCCTCGGCCGGCGGGTGAGAATCGGCGATGACGAAGTGCACCACCGGGCCGATACCCGTATGCGCGTGGATGACCTCGCGACCCCGCAGCACCTCCACCAGGGCCACTGTCTCGGTGCCCGTCACGTTGACCTCAATGCGAGGCTGGGGATGGTTGCCCTCAAGAATGCTGCCCATGGGCGCGCCGTCCACGTGGAACTCAAGCGCGATGCGAGCGCCGGAGGTGCCGTAGCAACGGCGATTCCAGAGGGCCTCCCAGAGCGCCTCGCGGGTCAACTCCGGCATCCAGACGCCGGCCAGGCCGCCGGGATAGGCGCGGCGCGTGCGCAACCAGTCAGTCTTGCCGGGGCGGCCGGCGTGATCATCGGAGGCGGCCATGAAGCCCAGTATCCAGCCCTTCGCCAGGAGGTCGGCGGCGAGATGGCCGGAGAAATCGCGGTCGCGGGCAGGCATGAGCGGGCGCGTGGCGTCCATGCTCTCCGAAGCGCCCCAGATAGAATAGACCTCGCACAGCCGCACCAGGTCCGGATCGTAGAAGGTGCCGGAGCCGTGCGCGTGCTGGTGCAGGATCATCATCGCGCCATGGTCCTTCCACTCCGGCGCGTGCTCGGCCATGTCCGCGTACTCCGAGCGCATAATGTCAGTGGCGCGCAGCAGCGGGCCCTCATCGCCGGGGTAGTAGATGTTCTTGTCGCCGTAACGCTCCTTGCGCGCGTTGAGCGAGTACTCGTAGGCAAGCAGCGTGACCATCTCGCCCGGACGGTTATACTCGCTGACGACGCGCTGAATATACTCCCAGTCCTCATCGGAGAGGTACTGGCTGTGGTCGGCGATGGCGGCGAAATCGAGGGCCGCCTCGTCTCGGGCGAAGTCGAAGTATTCCTCCGGGCTCTTAAGGCCATCGGAGAGGATGGTGTGCCCGTGAATGTCGCCCCAGTAGAGGTTCAGCACAGGCGAGGGCCCCTGTGCTACCACACCTTGCGCGAGGTCAGGCACAGGCGAGGGCGCCTGTGCTACCCCATCCTGCCGCAGGTTAGAACGAGGCGAGGGCGCCTCTGCCACCGGTTGGGCAGAGCAGATGATGGGGTTGGAGACACCGGTCAGGCCGCTCTCCAGGTCCGTGACCCGGACAAGCTTCTCGCCCGGGGTCCCGAAGGTGACGTTCATGCGGCGCTGCCAGCCCTGCGGCGGGAGGAAGTCAACCTCCGCCTTTGAATCATTGGCGGTGACCTCGATGGCGCCCTCCTGTGGCTCGGCGGTGTTGCGCTCCTCGTCACAGGTCAGGACCTTGAGCATCACCGGCTCGCCCACGCGCGCATAGGTTGGGGCGTAGACGTCGAAGTGCGTGGGTTCGTCGGCAATGACCTGGAGCGTGGGCTGCTCCTGGACGAGGGTATACCCGGAGAACTTCGCCGAACGCGTGCCGTCAACATCGGTGGCGACGGTGAACTCAGCGGGCCCTGCGAAGTGCTGGGCCCAGGCGCCGGCCTGATAGCCCGGGTGGTGGCCGTAGGTGAGCGTGATGGTATCGCCCTCCTGCAGCGGCTCCTCAAGCACCTGGACGAAGACGTGGCGGCCCCAGCGGGTGACGTAGTAGAACGGCTCCGGATTGAGCTTGACGGGAGGCTCGTCCACGAGCAGGCGGAGGGCGACGCCCTCGCGGCTGCACTCAGCCTCGCAATATCCCACGTCGCTGCGCCAGTGTATCTGAGGCGGGGTGAAGCCGTAGGGGATCTCGAAGCGAACGCTCCCAGCGACGGCGATGCCGGTGGGGCCGGCGGTGTACACGATCCGCCAGGAGCCCGGCGAGTTGGCGGCGACGGGAGCGTCGGGTTCGATGCGGGCGGAGCCGTTGTCGGTTCCGATGTCTTCGTTGCGCATAGCCAAGGATCTCCTTGCGCTCGTTCTGCGGGTCTCGCGCCTTTAGTTGGTCGCAGTAGAGCAGGTGCCCTCGTCCGTCTTCGTCGTAGTAGGACAGGTGCCCTCACCTGTCTACGGACAGGTGCCCTCACCTGTCTACGGACAGGTGCCCTCACCTGTCTACGGACAGGTGCCCTCACCTGTCTACGGACAGGTGCCCTCACCTGTCTAGGCACAGGCGCCCTCACCTGTCTCCCAGCCGACAGACGAGGGCGTCTGTCCTCCCATTCAGTCCGCCCGTTCCAGCACCAGCACCCAGTCACGCCGGATCTCGATCTGTGGCACGGCCCAGGAGCCCTCGGCGTCGGCCTCGGCGACTCCCAGCTCCCGCTCGGCGCCATTGGACGGGTTGAACAGGAAAGCGCGGTAGCGCAGGCCAGGCTCAAGCTCCTTCACGACTGGCTGCGGGATGACGTTGAACAGGAAGATGATGCGGAGCTCGCCCGGGATGCCGGCGCAGTAGGGCGCGAAGTAGTTGTCCTCGCTCCAGTGCGGCTCGACCCACTCGGGGTGCGGCTCCAGCCGCCACCATTCGTACCGCTCCAGGAGGCGCTTCGCAAGGCCGAGCTGACCCGACCCGGGAAGCTGGTAGGCCTCGCGCCAGGGCCGGTCGCCCCACGACCAGCCGTGTGGCGAGGGGCCGTAGGGCTTGCCCTCCTGGTTGACCTGCCAGATGCCGTTGGCCCCGTACGTCTGCCCGCAGGCGCCGGAGAGGATGCAACTCCAGAACATGAAGCGCTGCACCTCCTCGCGGGAGGCCTCGAGAATGCCCTCGTAGCAGACCTCGGAGTTGATGACGGGCATGGTCGGCTCCTGCGCGCGGGCCTCGGTGACCGAGCGGATGGTGTTGGGAAAGCTCGTGCGGTCGCCGTGTCCGGTCTGCAGCATCTCGAAGTCGAGCACAGAGTCGTCCTCCACCTGCTCGCGCCCGCGCCGCGTTGGGTGAATGCTCACCAGGCGGTGGTAGGGATCAATCTCGCGCAGATAGCGCCCCACCTCGGTCCAGCCCGCGCGCTGGATCTCCTCATCCTGCTTCGCCTGATCGGTGCGCTTGTGCAGGTACCAGGGCATGACGCCCTCGCCCGCGAGGCACCAGATGACCGGGTAGGCGCCCCATCGGCCAACCAGGTAACGCCAGTGCTGCTTGAAGCGCTCCACGCCGAGCCACGGAAGGTAATACCCCCATGAGCCGAGGACACAGGGGACCAGGCCCTGCGAGACGAGCCAGTCCATGCGGAGGTCGGCCATGTCGAAGTAGCGCGGGTTGATGCGGGCGAACTCAGGCTCCCAGGGCCAGCCGGCCTCGTTGTCCCCGCGCTTGTCGAAGGCAGCCATGTCCGGGTAAAGGCCCGCGACGATCTGAATGACCGAGAACCCTTTCGCCACGCGGTCGGCAACCAGCTCCTTGAACTCGCCCGGCCAGCGCAGGCGCTTGCAAAGGCCCATCCACCAGGTGTCGGCGAGCCAGAAGAAGGGCGTGCCATCAGTATGCTCGAGGTGGCGGCGATCGTCGGCGACGCGCAGCCCTCCGCGGCGGAGCAGAATGTTGTCGCCCTCGTAAGGCGCGACCTCCAGCTCGCCCTCGATGCCGTGCAGGTCCTCGTTCTGCGGGTCTGAGCAGTCAGTGCGATAGTGATGGGTCCCGACCTCGGCTGGGGCGTAGCGCACGCGCCAGGTCTGCTCGCCGGCCCAGAACGCCGGGACGCGAAGCTCCTCGCCGCTTGGGGTCGTGAACACGACATCCAGCTCGACCTCGGCGAACGGATCGTCGTAGGCGCGGCCTGAATGGTACGACCATTCCGTCACGCAGTTGCGCTGGGTGTATTTCACTGCTGCACTTCCTTCCGAGGCATGGTCGGTAGTTCCAGGAGCATCGTTTTTGGCTGGCTGACGGGCGTGCAAGCTTCTTTTCGGTGTAGGGCGTCCCGCCCATCGGGTGGGATGCCGGGCCGGGGCCGTATGGACGCGGCAACGTCCGGCAGGACTGAAGTCCTGCCCTCCGTACGGCACGGCTTTGCTAGCCGCCGTGCCCCGCCCTACACTACCCACAAGCCAACTTGCTCTAAAACCGATGCTCCTGCGGTAGTTCACGGACTATTTCCCCGCCCTCTTACGGCCCTCCTGCTTGAAGGCAACGAAGGTCTTAATGGCGGGCAATGGGGAATAGGCACTGGGGAATGAGGGAGCGGCAACGACCAACGCCAAGGGCTAACCGCAAGAACCGCACGGCTAGCAACAGGGCCTCCCTGTGAACAGGCCTCATTTGCTCCTACAGGGGGCGCGACATTTTTGTCGCGCACGATAGTCGGAGGTGTAGAGGCATGACTCGAACCTGCAAACGCCAAACGGCCGCCGACAGGAATGTCGGCGCCCCTGTAGATAAGAAACGGCCGCCGACAAGAATGTCGGCGCCCCTGTGAACAGTACTCATTTGCGCCTGTGAACAGGCCTCATTTGCGCCTGTGAACAGTACTCATTTGCGCCTGTGAACAGGCCTCATTTGCGCCTGTGAACAGTACTCATTTGCGCCTGTAGATAGACCTCATTGGCGGTCGGTCGTTGTGGTTAGTCGGTAGTCGGAAGTGAGCAGTCGGAAGTCGGTACGAAAGGACGAGGTTGATGAGCGAGAATCCGTTCGCAGCACCCGGCAGATGGTTCAAAGGCAACCTGCACATGCACACAACACAATCGGATGGCGAGTTCACACCGCAAGAGGCCGTGGACGCCTACAGTGAGCAGGGATACGACTTCCTTGCCATCACGGACCACGACACGGTCACGGACGTGGACAGCCTGAATGACCGGGGCATGACCCTGCTCAGGGGCGTGGAGATCGGAGCGCCAGCGGCAGAGCTAGGGCAGACCGTGCATACCGTCGGCCTGGGGCTGAAGGAGTGCCCGCCGAACCCGGAGACGGACGTGCCGCAGGACTACATCAGCGCGCTGGCGGAGGTCTCCGAGGTCTGCTTCGTGGCCCACCCATCATGGTCAAGCCTGACCTTCGCAGACATCGTTGAGCTTGAGGGCATCATCGGTGTCGAGGTCTTCAACACCACCTGTCACCGGGGGATCGGTCGGGGTCTCTCCGAGGTGCAGTGGGACGAGTGCCTGGCGCGAGGGCGGGAGTTCTTCGGCCTGGCCGTGGATGACGCGCACCGCCACTACAACGACACCTTCGGCGGCTGGGTGATGGTCAAGGCTCAGGAGTGCACTCCTGACAACATATACGAGGCGCTGCGGGCAGGGCGGTTCTACGCTTCGGCCGGCCCAATCATCGAGGAAGTTAAGATGGAAAAGCTCCCGGCTCAGGAGAGCGGCGTGGAGCAGCAGACCTTACAGGTCAAGTGCTCGCCGTGCGTCGAGGTCCTCGCCGTGTGTCCCGCGCCCGGAAAGGGTTGGACCAACTGGCGGGACGGTGATGCGGTCGAGCCGATCACGGAGTGGAAGGCGACGCTCCGCCCAGGCACTGAGCCGGTGCGCGTCGTGGTCGTAGACGAGCACGGCAACCGGGCATGGACGAATCCGTTGTGAACGGCGGGGAACGGGGCAACAGCCAACGGCAAGAACCGCAGA